>NZ_JBEORS010000031.1:0-54733 GCF_040302405.1 Streptomyces sp. NPDC126503
CCCGGCGGCCGCGCCCGCCCTCCGCGCCGACCGGGCGCCCCGCTCCGCCGCCGGCGGACACATGATCGTCTGCGGGGGCGACGCCCTCGCCCACCGCCTCGCGCGCGAACTGCACGAGGTGTACGGGGAGCGGGTCACCCTCCTCGTACCGGCGCGGCCCGACGCGCCCAGCACGCCCGCCACCCGCCCCGGCCGCGCGCTGTCCCTCTTCGGCCGGGTCACCGCCGCCGTCACCCGCACCACCACCGTCTCCGGCGGGGACGCCGGCCCCGGCGGGCCCGTGGGCCCGGGGTACGGCAGCGGGCTCGGCGCCGAGGGCAGCCTGACGGTCGTCGAGAGCGCGGAGGCCGACGACCGGGCCCTCACCGACGCGGGCGCGGAGCGCGCCGCCGCCCTCGCCCTCGTGCACGAGGACGACGAGACGAACATCCGGGCCGCCCTCGTCGCCCGCCGCCTCAACCCCCGCCTGCGACTGGTCATCCGGCTCTACAACCGCAAACTCGGCCAGTACCTCGAAACCCTCCTCGACCAGGCCGCCGCCGTCGCCGAACCCGGCCTCGACCCCGAGAAGCTCGACGCCGCGACCACCGTGCTCTCCGACGTCGACACGGCCGCCCCGGCCCTCGCCGCGGCGGCCGTCGCCGGCACGAGCAAGGTGGTGCAGGCGGGCGGACTGCTCCTGCACGCGGTCGAGCGGACACCGTCCACCGACGGCACGGCGCCCGACCGGGGCCTGTGCACCCTCGCCCTGCTCTCCGCCACGGCCCGCGACCCGGCCGGCTGGGAGGGCTCCGAACGCAGCGGCGACGAGGGCCCGCGCCTCCTGCCCGACGACCGCACCGTCACCGAGTCCACCGGCCGTGTCACCGTCACCCTCGAAGCGGTCACGCCCGCCGGCAGCACCGCGGGCCCCGGGCGGCTCGCGGGCGCCGCGCTGCCCGTCGCCTCCCTCTTCTCCCGCCGCCTGCGCTGGTCCCTGGCGGGCGCCGCCGGCGCCGTCCTCGCCCTCGCGCTCGCGCTCACCGTGGCCACCGGGGACCACCCGCTGCACGCCGCCTACCTGACCCTGCTCGACATCTTCGCCATCGGCGAGCCGGCCGTCGGCGAGGCGACCAGCCGTCAGGTCCTGCAGATCCTCGCCGGCTTCGTGGGACTGCTCCTGCTGCCCGTGATCGTCGCCGCCGTCGTCGAGGGCCTCGGCACCTTCCGTACTGCGACCGCGCTGCGCCGCCCGCCGCGCGGCCTGTCCGGCCATGTCGTCCTCCTCGGCCTCGGCAAGGTCGGCACCCGTGTCCTCGCCAGGCTCCGCCGCCTCGGGATCCCCGTCGTCTGCGTCGAGTCCGACCCGGAGGCGCGCGGCATCGCCGTCGCGCGCCGGCTCCGCGTCCCCACCGTCATCGGCGACGTCACCGAGGAAGGCGTCCTGGAAGCCGCGCGCATCCCCCGCGCCCACGCGCTCCTCGCCCTCACCAGCGTCGACATCACCAACCTGGAGGCCGCGCTCTCCGCCCGCGCCCTCGCCCCCGACCTGCGGGTCGTGCTCCGCCTGTACGACGACGACTTCGCGACCGCCGTCTACCGCACCCTGCGCACCGCCCACCCCGGCGCCCTCACCCGCAGCCGCAGCGTCTCCCACCTGGCCGCCCCCGCCTTCGCCGGCGCCATGATGGGCCGCCGGATCCTCGGCGCGCTCCCCGTCGAGCGGCGGGTCCTCCTCTTCGCGGCCGTGGACGTCGCGGCCCACCCGCTCCTGGAGAACAGCAAGGTGGCCGACGCCTTCCACGCCGGCTCCTGGCGGGTCATCGCCATGGAACGCGCGGCCGGCACCCCCGCCGACGCGCCGCCCGACCGCAACCGGGCGTGGCGCCTCGCCCCCGACCGGGTCCTCGTCCCCGGTGACCGGGTGATCGTCGCGGCCACCCGCCGGGGCCTCGCCGAACTCCTGGGCCGCGGCCGGGCCGCCGGCCGCTCACCCGCTCCCGCCCCCGACGGGCCGGGCCCCCAGGGACCGTGACGCCGGCTCCGGTGAGGGACCCGCGCTTCCGGCACCGCATCCACCGGGCCCCGGACGGCCGTCCCCGGCGGGGCACCCGGCGTCCGCCCCCGCGTCTCGCGGGGGTCACCGGGCCCTCGACGGCACGGTCGTTCCCGGGGGGACTTCGGTCCTCGCCGGGTACGCGGCGGCCGGCCGGGACCCGGAGGCCGGGCCCGGACGGTCAGCCGGACCGCCCCCACTCACCCACGGGCGCGGCCCGCAGCGAGGAGACGAGCCGCAGCAGCCGGTCCTCGTTCCCCGCGAGGCCCGCCGCGCGCAGCGCCTCGTCGGCCTCGGCCATCGGGTTGGCCAGCATCGCCCCCGCGTACGGCGCGAGCGACGGATCGGTCAGCACGGCCTGCGTGGATTCGAGCAGCCGCAGGTACGCCTGGGCCGCGGCGCGCTCGGTGGCGGTGGTCGTGGTCATGTCGGGCTCCCTCTCGACGGATTGCCGCTCCCACCCTCTCGCACGGGTCTGACAATCGCCCTCAGCCACCGCCCTGGAGGTGTGTCACCAGCCGCTCCAGGAACACCCGCTGACCCGCCACGAGGAGCGGAGCCGCCGCCTCCGGGCCGAACCAGCCCACCCGGTCGACCTCCGGGAACTCCCGTGTCACCCCGGACCGCGGCGGCCACTCCAGCGCGAACGTGCCCGGGACGACCAGGTCCGGATCGACGTCCCCCTCCACCGCCCAGACGGTGACCGTCTTCCCGTTGCGCTGCCGGACCTCCCCGAGCGCGATCCACGGCCCCTCCGGCGCGGGCAGCCCCAGCTCCTCCTCGAACTCCCGCCGCGCCGCCGCCTCCGGCTCCTCCTCCGGCCCGTACTCGCCCTTCGGCACCGACCAGGCGGCCTCCTCCCGCGCCGCCCAGAACGGCCCGCCCATGTGCCCGATGAGCACCTCGACACCACCGTCGGGGGTACGGCGGTAGACCAGCAGACCCGCGCTGCGTTTGTCCGGCATGCCGTCAGTGTGGCCGAGGCTCCCCTCCCCGGCGCGGGGACGCGCCCGCGCCGCTCCGGCCGCCGCCCCGCCTCACTCCCCGGCGGCGACCACCACCGGACCGCCCTCCGGATCCGCCCCACCGGTCCAGCGCGGGCCGAGACGCAGCGAACGCCACGGTACGAGACGGGCCGGGAGCCGTTCCCGGCGCAGCGGTACGCCCCCCTGAGAGACACTCAGCACCGGCCTGTCCAGTGGGCGCTCCACCCGGACCAGCAGGGGGACGGGCTCCGCGCCCAGCAGGCCCGGCACCACCCATCGCAGTGCGCCGGCGGCCTCCACCGGCACCCCCTCCGGCCCGGCGCCGCCCCCCGCGAGCCGGTCGAGCACGGCCGGGGCGACGCGCCGCCCCTCCGCCGCCGCCACCCGCGCCGGCTCGACCCCGCGCAGCAGATTGCCGACCGCGAAGACGCCCGGCACCGCCGTACGGAACCGGCCGTCCACCAGCGGTCCCCGGCTGCCGGGCGCGAGCGGCACCCCGCCGCGCCGGGCCAGTTCGTGCTCCGGGATCCAGTCGCCGGTGAAGACGACGGTGTCGCACCGCAGCGTTCCGGTACGCCCGTCCCGCGCCCGCACCACCACGCCGGTCAGCCGTCCCCGGCCGAGGAGTTCCGCGACGACGGTCCCGGTGAGCACCGGTACGCCACCGGCCGGGGAGGCCGGCGGCCCCTCGGTGACGACCGCCGCGACGTCCGCCCCGGCGGCACGCAGGGCCCGCACAGCGTGCCGCGCCACCGGGTCGCCGCCGACCACCACCGCGCGTCGCCCGGCGAGGTCCCGGAGGCGGACGGGCAGCGCCAGGATCCGCTGGAGCTCACCGGTGGTCATGACCCCCGCCGGGCGGGTGCCCGGCACCAGGCGGGCGCCGCGGGGCCGCTCCCGGGCCCCGGTCGCGAGGATCACGGCCCGCGCCCGCACCACCTCCAGGCCCCCCGGAGCGGTGACCTCCACCGCGAGCGTCCCCGTGGCGGGCCCGCCGCCGGCCCAGCCGGTGACGGAGGCCCGGGTCCGGATCGTGGCCCCCGACCGCAGGGCGGCCCGCACGCAGGCGCGCGCGTACGCGGGCCCGTCCAGCGGCCGGCCCCGCGCGTCGGCGCCGAAACCGGGGTGCGCGCAGTGGCGTGGGACGCCGCCCGCCGTGCTCTCGCGCTCCAGGACCTCGACCCGCCCGGCGCCCGCCGACGCCAGCCGCGCGGCGGCGGCGAGCCCCGCGGGACCGGCGCCCACCACGAGCACGTCCACCCGCCGGTTCACGGCGCCCCCGTCCCGTACCGCGCGAGGAGCACGCGCAGTTCCGCCCCGCAGTGGTCGCCCTGGCAGCGGCCCGCACGCGCGCGCGTGCGGCGGCGCAGCCCGTCGGGCCCGGCCGGTGGGATCGGCGAGGCGAACGCGTCCCGGATCTCGCCCCGGGTGACCCGCTCGCAGTGGCAGACGATCGTGCCGTACTCCGGATCGCGGGCGACGAGACCGGCGTCCCGGTGGGGGCGGGGGAAGGCCGCGCCCAGGTTCGGCATCCGCACCGGCGCGAGGGCCCGTTCGGGGCCCGGGTCGAGTCCGCAGTCGGCGAGGAGGCCGAGCACGTGCTCGGCGAGGGCGAGGGAGGAGGAGAGGCCGGTGGACCGGATGCCGCCGGCCGTCACGTACCGCTGCCCGGGGTGGGCCGCGCACCGGTAGTCCTCCTGGCCGGTGGCCGCCCGCAGTCCCGCGTAGACGGCCGTGACCTCCTCCTCCAGGAGCGCGGGCAGGATGCGGGCCCCCTGGGCGCGCAGTCCCGCGAGGCCCTCGGCGGTCGTGCCGGTGGCCCCCTTGTCGCTCAGGTCCTCGGCGGTGGGGCCGAGCATGACGTTGCCGAAGACGGTCGGGGTGATCAGCACGCCCTTGCCGAGGCGGCCGGGCACGGGCAGCAGGATGTGCCGGACGAGGTCACGGGCGAGGGAGTCGAAGACGAGGAGCTGTCCGCGCCGCGGGGTGACCGTGAAGTCGTGGCGGCCGA
This sequence comes from Streptomyces sp. NPDC126503, assembly GCF_040302405.1. Lineage (NCBI taxonomy): Bacteria > Bacillati > Actinomycetota > Actinomycetes > Kitasatosporales > Streptomycetaceae > Streptomyces > Streptomyces sp. NPDC126503. The sequence goes on from NZ_JBEORS010000031.1 coordinate 5,033, forward strand.
GCAGCGCGTCGAAGGCGTCGGCGTGCAGGCCGCAGGCGTTGACGAGGTACCGGGCGCGCAGCACCCCGCGCGGGGTGACGAGCCGGTGCCACGGCTCCCCGGGGACGACCCCGTCGACCCGGCAGTTCAGGTGCAGGTCGACACCGGAGAGGACGGCCTGGGTGGCGTACGCGAGGGTGGTCGTCCAGGGGCAGATCACCGACTCGCCCGGCACGTCGAGGGCGGCGAGCGCTCCGGGCCCCAGGTGCGGTTCGCGTCGCCGCAGTTCGTCCGCGCCGATGATCCGGGTGCGGTGGTGGCCGTTGCGGGCGGCCTTGTCGGCGAGTCCCGGCAGTGCCGCCCGCTGGTCGTCGTCCCAGGCGACGAGCAGCGCGCCGAGCGGCTCGACGGGGATGCCGGCCTCGGGGGCGTACGCGGTCAGCATCCGGTGCCCGTCGCGGACGAGCCGCGCCTCGAGCGTGCCGGGCGCGGCGTCGAAACCGGTGTGGAGGAGGGCGGTGTTGGCCTTGGAGGTGCCCTCGCCGACGTCGTTCGCGGCCTCGACGAGCGCCACGCGCAGCGGGTGACGGGCGAGGGCCCGCGCGACGGCGCAGCCGACGACCCCCGCGCCGACCACCACGACGTCGTACGCGGCGGCCGGGCCGGCGGGCAGCGGGCCGGTGCGCGTGACGCTCACGACGCGCCCCGCGCGGGGCGCTCCGCGAGGACGGCGGTCACGGCGGTACGGAACCGGCCGAGCCGCTCGGCGGCCTCGTCGGGCCCGATCCGGGGCTCGTACACGGCGGCGGGCCGCCACTCCGGTACGGCCTCGTGGACGGCGAGCCCCGGCCGGCGGCCGAGCCGGGCGACCGCGCCCACGCCCAGGGCGGTGGCGTCCGGTGAGGAGGCGACCTCCACGGGCAGTTGGAGCAGGTCGGCCTGGGTCTGCATGAGCAGCGCGGAGCGGGTCAGGCCCCCGTCGGCACGGAGCGAGGTCAGCGGCGCTCCCCGGTCCGCGGCCACGGCCGAGGCGAGGAGCACGACCTGGGCGGCGATGCCCTCGCACAGGGCGCGGACGAGGTGGCCGGGCGTGGTGTCGAGCCCGAGCCCGGTGAGGGATCCGCGCGCGTCGCCCCGCCACCAGGGAGCGGCGAGGCCGGCGAGCGCGGGCACGAAGGTGACGCCCCCGGAGTCCGGTACGCCCCCGCCGACGGGGTCGATCTCCTCCGCCCCGGCGAGCACCCCGAGGTCGGTGAGCCAGCGCACGGCGGAGGCCACGGTGTACACCTGTCCGTCGAGGCAGTGCGTGACGTCGTCGCCGAGCCGCCAGGCGACGCAGCCCACCAGTCCCGAGGTGCCGCGCCGGGGCTCGGGTCCGGTCTGCGCGAGGAGGAAGGCGCCGGTGCCGTAGGTGCACTTGGCGGCGGCCGGATCGGTGGCGCTCTGGGCGAGCAGGGCCGCCTGCTGGTCGACGAGGAGTCCGGTCAGCGGCAGGGGCGGCCCGAAGGCGGTGGTGGTGCCGACCGGGGTGTCGCAGCCGACCACACGGGGGAGCCGCTCCCCGTCGAGCCCCCAGAGGCCGCGGGCCCGGTCCGACCAGGCGACCGTGTCGAGGTCGAGGAGTCCGGTGCGTCCCGCCGTCGCCGCGTCGGTGACGAAGGCGCCGGTGAGGCGGTGGACGAGCCAGGCGTCGCTGGTGGTGACGACACCCGCCGTGGTGGCGTGGCGGCGGATCCAGGCCATCTTCGGCGCGGCGAAGTAGGGGTCGACCGGAAGGCCGGTCACGTACGCCAACTCGTCGGCGTGAGGGGCGAGTTCGTCACAGATTCCGGCGGCCCTGCGGTCCTGCCAGACGAGCGCGTCGGTGAGCGGCCCGCCGGTGGCGGGGTCCCAGGCGAGGACCGTCTCGCCCTGGTTGGCGAGACCCACCGCCTCGACCGGGGTGCCGGCCTCGGCGAGCGCCGCCCGGCCGGCCGAGACGACGGAGTCGTACAGCTCACGCGGGTCGACCTCGACCCGTCCGCCCGGCAGGTACCGGGGCCGTACGGGCGCCGTGCCCGTACCGATGACTCCGCGCTCCGGGCAGAGGACGAGCGCCTTGGTGCCGGAGGTGCCCTGGTCGACGGCGAGTACCGGGCCGCCCGTCATGCCACCGCTCCTGTCGTTCCGTCCGCTCGGTGATCATGTGGTCACCGAAAAGGGCCAGGGTGCCGCCGCCCGCCCCGGGCGTCAAGAGCCGTCCGGGGAACCTGTCAGGTCACCCTCGGCTCACGGACGAAAAGCCAAATCCGGTCGCTGGCCGGATAGTTACGGTCACGCAGGAAAGTGGACCGGTCACGTCCAGTGCCCCCTATAGTGATCGCCGACCGACGGCCGGGACTCCCGCCGGGGGACTGACCACCCCCTTCACCGCACCGAGGAACCATGTCATCCACACCCCGCCCCACCCCCTGATGGCCGGTCACGGATTCCGGCCCGTCTACCACCCCGCCGGCCACGACCACGCCCTGCGCCACGCCGTCCAGGAGGTGCGCACCGGCCGCTGGGTGGCGATGGCCGGCCTCCTCGACGAGACCTCGGGATGGGACGCCTGGACCCGCCGCACCCAGGTCCTCGCCACCGTCGCCGCCGGCACCGACGTCGTGCACGCCTGGCGCACCGAGGAGCCCGCGAGCCTCGCCGCCGCCGTCATGGCCTGCCGCGTCGCCGTCGAGCGCGCCGTCCGCGCCCACCGCTCCGGCCACGTCCGCGCCCGCGACCTCTGGCACGAGGCCCGCGCCGCCTGCCGGGAGACCGCCGACCGCGTCCCCGCCGACCCCGTGCCATGGATCGGCCTGCTCGCCCTCGCCGCCCTCGACATCCGCCGCGACCTGCCCGAACACCGGCTCGCCCCGCCCGGCCCCATGCTGCCCCCCGGCCCCTGGGGACTCCTCGCCGAGGCGGAGAAGCGCGACCCGCACAACCGCGAGGCCCACCACCGGATGCTCCAGTTCGTGTACGCGGGCAGCGGCGGTCCGCTGTCGGAGGCCGTCAACTACGCCCGCTGGGCCGAGGCCCAGGCCCCCGTCGGCTCCCCCCTGCACGCCCTGCCGCTCTACGTGCGCGTCGAGCGCTACCGCCGCGAACGCGGGCACGAGCGCGCCCTCGACCTCCACTGGGTCACCGAGGACGCCGTGCGCGACGCCCGCGCCGCCCTCGACGGCTGGTTCCTCTTCTGTGCCACGGAAGAGGCCTCCCAGCTCGACCTCAACCACCTCGCGCACGCCCTCTTCGGGGCCCTGCGCTTCTCCGACGCGGCCCGCGTCTTCCGGGCCCTCGGCCCCTACTACACGACGCTGCCCTGGGCGTACCGGACCGCGCGCCCCGACGACCGGGCCCTCGCCGAAGAGGTCTTCCTGCGCGCCCGCGCCCGCTGTCTCGGCGGCTGACCGGCGCCGGGACCGGGGGCCGCCACCCGTACGCGCAACACCCCGTACGCGTGCCGTCCCCGCGTCCCCCGCCGTCCCCGCCCCCGTCCCAGCCGATCCCGTCCCCGTCCCCGTTCCGCCCTCGTCCCCGTCCCCGGAGGAACACGCCCCATGTCCCGCACCGCTCCCACCGACGCGATACGCACGCCGGCGCCCGCCCCGGACGAGGAGGCCCGGCTCCGCGAGCTGGGCTACCAGCCCGTCCTCGCCCGCCGGATGGGCGGCTTCGGCAACTTCGCCATCAGCTTCTCCGTCATCTCCATCCTCTCCGGTTGCATGACGCTGTACGGCTTCGGCCTCGGCACCGGCGGACCCGCCGTCATGCTGTGGGGCTGGGCCGGGGTCGGTCTCTTCGTCCTCTGCGTCGGCCTCGCCCTCGCCGAGGTCACCAGCGCCTACCCCACCTCCGGCGCGCTCTACTACATGGCGGACCGCCTCGGCGGACGCCGCTGGGGCTGGTACACCGGCTGGCTCAACCTGCTCGGCCTGCTCGGAGCCATCGCCGGCATCGACTACGGCGCCGCCCTCTTCACCGGAGCGTTCCTCAACCTCCAGTGGGGCTTCGAACCCACACCCGGCTCCACCTTCCTCATCTTCCTGGTCATCCTGCTGCTCCACGCCGTCCTCAACCTCTTCGGCGTCCGGCTCGTCAGCGTCCTCAACTCCATCAGCGTCTGGTGGCACCTCGCCGGCGTCGCCGTGATCGTCGGCGCCCTCGCGATCGTCCCCGACCGGCACCAGTCCGCCGAGTTCGTCTTCACCGAGTTCGTCAACGACACCGGCTGGGCCAACCCGCTCTACGTCGCCGCCATCGGTCTGCTCCTCGCCCAGTACACCTTCTCCGGCTACGACGCCTCCGCCCACCTCTCCGAGGAGACCTCCAACGCCTCCGTCACCGCCGCCAAGGGCATCGTCCGCGCCATCTGGGTCTCCTGGATCGCCGGATTCGCCCTGCTCGCCGGCCTGACCTTCGCGATCCAGGACTACGCGGCCACCCAGAACAGCGCCACCGGAGTCCCGCCCGCCCAGATCCTCCTGGACGCCCTCGGCTCCGGCGGCGCCACCGCCCTCCTCCTCGTCGTGATCGTCGCCCAGCTGTTCTGCGGCAACGCGGAGGTCGCCGCCGCCAGCCGCATGGTCTTCGCCTTCAGCCGCGACAACGCGCTGCCCGGCTCCGCCCTCTGGCGCAAGGTCAGCACCCGCACCCAGACCCCCGTCCCGGCGGTCTGGCTCGCCGTCGCCGTCGCGGCGGTCCTCGCCCTGCCCTCGCTGTACTCGGCCACCGCCTACGGCGCGGTCACGGCGATCAACGTCATCGGCATCACCCCCGCCTACGCCATCCCGATCTACCTGCGGCTGCGCGCCGGCGACCGCTTCGTCCCCGGCCCCTGGAGCCTGGGACGCTGGAGCAGGCCGATCGGCTGGACCGCCGTCGTCTGGGTCGGGCTCGTCACCGTCCTGTTCTGCCTGCCGCAGAAGTCCCCGGTGACCGTCGACTCCATGAACTACGCCGTCATCGCGCTCGCCGCCGTCCTGCTCCTCGCCAGCGTCTGGTGGTACGTCGCCCGCCGTTCGTACGGCACGCCGACCACCTACGGCAGCGCCCGCGAGGAGTCGGAGATCGCGGAGAGCATCGTCTGACCGGCGGACTGGGGGCCCTCAGGCGCTGAACTCGTACGTCCAGGCCGCCGACCGCGCCGAGAAGTCGATGTCCGTGATCTCCAGGGCGTGCCCGTGCTGGTCGCTCACCACGCGGTGGACGAGCAGCCGGGCCGCCTCGCCCGCCGTCCCGGTGCCGGCTGCCCCGGCCGGCACCGGGGAGACGCCGACCGACTCCCGGTGGGTGAGCCGCAGCCCGGCCTGGTGCATCCAGTGGTAGAGCAGCCGCAGGTCGGGGCGGCGGTGCCGGTCCCTTCCCCGGCGGTAGCGGCCCAGTTGGGGGATCTCCGTGAGCGCGGGCCGGGAGAACCAGGACACCGCCCGCTGGAGCGGGGTGCCCTGCGGGCCGAGCACCACATGGCGGTGGACGAGCGTCGCCTCGCCCGGGGTGAGCAGCAGCCGCCCGGTCAGGTGAGCGGGCGGCACCTCCCAGGTGAGGGTGGCCCGCACCTGTGACCCCGCCGCCGGCGGCCCGCCGGGGAAGGCGGGACGGCGTGCCGTCAGGGCCGGGGCGCCGGTCTCCGCCTCCTCGGGGGCGCCGGCCGCGAAGGTCCCCCGCCGGTCGGTGACGACGAGCCGCTCCTCGCGCAGGAGGCGCAGGGCGCTCCGTACGGTCTGGCGGTTGACGTGATGCCGGCGGGCCAGCGTGCGCTCGGACGGGAGCCGGGTGCCGGGGGAGACGCGCGGCTGCGCGAGCTCCTCGCGCAGGGCGGCGGCGACCCGGAGATAGAGCGGCGCGTCCGCCACGGCCTGGGATTCGGGCTCGGCCATGAGAAACCCTCTCTTCGCTCTGCGTGACCGCGTGGAACGTGTGCGTCACCCTTCCTATCATTGGTCTAAACCAGTCCGCCAGGCTTGCCCGGCAGACTGGCCGAAAGGGACGGCGCGCACCGCCCGGACGCGCCCCCGTACGACGGCGCCGGCCCCGGTCGGAGGACCGGGGCCGGCGCGGGTTCGAAGAAGGATTCCGGGACGTCCGGGGTGTTTCTCCGGGCCCTTCCGGCCCGGGCCCGCCTACGCGTCCCGGCGCAGCGGCGGCTCCGTCGGCGACGGGTGGACGGGGCCGAGGAGGACCGCCCGCGCCACCCGTGGCGCGAACAGTGCCGTCAGCGGCTCCGCCAGGGTCAGCGCCCGGCGGAACGCCCCGCCGACCACCGGGTCGCCCGCCGCCCGCTCCTGGACGCGGCGCAGGTACCAGCCCACGGCCTGGTCGAGCGGTCCCGGGCGGGCCGCGTCGCCGAGGGCCCCCGGCATCTTCTTGTCGGCGCCCGCCGAGATGTCCCAGGCCTGCCGGGAGGCGCCGAGCAGCGCCTTCTGCACCGTCCGGGTGGTCGGGGTGCGGCGGGGGTCGGACAGGGCGCGGCGCAGCGCGACCGCGCTCATCGCGGCGACGGCCATGCCCTGCCCGTAGATCGGGTTGAAGGCGCAGAGCGCGTCGCCGGTGGCGAGGAAGCCGGCCGGGCGGCGGCCCGGACGGTCGTACCGGCGGCGGACGTTGGCGGTCCTGCGGAAGCCGTGCACGGGCGAGACCGGCTCCGCCCGTGCGATCCACTCGCTGATCACCGGGTGCGGCAGCCGCTTCGCGTACTCCTCGAACCCGCTCTCGTCCGTGGGCGGTTCCTCGCCGCGCAGCCCGGACAGGGTGACCAGGTGGTGGCCGTCCCCGAGGGGCAGGACGACCGCGCCGTAGGTCTGCGCCGGGCCCGGCACGATGTAGTAGCCGAGCGCGTCGGTGTCGAGGTCGGCCGGCGCCTTGTAGACGCGGGTGCCGTAGGCGAGTCCGGTGTCGAGGGTCTCCTCGTGCGGGGCCTCCGCCCCGATGTCGGCGAGCCAGTCGGAGGCCTTGGTCGAGCGCCCGGAGGCGTCGACGACGAGGTCGGCCTCCAGGGTGCGGACGGCGGCGTCCGGTCCGGCGCCCCGCTCGCGGAGCCGGACGCCGCGGACCCGGCTCGCGTCACCGGTCAGCCCCACGGTCTCGGTGCCCTGGAGGAGTTCGACGCGCGGATCGGCGAGGACCCGCTGCCGTACCAGCCACTCCAGCTGGGGGCGCGGCCCGCTGTAGAAGTGCGCGGTCGCCGGGGTCCGGCGGAACCAGCGGCCGGACTGCCACTGCACCATGTCCTCCGGTACGCCCACCTTGGGCGCGCCGAGTTCGCGCAGCTCGTCGGTGAAGCCGGGCAGCAGTTCGTCCAGGGCGCGCTGGCCGCCGGCGATCAGTACGTGGAGGTGCCGGCCCTGCGGTACGCCGGGGCGTGCCTCCGGCCCGTCCGGGACGCGGTCGCGCTCGACGACCGTCACCTTCTCGGCGTGCTCGGCGAGCACGCGTGCGGCCAGGAGTCCCGCGAGACTTCCCCCGATGACCACCGCGTGACGTGTCCCGCGGGTCCCCAAGTCGTCGGTCATTCCCGCCCTTTCGTGTCGTGGACTACGACTGCCCAGTATCCACGGCGGTACGGGCGGCGTCGCGGGCGCCGAGCCGGAGGTGCTCGATGTGGTAGACGGCCTCGTCGAGGAGCTGGGCGACGTGGTTGTCGTAGAGGCTGTACTCGATGCGGCGGCCCTGGCGGACGCCGGTGACCAGGCCGAGCGCGCGCAGCAGCCGGAGCTGGTGGGAGACGGCGGACTGTTCCATCTCGACGGCCTCGGCCAGCTCGGTCACGCCGCACGGGCCCTGGCGGAGCTTGGTGAGGATCATCAGTCGCGAGGGCGTGGCCAGGGCCTGGAGGGTGGCGGCGATGGTCGCCGCGGACTCGGCGTCCAGGCGGGTGGCGGGGGTCGTCTGGCCGTTCGCTCCGTGTCCCATGGGCTCATCGTAGCGGCGCTCGTATGTCAATACGTGAAGACCTCTTCATGTATTCGGGTATGGTGGTGCCGTCCTCCTTCCCTCCCCGCCCCGAAAGAGGTCCCCTCCATGGCCGTCCCGGAGCTCGCCGCCGCGCAGGCCCCGCCGCCCGTCCGCACGCCCCCGCCGCCGCGGCGCACCCGCGCCACCGCCCTCCCCGAGGTGCGCTGGGCGGCCCTGGCCGCCCTCGCCTTCCTCCTCGCCTTCCCCCTCGACCTCGCCGGCGCGCCCGCCTGGGCCTGGGGCCCGCTCTACGCCGTCTGTTACGCGGCCGGCGGCTGGGAACCGGGACGGGAAGGCCTGCGCGCCCTGCGCGAGCGGACCCTCGACGTCGACCTGCTCATGGTGGTCGCCGCCCTCGGCGCCGCCGCCATCGGCCAGTACCTCGACGGCGGCCTGCTCATCGTCATCTTCGCCGTCTCCGGAGCCCTGGAGGCGCTCGCCACCCGCCGCACCGCCGACTCCGTCCGCGGCCTGCTCGACCTCGCCCCCGCCACCGCCGTACGCCTCACCCCCCGCGGGGAGGAGACCGTGGAGGCCGCCGCCCTCGCGGTCGGCGACACCGTTCTCGTACGCCCCGGCGAGCGCCTCCCCGCCGACGGCACCGTCCTGCAGGGCGCCGGCGACGTCGACCAGGCGACCATCACCGGCGAACCGCTGCCCGCCGCCAAGGCCCCCGGCGACGAGGTCTTCGCCGGCACCCTGAACGGCGCGGGGGCGCTCCGCGTCCGCGTCGACAAGGACGCCTCCGCCTCCGTGATCGCCCGGATCGTCGCCCTCGTCGAGGAGGCGAGCGCCACCAAGGCCCCCACCCAGCTGTTCGTCGAGCGCGTCGAACAGCGCTACTCGGTCGGCGTCGTCGTCGCCACCCTCGCCGTCTTCGGCCTGCCCGTCCTCCTCGGCGGCGACGTCACCGAGGCCCTGCTCCGCGCCATGACCTTCATGATCGTGGCCTCGCCGTGCGCGGTCGTCCTCGCCACGATGCCGCCGCTGCTCTCCGCCATCGCCACCGCCGGACGCCACGGCGTCCTCGTCAAGTCGGCCGTCGTGATGGAGCGGCTCGGCGCCGCCGACCGCGTCGCCCTCGACAAGACCGGCACCCTGACCGAGGGGACGCCCCGGGTGACCGCCGTCCACGGCGACGAGAAGGCCCTCGCCCTCGCCGCCGCGGCCGAACTGCCCAGCGAGCACCCGGTCGCCCGCGCCGTCGTCGCCGAGGCCCGCGCCCGCGGACTGCGCCTGCCCGAGGCGACCGACTTCTCCTCCGAACCGGGCACGGGCGTACGGGCCGTGGTCGAGGGCCGGGAGGTACGGGTCCGCAGGGCGCCCGGCACCCACGCCGACACGGCCGTCGAGGTCCTCGTGGACGGCGCGCCCGCCGCCGTCCTGGAACTCTCCGACCGCCTGCGCGACGGCGCCCCCGAGGCGGTCCGTGCCCTCGCCCGGCTCACCGGCACGGCCCCCGCCCTGCTGACCGGAGACAACGCGGGCGCCGCCGGCCGGATCGCCGCCGAGACCGGCATCGCCGACGTCCGTGCCGGGCTCCTCCCGCACGAGAAGGCGGAAGCGGTACGGGAGTGGGAGCGGGCGGGCGCGAAGGTGCTGGTCGTCGGGGACGGCGTCAACGACGCGCCCGCCCTCGCCGCGGCCCACACGGGCATCGCGATGGGACGGGCCGGTTCCGACCTTGCCCTGGAGACCGCCGACGCGGTCGTCGTCCGCGACGAACTCGCGGCGATCCCCGCCGTGGTGGCCCTCTCCCGCCGCGCCCGCAGGCTGGTCGTGCAGAACCTGGTGATCGCCGGAGTCTGCATCGGCGTCCTGGTCGTCTGGGACCTCGCCGGCCACCTCCCGCTGCCCCTCGGCGTCGCGGGCCACGAGGGCTCGACGGTCCTCGTCGGCCTCAACGGCCTGCGGCTGCTGCGGGACGCGGCATGGCGGAAGGCAGTGAACGGCGAGTGAGGGGAGAGGTGTGAGGCCGGGCCGTCGCGCCCCCTCCTCCATGCGCGCGCCGGACCCGGGAGCCGGGTCCGGCGCCGGCCCGTTCAGCCCTCCGGCCGCAGCGGGCCGCGCTCGTGGGCCGCGACCGGGCGCTGCGGGACGCGGTGGACCACGCCGTCGACGGTGACGGCGACCAGCGGGGGGACCGCCTTCCACCGGGAACGAGCGGGACGCCGTGCGCTCGGGCACGGCCCCGGGGAGGCTCCGGGCGGTGCTCCCGGCGGCCGGGCCCGCCGGTCACTCCTCCGGCCCGAGCTCCGCCAGGGCCCCCGTCAGCCACTCCACCCAGAACCGTTCCAGCTCGACCCCGCCCCGCAGCACCAGGTGACGCAGCCGGTCAGGCTCCGACCGCCGCCGCTCCGGCGGGAAGTCACGCTCCTCGATCGCCAGGTACTGGGCCAACTGCCCCTGGTGCAGGGAGAGATGGCGCTCCAGCTCGGCTCGCAGCCCCGCGGAGCCCACGACGGCCGCCGCCCGCATGCGCAGCAGCAGCGCCGAGCGCAAGGGCTTGGGGTCCTCCGTCCTGGCCACCCACGCGCTCAGCTCGGCGCGGCCCGCGGGCAGCACCTCGTACTCCTTGCGCTGCCCGCGCACCGGAACCGGTGCCGGCAGGGCCCGGATCTGCCCCGCCTGCTCCAGCTTCCCGAGCTCCCGGTAGATCTGCTGGTGAGTGGCCGACCAGAAGTAACCGATCGACTTGTCGAAGCGGCGCGTCAGTTCGAGACCGGAGGACGGCTTCTCGAGCAGGGCGGTGAGGATCGCGTGCGGGAGGGACATGCTCGCATCCTAGGTTCGGCCGCCCCGCGCTCCGCGGACGGTTCACGGGGCGGCCGCCGGGGCCGGGGACGGATCAGAGGGTGGCGGCGAGCCGCGTCCCCTGGTCGATCGCGCGCTTGGCGTCCAGCTCGGCGGCCACGTCGGCGCCACCGATGAGGTGCGCCGTGCGGCCCGCGGCCACCAGCTCCTCGTACAGGTCCCGCCTCGGCTCCTGACCGGCGCAGAGCACCACCGTGTCGACCGGCAGCACCTGCGGCTCGCCGTCGATCGTCAGGTGCAGGCCCTCGTCGTCGATCCGCTCGTACGACGCGCCCGCCACCATCGCCACGCCCCGGTGCTTCAGCTCGGTGCGGTGGATCCAGCCGGTCGTCTTGCCGAGGCCCGCCCCGACCTTGCTGGTCTTGCGCTGGAGCAGGTGGACCTGGCGCGGCGGCGCGTTCCGCTCGGGAGCGCGCAGGCCGCCCCGGTTCTCGTACGAGGTGTCGACGCCCCACTGGCGGAAGTACGTCTCGGGGTCCTGGCTCGCGCCCTCCCCGCCGTCGGTGAGGAACTCGGCGACGTCGAAACCGATGCCGCCCGCGCCGATGATCGCGACCCGCTCGCCGACCGGCGCGCCGTCCCGCAGCACGTCCAGGTAGCTGAGGACGCTCGGGTGGTCCTCGCCCGCGATGCCCGGGGAGCGCGGGGTGACGCCGGTGGCGACGACGACCTCGTCGAAGTCCGCCAGGTCCCCGGCGGCGACCGGGGTGTTCAGGCGGACGTCGACACCGCGCTCGTCGAGCTGGACCCGGAAGTAGCGCAGGGTCTCGTCGAACTCCTCCTTGCCCGGCACCCGCTTGGCGACGTTCAGCTGGCCGCCGATCTCGGCGGCGGCGTCGAAGAGGGTGACCGAGTGGCCGCGCTCGGCGGCGGAGACCGCGCAGGCGAGCCCGGCCGGGCCCGCGCCGACGACCGCGATCCGCTTCGCGCGCCGGGTGGGGGAGAGGACCAGCTCGGTCTCGTGGCAGGCGCGCGGGTTGACCAGGCAGGAGGTGATCTTGAGGCTGAAGGTGTGGTCCAGGCAGGCCTGGTTGCAGCCGATGCAGGTGTTGATGGTGTCGGCGCGGCCGGCGGCGGCCTTGGCGACGAAGCCGGGGTCCGCGAGGAACGGGCGGGCGAGCGAGACCAGGTCGGCCCGGCCCTCGGCCAGGATCTCCTCGGCGACCTCGGGGGTGTTGATGCGGTTGCTGGTGACGAGCGGCACGGAGACCGTCCCCATCAGCTTCTTCGTCACCCACGTGTAGGCGCCGCGCGGCACCGAGGTGGCGATGGTGGGGATGCGGGCCTCGTGCCAGCCGATGCCCGTGTTGATGAGGGTGGCGCCGGCCGCCTCGATCTCCTTGGCGAGCTGGACGACCTCCTCCAGGGTGGACCCGCCGGGCACCAGGTCCAGCATGGAGAGGCGGTAGATCAGGATGAAGTCCGTGCCGACCCGCTCCCGGATCCGCCGGACGATCTCCAGCGGGAACCGGACGCGGTTCTCGTACGAACCGCCCCAGCGGTCGGTGCGCCGGTTCGTGGCGGCGGCGATGAACTCGTTGATCAGGTAGCCCTCGGAGCCCATGACCTCGACGCCGTCGTAGCCGGCCTCCCGGGCGAGCTCGGCGCAGCGGACGTAGTCCTCGATGGTCTGCTCGACCTCGGCGTCGGTCAGCTCGTTCGGTACGAAGGGGCTGATCGGGGCCTTGAGCGCGCTCGGGGCGACCAGGGCGGGGTGGTAGGCGTAGCGGCCGAAGTGGAGGATCTGCATCGCGATGCGGCCCCCCGCCTCGTGCACGGCCCCGGTGATCAGCCGGTGCTCGGCGACCTCCTCGGCGGTGGTGAGCTTGGCCCCGCCGTCCCAGGGCCGCCCGGCCTCGTTGGGCGCGATGCCGCCGGTGACGATCAGACCGGCGCCGCCGCGGGCGCGCTCGGCGTAGAAGGCGGCCATCCGCTCGAAGCCGTGCTCGGCCTCCTCCAGGCCGACGTGCATCGACCCCATGATCACCCGGTTGGGCAGCGTGGTGAACCCCAGGTCGAGCGGGCTCAGCAGGTGGGGGTACGGGCTCATGGGGGCTCCTCCTCGCACGGTCGTCGTGCTCTGTTGTAGGCGAGGCGGAGGTGGTTCTGCAACTAGTTGCAGAAGAATCGGGGCGTGATGTCCACTACTCCCGGACCCGGCGCGCGTGGGGACGGCGAAGGCCCCGGGCGCGCGGGGCGTCCGGGGCTTCGGAGCACGGGCCCGGTCAGGAAGGGCCGGGCGCTCCCGGCTCTCCCCGCGCCCCCAGGGCTTCCGGTACGAGCGTGGCCGCCCAGGCGTCCAGCTCCTCCGGCGTACGCGGCTCCCGCGCGCCCTCCGGGAGCAGTCCGTGCGCCCGCAGCAGCCGCCCGACCGACGTGCCCCACGGCCGCCGCAGCCGGGCCGCGTCCAGGAGGTCGTGGTCCCCGAGCAGCCGGTCCACCGGCCCGGTCCGCAGCCCGCCGGGGGAGAGGACCGCCGCCTCGTCGGCCCAGCGCAGCGCCAGGTCCACGTCGTGCGTGGCCATGACCACCGTCGTGCCGTCCTCCCGCAGCCCCTCCAGGGCGTCGAGCAGCCGTTCCTGGCCGTGCGGGTCGAGCCCGGCCGTCGGCTCGTCCATGATCAGGACACGGGGTCGCATCGCCACCGCCCCCGCGATCGCCGCCCGCTTCCGCTGCCCGTACGACAGCAGGTGCGTCGGCCGGTCCGCGAGCGCCGTGATGTCAAGCGCCGCGAGCGCCCGCGCCACCCGGAGCCGTACCTCCTCCTCCGGCAGCCCCAGGTTCATCGGCCCGAAGGACACGTCCTGCGCCACCGAGGCGGCGAACAGCTGGTCGTCCGGGTCCTGCACCACGAGCTGCACCGTGGTCCGCAGCCGGGTCAGCCCCTTCCGGTCGTACGCCACCTCCGTACCGTCCAGGAGCAGCGCGCCGCTCCCGCAGCGCAGACCGCCGCTCAGCAGCCGCAGCAGCGTCGTCTTGCCGCTGCCGTTGCGGCCGAGCAGCGCGATCGCGCGCCCCTCCGGGACCGCGAAGTCCACGTCCGACAGGACGGCGGGACCGTCCTCGTAGGCGAACCCCGCCCCCACCAGCTGCACCACGGGAGGAGACGCCGTCATGGCAGGAACCTTTCCAGTACGAGGGTGAGGGCGACGAGCCCGGACAGGAGCGCGCCCGTCGCCGCGAGGAACGGCCGGGAGACCGCCGCGGCCGGGACCAGGACCCGCAGGGTCCCGTCGTAGCCGCGCCCGGCCAGTCCCGACTGGAGCCGGTGCGCCCGGTCGAAGGCGCGGACGAAGGCGGTCGCGCCGAGCCCGGCCAGCGAACGCCAGGCCGCCGCCCGGGTGGTGTGCCCGAGCCGGGCGGCCTGCGCCTGCCGGATCTTCGCCAGCGCGTCCAGGAGCAGGAAGACGATCCGGTACATCACGAGCGCCACGTCCACGACCGGCGCCGGCACCCCGGCCCGCACCAGCCGGGGCAGGACGTCGTAGACGGGTGTCGTGAACGCGAACAGCAGCACCCCGAGGGACGCCGACGCACTGCGCAGGAGCAGTTCGGCCGCGTGGACCGGGCCGTCCGGTGCGAGCGACACGAGCCCGTGGCCCCCGCCCACCTGGAAGAGGAGCGGTACGGCGCCCGTGACGCAGAAGCCGAGCGGCACCCGGAAGGCCCGCCACAGTGCCCGGCCCGGCACACCCGCCGGACCGAGGAGGACGGTGAGGGTGGCCGCGGCCACGAGCACGGCGCCCGGCCACGGCGGCAGCGACACCGCGCACAGGGTGAGCCCGAAGCCGAGCAGCGCCTTCTCGGCGGGATGACGGCGGCGCCAGCGACTGCCGTGCGCCGCCGCGTCGATCGGCAGCATCGGCGGTTACGCGTCCCCGGGCGGCGGGAGCACCGGCCCGGCACCCGCGTCGGGCGCGGCCCCGGCCTGCCCCGCGGCCCGCGCGCCGCCCTCGGCGCGCACCCTCGCCTCCGCGTGGGCCTCACCCTGCCTGCGCCCGCGCCGCACGCCGAAGTAGTACGCGAGGACGCCGGCGCCCAGCGCCGCCTGGAGGGCGAACAGCGCCGACTCCACCTCGCCGGACGGCGGCTCGTACAGCGGGGCGAACCAGGGCTCGTAGTCCGGCCGCAGCTCCGTGATCGCGCTCTCCGCCTCCGCGTCCGCCCCGGCGAAGGGCTCCTCCTTGTGGTCGCCGAGCCCGAGGGCGAGCGGCAGGACCGCCAGGGCCACCACGACGAGCAGCAGCAGCGCGTTGATCTTCGCGTTCCGGCTCATCGGGCGCTCGCCCCCTCGGACGGCGCGGCGTCACCGGCTGCCCCGGCCGGCCGGGCGAGAACGCCGAGCCGGATCAGGTCGCCCTTGCTGGACTGCGCGAGGAGCCGCATCACGAGCACCGTGAGCAGGCCCTCGCTGACCGCCAGCGGGATCTGCGTCACCGCGAAGATGCCGCCGAACTTGGCCAGCGCGCCCGCCACGCCGCTCCCGGGGTCGGGGAAGGCGAGGGCCAGCTGCACGCTGGTCACGCAGTACGTCGAGAGGTCCGCCACGAACGCGCCGGCGAACACGCTCACCATCAGCGGTGCCCCGGCCCTCCGCAGCAGGACGTACGTCCCGTACCCCGCCCACGGGCCGGCGACGGCCATGGAGAAGGCGTTCGCGCCGAGGGTGGTCAGGCCGCCGTGCGCCAGGAGCAGCGCCTGGAAGAGGAGCGTGAGGGTGCCGAGCACCGCCATGATCGGCGGGCGGAACAGGATGGCGCCGAGTCCCGTACCGGTCGGGTGCGAACAACTGCCCGTCACCGAGGGCAGCTTCAGCGCGGACAGGACGAAGGTGAAGGCGCCGGAGGCGCCCAGCAGCAGGGTGGACTCGGGGTTGGACCGCACCTCGCGGGTCAGCGCGCGGACTCCGTGGACGATGAACGGTGCGGCCGCGACGCTCCAGGCGGCGGCGTGCACAGGGGGCAGATACCCCTCGGCTATATGCATGGTTGGGAGACCCTCTCCAGCACCTCGTGGATGGACAACGCGCCCTGGCCGGTCTCCTGGCTGACGGTCATGCCGCCCGACTCCGCCTTCCCACACCCCGGCGGTCTCCCGCGGCGGTGCAGTGGCTTCCCCTGGGGGATGGAGCCGGACCTCCCGATCACAGTGGCGAGGGCCGCACCGGTACTGCACCGGTTTCCCGTACACCAAGGCGGTGCGACACTAGTGGGTTGACCAGGTGCATCACAACACGGTGGCCACCCGGCGCGTTCTCCCGCTCACTGCGCGCTGTCGTCGTACGCCCCCGCGCACCCCGGTACCGGCCACCCCCTCCGGTCACTCCTTCCGGTACGTGTACGCCTCCGAGGCCGCCGCGGCGACCTCGTCCAGGTCGCCGCCCGCGCTCGCGGTCACCACGGCCGCGACGGCGCCCTCCACGAAGGGGGCGTCCACCAGCCGGGATCCCTCGGGCAGTTCACCGCCCTCCGCGAGCAGCGCCTTGACGGTGAGCACGGCGCTGCCCAGGTCGACGAGGAGCGCCACCCCGGCGCCGCCGTCGACCGCCCGCGCCGCCTCGGCGATCAACTCCGCGCTCGTGCCCAGGGCCCCGTCCGGGGTGCCGCCGGCCGGCCGGACCGGGGCCGTGTCGCCGCCACCGGCGAGGCCCCGGGCCAGTTCGGCCACGGCCGCCGCCACCCCGGCGCTGTGCGAGACCAGGACGATCCCGACCTGCCCGGCGCTCATGCCGTCCCCTCCCCGTCCGCCGTCGTACCGTTCGTCCCTTCCGCCCCGGCCGTGGCGGCGAGCGCCGCGAACAGCAGCGCCGACGAGGCCGCGCCCGGGTCCTCGTGCCCCACCGAGCGCTCGCCCAGATAGCTGGCCCGGCCCTTGCGCGCCCGCAGCGGTACGGTCCCGAGGGCGCCCTCACCGGCCCGGTCCCGTCCTTCCGTGAAGGACACCTTCAGCCCCTCCGCCCCCGGCACCAGCGCGTCCAGCATCGTCTTGTCCCCCGGTCGCGCGCCGCCCAGCCGGGAGACGGCCTCCACCCCCTCGCCCAGCGCCCCGGCGAACCGCTCCCGGGTCACCCGCGGATCGTCGCCGAGCGCCTTGCCCGCGCGCCGCAGCAGCGTGCCGTACAGGGGTCCCGACGCGCCGCCGACCGTGGAGATCAGCTGCTTCCCGGCCGCGACGAGCACCGCTCCCGGCGCCGTCGGCGGCTCCTCGTCCAAGGCCTTCCGCACGGCCGTGAAGCCGCGCCGCAGATTGGCCCCGTGGTCGGCGTCCCCGATGGCCGCGTCCAGCTCGGTCAGCCGGTCGGCCTCCCGCTCGACCGCCTCGGCCACCGCCTCCAGCCAGCGCACGAAGAACTCCGTGCCGTACGTTCCCGCCGTCTCCGTCATCCCGGTCCTCTCCCGTGTGTCCCTGACGATGTGCCCGCGACTCCGGCCCGGCTCACAGCCCCCAGCGGAGCGCGGCCGTCCGCACCGGCGCGTCCCACAGGCGCAGCAGCTCCTCGTCCGCCTCGCACAGCGTCACCGAACAGCCGGCCATGTCCAGCGAGGTCACATAGTTCCCCACCAGGGCCCGCGCGACGGGCACCCCGCGCTCCCCGAGCACCCGCGCCACCTCCGCGTGGAAGCCGTACAGCTCCAGCAAGGGCGTCCCACCCATGCCGTTGACCAGCGCCAGGACCGGGCCCGAGGGCCGCAGGTCGTCCAGGACGGCTTCGACGGCGACGTCGGCGATCTCCCGGGCCGTCATCATGGCCCGCCGCTCCCGGCCCGGCTCGCCGTGGATGCCCACGCCCAGCTCCAGTTCGCCGGGCGGCAGGTCGAAGGTCGGCGATCCCTTCGCCGGGGGGGTGCAGGCGCCGAGGGCCACCCCGAAGGAGCGGGACCGTTCGTTCACCCGCCGGGCGACAGCCTCGACCCGCTCCAGCGGCGCGCCCTCCTCGGCGGCGGCCCCGGCGATCTTCTCCACGAACAGCGTCGCCCCGGTGCCGCGCCGCCCCGCCGTGTAGAGGCTGTCCGTGACCGCCACGTCGTCGTCGACGAGGACCCGGGCGATCCGCACCCCCTCGTCCTCGGCGAGTTCGGCCGCCATCTCGAAGTTCAGCACGTCACCGGTGTAGTTCTTGACGACGAACAGCACCCCGGCACCACTGTCGACGGCCGCCGCGGCCCGCACCATCTGATCGGGGACGGGCGAGGTGAACACCTCGCCCGGACACGCGGCGTCCAGCATCCCGGGCCCCACGAACCCGGCGTGCAGCGGCTCGTGGCCCGACCCGCCGCCGGACACCAGCGCCACCTTTCCGGCCACCGGCGCGTCCCGCCGCACCACCACCCGCCGCTCCACGTCCACGGTGAGCTCGGGATGAGCGGCGGCCATGCCCCGCAGGGCGTCGGCGACGACGGTCTCGGGCACGTTGATGAGCATCTTCACAGCGGTCTCCTCGGGCCTCGCGAGCCGGTGGCCCGCTCCCCTCCCGGTGGGGGCGGGCCGTCCGGCGGGCTGGTCTGACGGCGTGCGGCTGACGGTGGTGCGTGCTGCTCGAAGGCCGGTCCCGGCGGTGACCGCCGGGGTGCCCCTGCCGAGTATCGGCCCTGCCGCCGCCGCGGTCACGTACGCGACGGGCTCCGCCTGTGGGCGCTCGGCACCTCGTACCGGTACAGGTCCGTCCCCCGCGCCGGCCTGCTCTGGTGGCCGCTCCGGATCGGCCTCGCCCGCGCGACCGTGAACCGTCCGCGCCTGTGGACCCCGGTGCTGTGCCTGTCGGCGCCCCTCTCCGTCGTCCTCGCGGTCACCTTCTTCTCCGGCCGCTGGGCGGGCTGACCCCGTCGGACCCGGTGCGGTACGGGGCGGCCGCCTGCGGTATGAAGGTCCGATGACGACGTGGCACGAAGGCCGACGGGTGAAGCTCGCGGCGGACCTCAGGCTGGCCGGGACGCTCGTGCCGGCCGGCGGGCATGCGGAGGAGGAGACGGAGGCCCCCGCCGGGACGTTGTTCCTCGCGGCGGGGGCGGAGGGCACCGTCGTACGGGCCGAGGAGCACCGGGCGGAACCCGGCCCCGAGGTGCGCGAGTACGAGCGGCTCAAGGCGCTCCTGGACGACTTCGGACACCAGATGCCCCCGGCGAGCAGGGAGCGGCTCGTGGCGGAGGTCGCGTCCCTGGAGCCCGCGTGGACCGCGTACCGGACGGCGGCGCGCCGGGTGAGGGTCCGGGTCCGCCTCGACAACGGTTTCGTCCTCGGCGACGCCCGCGCGGACCTCTTCACCCCCGCCTGACCGGCCGGGGACCCCGTGCGCCGGGGCTCCGCCGGGAGGATCCTGGAAGGTACGGAAAGGGGCCGCGCGCCCGTGGGCCGCGGCCCGGCGTGAGGAGGCAGACCATGACACGGCACCTCGAGTGGACGGTCGGCCTGGACCTGGTCGAGGAAGGCGGCAGGACCAGGGCGGAGGCCCGGCTGGACACCGGCACCTCGACCCTCACCGGTCACGGTTCCGCCCGGTGCAACCCGGCGGACGCGGACGTGCCGGTGATCGGGGACGACCTCGCCGCGAGCCGGGCGATGAAGGACCTCGCCGGAAAGCTCATGCGGGAGGCCAACCGGGAGATGGAGGCGGTGGGAGCCGGGACGCTCCCGCGGCGCACGGGCCCGGGATACGGCTGGCCGGAGGCCGTCACCTGAACCCCGTCACCTGAACCCCGTCGCCTGAACCCCGTCCCCTGAATCCGGTCAGCTGCGTCCGGCCGGCTGGAGCGCGTCACCGAGCGGCCACCGGGCCGGCCGCGCCGGGACACCGGGGCCTGCGCACGGACGCACCGGGCGCACGGCCGCACCCGGCGCAGGATCGCGCCCCGCGACCGGCGCCCCGTCACGCGCCGTCCGCGGCCCCCTCGTACACCAGACGGTCCACGACCTCCACCACGCCGTCCACCGACTCGCACAGCCGGACCAGGATCGGTCCCAGGGCGGGGCGCGCCAGGGTGCCGCTCAGGGTCACCCGGCCCTCGTCCACGTCGATGTGCACGGCGGCGGGGGAGAGGCGCAGGATGCGGACGACGACGTCCTCCCGGATCTCCTCCTGGATCGAGCGGTCCCGTCGCAGGAACAGCTGGAGGAGATCGCTCCGGCTGAGGACGCCGATGAGCCGGCCGTCCGCGTCCACCACCGGCAGGCGCTTCACCCGGTGCCGTTCCATCAGCCGGGCCGCCTCGACGGCCGTCCAGGAGGGCCGGGCGGTGACGACGGGGCTGGTCATCATGGCCTCCGCCGTGCTGGGGCCGTCCTTCGCGGTGTGCCGGCGCAGCAGGTCGGCCTCGGAGACCACGCCGACGGGCCGGTTCTCCTCGTCCACGACCGGCACCGCGGTGATCCCGTACTCGTCGAGGAGCCGCGCGATCTCCTTGAACGGGGTCCCGCGCTGCACCGCCACGGCGGTCGGCGTCATCAGGTCCGCGACACTGCGGTGCCTCATCGTCCGTTCCGTCCCTTCTGGGTTCCGGACCCCATGATCCCGCACGGCGGCCGGTCCGGGGGTATGGGGGCGGTAAGGCGCGGCCGGACGAGGACTTGTGGGCTTGTCATGGACATGCTTACTCTCCGGTACGTCGCCGTCGCGAGAGGGAAGAAGGACCCCCCATGCCCGCTCCCCGCACCTCCGCCCACCGCGCCCGCCGCCCCCGCAGCGCCTCGCGCGTCCGCCGGGCCGGCGGCCTCCTCGCCGCCGCCCTCGCCCTCCTCGCCGCCTCCGGCGGCACCACGGCCGCCACCTCCGCGCCGCCCCCGGCCGCCCTGCGCGAGGTGATGTTCGTCGGCAACAACTGGGACGGCACCGCCGATGTCATCGCCGCGCGCGGCGACTTCCACCGGATCGGCCGCGTGAACGTGATCCCCGACAAGGAGGAGCGGCTCCGCGAGATCTACCTCAACCCCGTCAAGCTCGCCTTCTTCCTCGGCGTCCGCAACGGGCCCGGCGAGGGCCACGACCAGTTCGTGGACGACATGTACGCCACCCCCGACGGCGGCTCCATGGTCGTCTCCCGCCCCAGCTTCGCCGACGTCGTCTCCCTCGACCTGCGCACCGGCCGCGTCAACTGGCGCTTCCCCGTCGCCGGCCACCGCTCCGACCACATGGCCGTCTCGCCCGACGGCACCCGCGTCGCCGTCTCCGCCTCCACCGCCAACACCGTCCACGTCCTCGACATCGGGACCGGACGCCAGGTCGGTTCCTTCGCCACCGGGGACAAGCCGCACGAGAACGTCTTCACCTCCGACGGACTGCTGTGGAACATGTCCATCGGCGAGGTCACCACCGCTCTCGACGCCCCCTGGCTCGACTGGACCAAGGGCGACCGGCGCATCACCGTCGTGGACGCGCGCACCTTCGAGACGGTCCGGGTCGTCGACATGCGCGCCCGCCTCGACGCCTTCGGCCGCTCGGACCTCTCCGACGCCGTCCGGCCCGTGGCCTTCACCCCGGACGAGCAGAAGCTCTACTTCCAGGTCTCCTTCCTGGGCGGCTTCCTGGAGTACGACCTGGCCACCGACCGGATCACCCGTCTGAAGAACCTCCCCGGCGGCCCGGCGACCGACCCCGACCGCACCACCTGGGTCAACGACTCGCGCCACCACGGCCTCTCCATCAGCCCCGACGGCAGCAAGCTGTGCGTCGCCGGGACCATGGACGACTACGCCACCGTGGTCGACCGCGCCACCCTCCAGGAGGGCCCGCTCGTCCCCGCCGCCAAGCCCTACTGGGCCACCGTCAGCGGCGACGGCCGGTCCTGCGTGATCTCCGAGAGCGGCTCCGACCGCGTCTCCGCCATCGACTTCGCCACCGGCCGGCGCGTGGCCTCCGTCGAGGTCGGCGACCACCCACAGCGGGTGCGCCTCGCGCGCGTGCCGGCCGACTGGACCGGCCCCACGGCCGGCTGAACCGGCCGCCCGGCCCCGCGCGGCCGGGGCCGGCCGGACTCCCCGGGGTCCGGCCGGCCCCTTCTGCGCCGTCACGACCGGCGCACGGTCACCTCGTGCAGCGAGTAACCCCAGTCGGTGGCCCGCCGCACGCCCTGGACCCGGACGTACCGGGCCGGCTGCGAGGCGAACTCCGCCGTGTCGTACCCGCCGTCGCCCGCCTCCGTCGACCACGCCGTCCGCCAGGTCTCACCGTCCTCCGACAGTTCGATCCGGTACGCGCGCGCGTGCGCCCGCTCCCAGTCGAGCGTGACCCGGCCGACCCGGTGCACCGCGCCGAGGTCCACCCGCAGCCACTGGTCGTCCGACCACTCGCTGGCCCAGCGGGTGCCGGTGTCACCGTCGACGGCAAGACCCGGCGCGAAGCTGACGAACGGGTTCCACCACTGCGTGGTGCTCGCCGTCACCGGCCGGCCGGCGGCCAGGTCGATCCCCGGCTCGTGGTCCTCCGTCGCCTTCCACGTCCTCAGGTACGACTCCGCGCCCAGCGCGAGCTCGTCCACGACCGCCCGGCCGCCGTCGGTGAGCCGGATCTGCTCGATCCAGTCCGGTACGAGACCGTTGTGCGCCGCCCCGTCCGTGTTGAGGTCCCAGGTCCGCTCACCGGTCACCTGCCGGTCCAGGACGGAGCCGCCGTCGACGCTGCGGAAGGGGTACGTCACGGCGTTCGGGGCGCCCGCGCCGACCGGGCCCGGCCAGCCGCCGACCCCGTTCATGTCCGTGCCGTAGCCGAACCCGACCCCGTACTTCCGGCGCAGCTCCGCCTTCTGCGCGGCCTCGCCCACGAATCCCTCGGCGCCGTGCATGTACGAGGCGGCGAAACCGCCGAGGCGGTACAGCCGCTCCGTCCAGTCCATGTCCATCCAGCTGTGGCTGGACAGGACACCCGGGTACTCCTCCGCCTCCAGGATGTCCAGCGCCCGCCCGGCGGCCTTGACGCTCATGTGGTCGAGCTCCAGCATCATGCCGCGGTCGATCATGCCCCTCAGGGCGTACTCGCCGAGCCGCGTCAGACCGCGGGTGTTGCACCGGGCGTCGGCGGCGTACGAGGGGACGCTCACACCGGCCGGCAGCTTCGCCGCCATCGCCGGGGGCGCGGTCAGGCCGATCGGGTTGTCCTGCTGCGGGCCGGAGCACTTCTCCGTGGTCCAGAAGGTGCCGGTGGACAGGAACTGCCCGATGTTGACCGCCACTCCGGTCGTTCCGCTGTCGAAACGGACCCCGCAGAGCGCGTTGTCGAACTTGTGGCACAGGAACATGCTGCGCACCCCGAGAGCGTGCAGCTCGTCCAGCCCGCGGTCGATGTCCGCCCGGTCGCACTGCGCCACGTCGAGGACCTGCTTGCAGCCGAACGGCTCCGAGGTCTCCACCCCCAGGACGACCGCCAGTTTGCCCTGCTCGACCACGGAGCGGGCCTGCGCGGCGCCGGTGACGATCCGGAACCAGCCCTTGCCGGGGCCGCCGTACATCCGGTCGACGTAGTCCTGCATCTCGTACGTCCTGCGGGCCTGCAGCCGGATCGACTCCATCTCGTCGCAGCCGCGGTCCCGGGGCAGCAGCGAGCAGATCAGGCCGTTGGTCACCAGGTCGTTGACGAGCACCCGCTGCCCGCCGCGCCAGGCGCGCTCGACCCACGCGTAGTAGTTCTGCTGGTGGCTCAGGGAGTCGTGGGCGGGCCAGTCCTCGAACGTCGGCCAGCCGACCGGGTCGTGGTGGCCGTCACCGCCCGTCAGATTCTCGAAGACGGCGCCCGAGCCGTCCGGATAGTGCTCAGGACAGTCCTTCAGGGCGTCGGTGACGCCCGCGTCGGAGAACGGCTTGCCGCAGATCATGCGGCCGCCGAACCCCTCGTTGGACATGAGGTGGTTGTGCGCGTCGACGAAGCCGCGCACCCTGCCCTGCGCGTCGATGCCCCGGAACGGCGCGCCCGTCACGTTCACGCCGGAGTCCGGCGAGGGGCGGGAGACGGGCTCCCACCAGGCGGTGCCCGCGTCGGCGGCGGGGATGGGGGCGGAGCCGAACAGGACGGCGGCGAGGGCCAGAAGGAGGGGGACGAGAACGTATCCGCGTGCTCTGTGTGTCGTGGGTCGCGTCATGAGCTGCGATGCCTCCGGTCGGTGGGGGTGTACCGGGCGCCCCGAGGATCGCGGTGCGGGTGGAGCGAGTCAAGGGTCCGGGACGGACGACCTGTTGAAGTCCGCGCGAAGGCGGTGGACGCCCGGGTGCGTCCACCGCGCGCGAGCCGTCCGGCCCGGCTCGCTCCCCCGGGGAGGGAGCCCCGCCTCAGCCCTCGATCAGCCGGACGAGCTGATCGGCCGTCACGTCCAGCAGCTCCTCGGCCGCCCGTTCGTCGCCCAGGACCAGGAACTGCAGCGTCAGCCCGTCGATCGACGCCGCCAGACAGCGTGCGATCACCTCCACCGGCACCCGAGGCTCCACCCCGACGACCGCCGTCACCTGCTCGACCAGTGACGCCGCCGAGGCCACGTACCGCTCGTACTGGGCCCGTGCCAGGTCCTCGAACCCGGGCTCGCGC
This sequence comes from Streptomyces sp. NPDC126503, assembly GCF_040302405.1. Lineage (NCBI taxonomy): Bacteria > Bacillati > Actinomycetota > Actinomycetes > Kitasatosporales > Streptomycetaceae > Streptomyces > Streptomyces sp. NPDC126503. The sequence goes on from NZ_JBEORS010000031.1 coordinate 29,298, forward strand.
AGCGCGTACTGGGTGAGGTCGTAGGTCAGCATGTGCTCGCCCGGACGGGCCGTCACGTCGTCCCAGTACGTCCGCAGTGCGCCCCGCACGGTCTCGCGCAGCGTGGCCCTCGGCTCGACCGCCGCCATCACCCGGGTCACGTACGACCCCGTGATCGTCTCGATCGCCGCCTCCAGGAGCGCCTGCTTGGAGTCGAAGCAGTAGTGGAAGACGCTGAGCGAGACCCCCGCCTCGGCGCAGATCGACCGCGTGGTCGTCCGGGTGACCCCGTCCCGGGTCATCGCCCTGATCGCCGCCTCGACCAGCTGCCTGCGTCGTTCGGCCGACGGCATCCGCGCCATGGTTCGTTCCTCCTCGGTCCGGCGCCGCCAGGGTAACCGGGCGCCGGAGCGGCCCCACGGGCGGTAGGGGCACGGGCCGGGCCCCGGTGGTGCTCCCGGCCCCGGCGGCGGGTCAGAACCCGGCGCGCCCCGGGGCGGGTGGCAGGTCCAGGACCTCGCGCAGCGCGGCCACCGCGTGGGCGCGGTGTTCGTCCAGCCACCGGACGGCCGCCTCCTCGTCGCCTTCGACCAGCGCGGAGATCACGGCCCGGTGCTCGCGCACCGCCTGCTGCCGGTGCGGCGCTTCGGTGTAGTAGAGCGAGCGGTACGCGTCGGTCGCGTCCCACAGGGTGGCGACGAGGCGCACCAGACGGGGCATCCCGGAGGCCTCGATCAGGGTGAAGTGGAAGCGCCGGTTCGCGGCGGCCATCGCGGTCACGTCACCGGCCCCGGCCGCCGCCTCCACCTCCCGCTGGATCCGTTCGAGCGCGGCGATCGTCCCGTCGGGCATCCGGACGGCGGCCTTGCGGACCGCCTCCGTCTCCAGGAGCTGCCGGATGCGGTAGATCTCCTCCAGGTCGGCGAGGGACAGCTCGGCGACGAAGTAACCGCGGTGTATGCGGTGCACGACGAGGCCCTCGGCCTCCAGCGCCTTCAGCGCCTCGCGCAGCGGGACCCGGCTCACGTCGAGGCGCGCCGCGAGCGCGTCCTGCCGGATCGGCGCGCCGGGGCGGAGCTCCCCGCTGGTGATGGCGCGCCGCAGCTCCGCAAGGACGAACTGCTGGGCCGTCGGGGGCCGCCGCCTCTCCACCGCGCCGCTCATCGTCTCCGACCCTTCCGTTCCGTCACTCCCCGGCCCGCGGGCCACCGCCGCCGGTCCGGACCATCTTCCTACGGATCAGCCGGTGCCCGGCGGCCGTCCCAGCTCCGCGAGCACCGCCTCGGTGTGCTCGCCGAGGCGCGGCGGAGCGGCCCGGTAGGACGGCGGGGTCGCGCCGAACCGGATCGGATGGGCCACCTGGCCCGGACCGGCCGCGGACGGCGGTACCCGGGCGCCCAGCCCCAGCCGGTCGGCGAGCGCGAACGCGGCGGCGAGGTCGTTGATTGGCCCGCACGGCACCCCGGCCGACGTGAGCTCCTCGAACCACGCGTCGGCGGTCCTCGTGCCGAGCGGCCCCGCCAGCGCCGCCACCAGCTCCTCCCGGTGCGCCACCCGGTCCGTGTTGGTGGCGAACCGCTCGTCCGCGGCCAGCTCCGGCCGGCCCAGCCGCTCGCACAACGCCCGGAACTGCCGGTCGTTGCCCACCGCCAGGACCAGCGGCCGGTCCCGCGCCTCGAACACCTCGTACGGGGCGATGCTCGGGTGCCGGTTGCCCAGGGCGCGGGGCACGACGCCGGCGCCCAGGTGCGCGGCGGCCTGGTTGGTCAGCGCCGAGAGCAGCGAACCCAGCAGGGACACCTCCACGCGCTGGCCCTCACCGGTCCGCTCCCGGTGGCGCAGGGCCGCCAGGATCCCGAGCCCGGCGTGCAGGCCGGTGATGACGTCCACGAGCGCGACCCCGGCCTTCGTCCCGGGACCGCCGGGTTCACCGGTCACGCTCATCAGGCCGCCCATGGCCTGCACCAGCAGGTCGTAGCCCGGCAGCCGGGCGCCCTCGACGGTGCCGAAGCCGGTCACCGAGCAGTAGACGAGCCCCGGATTGGTCCTGCGGACCTCCTCGTGGCCGAGGCCGAGCTTCTCCATCGTGCCGGGCCGGAAGTTCTCCACCAGGACGTCCGCGCGGTCCACGATCGACCGCGCCGCCGCCAGGTCCTCCGGGTCCGTCAGATCGAGCGACACCGAGCGCTTGTTCCGGTTGACCCCGAGGAAGTAGGTGGCCTCGCCGTCCGCGAACGGCGGTCCCCACGCGCGCGTGTCGTCGCCCGACCCGGGACGCTCGATCTTGATCACGTCGGCGCCCAGATCGGCCAGGAGCATCGTCATGTACGGCCCGGCGAGAACCCTCCCGAAATCGGCGACGACGATTCCGGACAGGGCGCCGGCGGCCGGGTGCGGCGGGTCTGCGGGGGCCATGGTGTCTCCTTCGCCGACGGTCAGGGGAGAGCGGATCCCGTCGGACGGTAGGGCCGGGTCGGCGGATTTTCAATACTGGATCCAAAATCCGATCTGCCGCTACGCTTCCGCTCGCCGCGTCGCACCCACACCGTCGCCACCAGGAGGCCGCCCGTGAACTCGCCGAAGTCGCCGAAGCCGTCGCCGTCCACGCCCGTCCACCCCTTCGACCTGCTCGCCGTCGACGGACTGCTCACCGACGAGGAACGCGAGATCCGAGCCACCGTGCGCGCCGTCGCCGACCGCGAACTGCGCCCCCACGTGGCCGGCTGGTTCGAGAAGGGCGAGATCCCCGCCCGCGAACTCGCCCGCACCCTCGGCGGCGTCGGCGTCCTCGGCATGCACCTGGAGGGCTACGGCTGCGCGGGCACCAACTCCGTGGCGTACGGCCTGGCCTGCCTGGAACTGGAGGCCGTCGACTCCGGCCTGCGCTCCCTCGTCTCCGTCCAGGGCTCCCTCGCCATGTACGCCATCTGGAAGTACGGCTCCGAGGATCAGAAGCAGCAGTGGCTGCCGCGGATGGCGGCCGGCGAGTACATCGGCTGCTTCGGCCTGACCGAGCCCGACGCGGGCTCCGACCCCGGAGCCATGCGGACCACCGCCAAGCGCGACGGCTCGGACTGGGTGCTCAACGGCACCAAGATGTGGATCACCAACGGCTCGGTGGCCGACGTCGCCGTCGTCTGGGCCCGCACCGAGGACGGCGTCCGGGGCTTCCTCGTCCCGGCCGGCACCCCCGGCTTCAGCGCCCCCGAGATCCGGATGAAGCTGTCGCTGCGGGCGAGCGTCACGAGCGAACTGGTCCTGGAGGACGTCCGCCTGCCGGCCGACGCCGTGCTCCCCGGCGCCCGCGGCCTCTCCGGTCCGCTCGGCTGCCTCAACGAGGCCCGCTTCGGCATCGTCTTCGGCGCCCTCGGCGCCGCCCGCGACTGCCTGGAGACGGCCCTCTCCTACGCCCGCGACCGGATCGTCTTCGCCCGCTCGCTCGCCTCCTACCAGCTCACCCAGCAGAAGCTCGCCGACATGTCCGTCGAGCTCGGCAAGGGCATGCTCCTCGCCCTCCACCTCGGCCGCCTCAAGGACGCCGGAACCCTCACCCCCGAGCAGGTCAGCGTCGGCAAGCTCAACAACGTGCGCGAGGCCATCGCCGTCGCCCGCGAGTGCCGCACCATCCTCGGCGCCAACGGCATCACCCTGGAGTACCCGGTGCTCCGGCACGCCAACAACCTGGAGTCGGTCCTCACCTACGAGGGCACCAGCGAGGTCCACTCCCTGGTCATCGGCAAGGCGCTCACCGGCGAACAGGCGTTCCGCTGACGGGCGGCGGCCCGCCGGTGCCCCGCGGGCGGCCCACCCGGCCCGCCCGCGGGGCGCGCGGCCTCAGGCCGCCGTGACCCGGGCGAGGAAGGCGTCGAGGTTGCCCATCGTGCGGGCCACCCGCTCCTCGATCGACAGCGTCTCGTCGTGGCGCTTGCCCCCGCGCAGCCTCGGCTGCCGCTTGCCCCGGATGTAGAGGGAGCAGGCGAGGTCGGCGCAGACGTAGATGCCGACCGTGTTCCCCTCGCGTCCCCGGCCGCCGGCCAGCGGCGCGGCGAGCAGGGCGACCCCGGAGGAGGCGTGCGCGGTCAGGCACACCTGGCACAGGCTCGTCTTCACGGCGCTGGTCCGCCCCACGGCCGGGACCCGCAGGGTCACGCCCAGCGGACCGTCCTCGCGGGGGACCACCAGGTGCGCCCGCAGCGGCGCGCCGGGGTCGACCCAGCCGAGGAAGTCCAGGTCCTCCCATGGGAGTTCGGCGAAGTCCAGCGGCAGTTTGAGCCGCGCCGCCTCGCCCTTCGTGCAGTTCACGAAGGACGAACGGATCTGTTTGTCGGTCAATGGTTCCACTCGTTGGACCGTACACGGATCCCCTCCGGGCGGCATCCGAATATCCACGGGCGCCGGGCCCCGCCCCGGGGCCGCCTCACGCCACCCAGTCCGGCAGGGCCGGTCCGCGAAGCGCCCCGGCGCCCCGTCGAGCGCCGCCGCGAGCCGCTCGGCGGCCGGCTCGTACACCTCCTCGGCCAGCGTGTACGGGATGCGCAGCCGGTGCTCGTGCGTCCCCGGGTCCACCCCGAACCGCGCCCCGCCCTCCACCCGTACCCCGTGCCGGAGCGCGCGGGCGGAGAGCGCGGAGGCGACCGGCCGTCCCAGGTCGATCCAGAGGCACATCCCGCCCGGCGGCACCGTCCACCGCCACTCGGGCACGTGCCGCGCGAGAGCGGCGGTCAGCGCCTCGCGCCGCCGCCGCAGCTCCGCGATCCGCGCCGGCAGGATCGTGCCGAGCCGGTCCATCAGCTCCACCGCCACCAGCTGGTCGAGCACCGAACCGGCCAGATCGGCGGTGATCCGCACCCGGGCCAGCTCGGTCACCACGCCCGCCGCCGCCCGCACCCAGCCGACCCGCAGCCCGCCCCAGCAGCTCTTGCTGAGCGAACCGACGGAGACGATCTGCTCGCCGTCGCCCCCGCCGACGCCCGAGGCGAACGGCCCGGGCGCGGGCACGTCCAGCGCCATGTCGGTGAGCGTCTCGTCCACGACGAGCCACGTCCGCGTGGCGCGGGCCGCCCGGGCCACCTCCCGCCGCTGCTCCTGGGGCATCAGCCGCCCGGTCGGATTGTGGAAGTCCGGGATCAGGTACGCGAGCCGCGGCGCGGTCTGCCGCAGCGCCGCCTCGACCAGCCCGGTGTCCCAGCCGGCTTCCGTCACCGGCACCGGCGTGACCCGCAGGCCCCGGCCGCGCATCGCGTCGAGCGCGTTGGCGTACGAGGGGTTCTCGGCCAGCACCCGGTCGCCCGGCCGCCCGAGGAGGGTCAGCACCAGTGAGAGGGCCTGCTGGGCACCGGTGGTCACGAGGATCTGCTCCGGCCGGGTGGGCAGGCCGCGCGCCGTGTACCGCGCGGCGACGGCGGCGCGCAGGGCCGGCAGACCGTACGGGTGATAGCCCTGCGTCCCGGCGTAGCGGGGGAGTTCGGCGGACGCGGCCGCGAGGGCGGCGGCCAGTTCGGCGGCGGGGGCCTCCGGGGCGGCGAGGGCCAGGTCGATGGTGGCGGTCCCCTCGCCGTGGAAGGAACCGAGCGGGGTCGGGGCCTGCCCCTCGGGCAGGGCGGTCCAGGTGCCGGCGCCCCGCCGGCTGTGCGCGTACCCGCTCTCCCGCAGCAGGTCGTACGCCCCCGTCACCGTCGTCCGGCTCACCCCGAGCACCCCGGCGAGCTCCCGCTCGGCGGGCAGCCGCAGGCGCAGCGCCACCCGGCCGTCGAGGAGCGCCTCGCGGACCGCCCGTGCGAGTTCGCGGTAGCCGAACCGGCCCTCGGCGGGCGGGGTCAGGAGGGACGCGAGCTGGCGGCCCGTCAGCGTCCGGTCCGCGGTGTGGACCACTCGGCCCTCTGCCATGCCAATCACTCCTCATTGGCTCTGCTGTCCGGGCCAATAAGGCTACAGACTCTGTCCAGTGGCCTGGTGGCCGCCCACCGGCGGCCCGCGCGCGGCACGTTCGACGTGCCAGCGGAGGGCCGACAGCGAAGGAGACCGCGATGACCGCCCACTTCACCGACCGTGACGAGCGCCTGTGGCAGCGACGTGCCGAGGAGCGCCCGGTCCGGCCCTGGGCGGTGCGCGCCTGGGTCCGCCGCCTGCGGGCCACGGCCGCCGCCCGCCACGCCCGCCCCGCCACCGCCGTGCGCCCCGCCCGCGCCCGTGCGTGGGAGCCGTTGTGACCCCCGGCCGGGTGGTCGTCGGGGTGAGCGGTTCGCTCGCCTCGCTGGCAGCCCTCCGGCAGGCGACCGCGCACGCCCGGCGCGCGTCCGTGCCGCTCGTGGCCCTTCTCGCCTGGGAACCGCCGGAGGGGGAGGCGCTGTACGCCCGCCGCCCCGACCGGGCCTGGGCGCGCCTGTGGGCCGAGGACGCCCGAACGCGCCTGGCCCGCGCCGTCGAGGACGGGCTGGGCGCGGTCCCGGACGGCCCCGCCGTCGAGCTGAGGACCGTGCGCGGCGCCCCCGCCGCGGCCCTGTCCCGGGCGGCCGACCGGCCGGACGACCTCCTCGTGCTCGGCGCGGCGGCCCGCCCCGGGTTCACGGCGCGCCTGCGGACCCGTCCCGTACGGCGCGGGGTTCTGGCCCGGGCCGCCTGTCCGGTCCTCCTCGTCCCCGGGCCCGCCCTGCGCCCCGGTGAGGCCCGCGTCCTGCGCCGGAGTGCCCGTACCCCCGCGCCGGACGGGGCCGGGGCGGGGGTACGGGGCCGGGATCGGGGCGCCGGGGCCGGGCGCCGCCCGGGGTGACGGGGGCTCGGCGGCCGCCGGTCACATCAGGCGGCCGGCGGGCCCGGGCGCCGGGGGAGAGTCGGTCGTGGTCGTGGGGTCCGTCGGGGATTCGGTCGACGGCGCGCTCGACGGGACCACGGCCGGGGCCGACCGGTCCGTCGTGTCACCCGGTGAGTCGGTGACCGGGCCGGACGGCGGGGACGCGGGGCTGTCCGACGGCGGATCGGACGGGGGATCCGACGGGGGATCGGAGGGCGGCGAGGACGGTGGTGAGGACGGCGAGTCCGGGGACGCCGGCGACGAGGTCGGGGTCGACGGGGAATCGGTCGGCGGCGACGACGGGGAGTCCGTCCCCGGGGACGTGGGCGGCGTGGACACCGAGGGCGTCGGCCGGGGCGGCGGGGGCGTCGGCCGGTCGCGCTCCCCGGTGTCCCCCTGCTTGCGGGCGAACCAGCCCTCGTCGACCGGGTCGTACACCACGAAGACCTTCACCACGGCGGGCGCCGGAGCCACCACAACGACCTGCGCGGCGTTGAACCCCTGCCACGGTGTGCCCATCGTGCGCGGGGCCCGCTGGGCCACCGGGTCCGTCAGCGGATTGCCGCACGCGCACCGCACGCGGGGCATCCCGCGGCCGTCCACGAGCACCGCCGTGCCGGTCTGGAGGATCGCCTGGTAGGAGGTGGCGGCGCCGTTCCGGAAGCCGTGGTTCGTCACGCGCGTGTCCACCCGCAGGTTCAGCGGGGTGAGGGACCGCAGATACGACGGGACGTCGTCCGGCCGGATGCCGAGGACCTTGGCGAAGGCCGTGTTCTTGGCGGGTTCGTCCGCCAGGAACCGGATCTGCCGCTCCACGTCGCAGCTCGCCACGGACCGCGTTCCGCCGTACAGGCCGGGCGCAGCGCCCGACACCCGCGGGGTGCCCGCCTCGGCGGACGCCGTACGGGGCGGCAGCGAGGCCGGCGACGAGGAGGCGCCGTCCGTGCGGGCGGTGGAGGGGGTGAACGGATCGGGGCCGGTCGCCGAGGCATTCTGCAGGAAGACCTCGCCGCCGCCGGACCGGGGCGTGTCGCCCGGTCCGTCCGGCCGGTTGGTGAGGACCACGGCGAGGGCGGCGACGGCGACCAGGGCGGCGGTCACCGAGGCGACCTTGGGGACGGAGCGCCACCAGGGGCCACCGCCCTTGCCGCCGTCGGCCGGGGAACTGCCCGAGGGGCCGCCGCCCGGGGGGCCTCCGCCACCCGGACCGCTTCGGCCGGCCCCGCCCGGTCCACCGCCGCTCGGTGGCCCGGGCGGCGGAGGAGGACCGGCGGAGCCGGTGGAACCGGGGCGGGCGCCGGGACCGGAGAGGGGTCCGGAGGGCGGGCCTGCGGGGGGCCCCGACGGGGGGCCGGACGGCGGGTGGGAAGTCACGTTTTTCCCTTTCTTCCGTTCCGCGCCCATTGTGTGCGCGGAACGGCCGCCCCCCGCAAGCGGAGCGCCCCCATTTTGGAGCGAGTGCCGGAGCGCGGGAGGCGGAAGCAACCGCCGCCCGTCACCGGTCGGAAGCGGCCCGGCGGCGTCGGGCACCGCCCCCTTCCGTGACGGTCGGGATCCGTTCGGCGGCGCCCGAGTTTCGGCGTCCGTCACCGGTCGGACGCGGCCCGGCGGCGCGCCGGCCCCCGCGGTACTAGCGTGGGCGGCGTGAGCAAGCGGCTCCCCACCCCCACTCCCCGGCCGGCGTCCGCGACGACCGGAGGCCACCTCGTCCGCGTGGCCGCACAGGCCCTCGCGGCCGTGGTCGCCGGACTGATCGCCATGGCGGTCACCGCGGCGCTCGGCCTCTGGGCCGCCGGCGCCGCCGACCTGCCCGGCGGGTTCCCCGCCGTCGTCGCCGCGGTCGTCGTCATGGCCGCCGGCGGCGCCGTCGAACTCTCCGGCGACGCCGGGGCGCTGGCCGGCACCCGCGCCGAACTCACCGCCATGCCCCTCACCGTCACCCTCGTCGGCGCGCTCGTCACCGGCGCCCTCTTCCTGCGCCCGCTGCGCCACCACGCCGTGACACCCGTCCGTGAACTCCTCCTCCGGGCCGCCTGCACCGTCGTCCTGTGGCTGCTCGCCCTCACCGGCCTCGCCGCCCTCGCCCGCCACGACTTCCGCCTCACGCTGCCCGGCGGCCCCGAGGACAGCCCCCTCACCGACCTCTTCGGCGAGCTCCTGGACGCCGCGAACCCCACCGTCGGCTTCCGCGCCGACCTCGGCCCGACCCTCTTCCACGGACTCCTGTGGATCCTCGGCGTCCTCCTGCTCGCCCTCCTGGTCTCCCGCGCCGCGCCCCTGCCCGCGCGCCTCCTGCGCCATCAGGAGGCCGTGCGGCCCGCCGCCTCCGCGATGCTCCTGCTGCTCCTGGCGTACGTCCTCACAGGCCTCGTCGTGGGCCTGGTCGTCGCCGCCACCCGGGGCCACGCGGCCCAGACGTTCGCCGTCCTCCTGCTCGGGCTGCCGAACATCACCTGGCTCGCGCTCGGCGTGGGCGTCGGCGGTGCCTGGGAGGGCAGGGCCGAGGGCCCGTTCGGCCTGCCCATGCCGCAGGTCCTCGACGCCGTGCTCCGCTCCGGCGGCGACGGCGGCGTGGACCCCTTCGGCGACGGGCGGCCCGGCCTGTCCACGGTCGACCTGTCCTCGCTCGCCGCGCAGGACGGCCGCGCCTGGTGGCTCCTGCCCGTCGCCGCCGTGCTGCTCCTCGCCGCCGCGTTCGTGGCGGCCGTCCGCTCGCCCGCCCGCGTACGGCCCTGGCAGCACGCCCTGCACCTCGGCATCGCCTTCGCCCTGACCCTCCTGGTCGCCGCGCCGCTCACCCTCGTCGAGGCCCGCTTCGGCCTCTCGATCCTCGGCATCGGCGAACTCGACGCCCTCGGCGGCGAGGTCCTGCTGCGCCCCCACGTCTGGCGGACCGCCGGCCTCGCTCTCCTCTGGGGTCTCGTCGCGGGCCTGATCGGCGGCCTGCTCGCCTCCCGCGTGCGCCGCAAGGGCGAGGTCCCCGCCGCCCCCTCCGCACCGTCCTGACCCCTGCCGCCGGGGGCCGTCCCCCGCGCCCCGTCGCTACACCTCGCGGAAGACCGGCCGCGCCCACGCGGGCGGCGCCGGCGGCGGACCCACCGGCCCCGCCGAGGAGCCGGAAGCCCCCCGCCCCGGCTCCCACTGCGTCGCCCCGGCGCCCGACAGCAGGGCCGCCCGCAGTTCCGCGACGAACTCCAGACACGTGCCGTACCGCTCCTCGGGCGTCTTGGCGAGCGCCCGCGCGAACACCGCGTCGGCCGCGCCCGCGAGTCCCGGCCGCAGCTCGGAGAGCGGAGGCGGCGGATCGTACTGCTGCGCCCACAGCACCGCCCAGTTGGTGTCCCGCCGGAACGGCGGCGCCCCCGCCAGGGTCTCGAAGACCACGCACGCCAGCCCGTACACGTCGCACCGGCCGTCGACCGGCTTCCCCGAGATCTGCTCCGGTGCCACGTAGTCGAGCGTGCCCACGAACTCGCCCACCGTCGTGAATCCGGTCAGCGACAGCGACTTCTTCGTGAGCCCGAAGTCGGTCAGGTAGACGTGCTCCGGATGGTCGCCGTCCGTCCCCTCCGCCACCAGGATGTTGCCCGGCTTCACGTCCCGGTGGACCAGGTCGTGCGCGTGCGCCGCGTCCAGCGCCGACGCCACCTGCGCCGCGATCCGGCCCGCCTTCGCCGGCGGCAGCGGCCCCTCCCGGCCGAGCAGCGCCGCCAGGTCCTGCCCCGCCACGTACCGCATCGCGATGTACAGGACCCCTTCCGTCTCCCCGGCGTCGAAGACCGGCACGATGTGCGGGTGGTCGATGGAGGCCGCGACCCGCGACTCGTGCGCGAACCGCTTCCGGAAGGTGTCGTTGCGGGCCAGCTCGGGCGCCAGCAGTTTCAGCGCCACCGTCCGGTCGAGCCGGAGGTCGTGCGCGCGGTAGACGACCGCCATGCCGCCGCGCCCGATCTCGTCCTCCACCCGGTAACCCGCGACCTCCCGGCCGAGCAGCCCTGAGGGCCGGCCGGCCGGAAGACCCGTCTCCCGGTCGCCGCCCGTCACGGACCCTCACCCGCCGGGCCGGACGGCCGGTTCACGACCTGCGTCGGCGGGGGCCCCGCCGCCCCGGACGAGCCCAGCCCCGGCACCACTCGCGTGGGCTCGTGGCCGGCCGGCGCCGCGTCCCCCTGGCCCGGGCGGCCCGCCGCCTCGTCGCCGTCACCGTTCCCGTCGCCGTCCGGGACCACCGCCCGCCGCGGGGCCGCGGAGACCGCGTACGTACGGAGGCCGGAGCCGTCGCAGTACACCCAGCGCTCGTGCTCGGCGTCGTACAGCCACACCGACTCGCCGTCCACGACCATCCCCACCCGCAGCCCGCGCGTGCGCCGCCGGAACGTCTCGCCGTCCAGGCGGCCCGCCGCCAGTTCCTCCGCCGCGCGCCGGTAGCGGCCGAGCGCGTCCTCGGCGCGGGCGATCAGCGGCCTGGGGTCGGCGGTCCGCGCCGCCGCCCGGCCGGCCGCCGGCGGGTCGGCCGGCACGGAGACGAGCAGCCGCGCGTCCACCCAGGCCGTCCAGCCGTTCGAACACACCACGCGCCCCCAGTCGCCGCTGCGCTCCACCAGCTCCACCGGCAGGAACGCGTCGAGCGGCACCGTCGGCAGCGCGGGGTCCGGCGCCTCCCAGGCGTCGAGCCCGTCCCGGGGCACGACGTGGGTGGGCCGGAAATCCGGCAGGTAGTCGGGTACGGGAACGCTCACAGGACCACCCTTCCTACCGCCGCCGCATGACGACCGGTTCGTGACGCCGCAGCAGCCGGGCCACCAGCAGACCGAGGACGAGGCAGAGCACCGCCAGGACACCCATGTCGAACAGCCAGGCCTCCGCCGTGTGCCGCATGAGCGGGTCGGACGTCTTCTCGCCCGGCACGGTCCTCCCGATGTCGACGGTCGCGCCCATCGCCGCGAACGCCCAGCGGGACGGCACCAGCCACGCCAGCTGCTCCAGGACGGGTGTGCCGCGCACGGTGAGCAGGGCGCCGCAGAACACCACCTGCACGATGGCGAGGAGGACGAGCAGCGGCATCGTCACCTCCTCCTTGCGGACGAGCGCCGAGACGAGCAGGCCGAGCATCATCGCGGTGAAGGCGAGGAACGCGACCGCGAGGGTGAGCTCCACGAGCGGGGGCAGCAGGACACCCTTCCCGTCGGGGACGTTCAGGGGCACGCCGATCAGGGCGACCAGGGTGAGCACGACGGCCTGCACGACCGTGATGAGACCGAGGACGACCACCTTGGAGGCGAGGTAGGCGGAGCGGGACAGGCCGACGGCTCTCTCGCGCCGGTAGATCGTGCGTTCCTTGACCAGCTCGCGGACGGCGTTCGCGGCGCCGGTGAGGACCCCGCCCACACAGAGGATGAGCAGGACGTTCAGGGTCGACTCGGGGTTGAGCCGCCCCTCCGACAGGGCGCGGGCCATCGCCCCCATCACGAACGGCAGCGCGATCATGATGGCGAGGAAGGTCCGGTCGGCGGCGAGCGCCGCCGCGTACCGTCGGACCAGGGTCCGGAGCTGGGCGCCCCAGCTCTGCGCCTTCGGCGGCGGCGCCGGCTCCCCGGCCGCCGCGGGCCCCGCCCCGGCCCCGGCTCCCTGGCCCCGCGGGGGCAGAGGCAGGTCCGCGCGGGCGGTGGCCTCGGCGATGTACCGCCGGTGGAAACGGGAGGAGAGGTACGTCCCCGCCCAGTCGCGGCCCCGGTCGTTCTCGAAGGCCTCGAAGGCCTCCGGCCACTGGGCGAAGCCGAAGAAGCCGAGCGCCTCGCCGGGCGGCCCGTAGTAGGCGACCCGGCCGCCCGGCGCCAGCACCAGCAGACGGTCGCAGACGTCCAGGCTCAGCACGCTGTGGGTCACCACGACGACGGTGCGCCCGTCGTCGGCGAGGCCGCGCAGCATGTGCATCACCGAGCGGTCCATTCCCGGGTCGAGACCGGAGGTGGGTTCGTCCAGGAACAGCAGGGACGGTTTCGTGAGCAGTTCGAGGGCGACGCTCACGCGCTTGCGCTGGCCGCCCGAGAGGCTGTGGATGGGCTGGTCGGCGCGTTCGGTGAGGCCGAGTTCCCCGATCACCTCGTCCACCCGGCCGCGCCGCTCGGCGCGCGCGGTGTCCTCGGGGAAGCGGAGCTCGGCCGCGTACCCGAGGGCCCGGCGCACGCTCAGCTGGAGGTGCAGGATGTCGTCCTGCGGGACGAGGCCGATGCGCTGCCGCAGCTCGGCGTAGTCCCGGTACAGGTCGCGGCCGTCGTACAGGACGGTGCCCCGGTCGGCGGGGCGCTGCCCGGTGAGGGCGTTGAGGAGCGTGGACTTGCCGGCGCCGGAGGGTCCGACGACCGCCAGCAGGCACTTCTCGCCCACGGGGAACGACACCTCGTCGAGCAGGGTCTTCCGGCCGTGGTCGACGGTGACGGAGAGCGCCCGCACGTCGAGGGAGACCTCGCCGCTGTCGGTGAACTCGACGAGCTGCCCGCCGATCAGGCAGAACGCGCAGTGGCCGATGCCGACGATGTCGTCGGGGGTGACCCGGGCGTCCGCGACCGGCCGGCCGTTGAGGAAGGTGCCGTTGTGGCTGCCGAGGTCGTGGATCCAGTACGTGCCGTCGGGGTGGGCGCGCAGTTCGGCGTGGTGGCGGGAGACGACGAGATCGGCGACGACCACGTCGTTGTCGGGCGCACGGCCGATGCGGACGCTGTGGGCCGGGAGCGGCCGGACGGAGGTCGGCTGCCGGAAGGTGCCGGTCGCGGCGGGATGCGCGACGGAGGGCGGCCGGTACGCCTCCGGCACGGAGGCGGGGGCGGGGTCCGGCGGCGCGGGCGTCTCGCGTACGGGACCGGGCACGGGGTCTCCCAGGGGCCCGGCGACGGGCGGCTCGGGAGGCGGCGGCGGAGGCGGGGGAGGCGGCGGGTCGGGTGCCCGTACGCCCCGGGGCTCCGGTGCGGCCTCCGGGCCCGGTCCGGGGGGCGGAGCCGGGTCGGCGAGGACCGCCACGGGGCCGTCCTGCGGGTGCCCGAACCGCACGGACGTCCCGGGCCCGACCGCCCGTGGCGCGTCCAGACGCCGTCCGTCCGCGTAGGTGCCGTTCGTACTGCCCTCGTCGGTCAGGGTCCACCGGCCCCCCGCGGCGCGGAGCACCGCGTGGTGCCAGGACGCCCGCGCGTCCGAGAGCACGATGTCACTGGTGGGGTCGCGCCCGATGCGATAGACGCGGCTCGGGTTCATCAGCGTCGCGTCCCCGTCGATCTCGAGGACCAGGGCGGGTGCGGCGGGCGCGCCGGGCCGCTGTCCCATGGGTGAAATCCTATCCGCCGATGCCGATCCGCGCCCGGCCTGGAGGCGCCGGTAAGGTGGTCGCCTCCGGCGCGGGGAGGCGGCGGAGGCCGCGCGGGAGCGGCCCGGACACGGGAGGGGACCACGGTGCCGAAGGGTGTCACGGGTGTCACCGGCCGGCGTCCGAGGACGCGGGCGGCCCTCCTGAAGGCCGCCCTGGAGACGTTCGCGGAGCACGGCTTCCACGCCACGACCATCGAGCAGGTCTGCGAGCGCGCCGGTTACACCCGGGGCGCCTACTACTCGAACTTCGCGAGCAAGGAGGAGTTGTTCCTCGCCCTCTTCGACGAGCACGGCGAGCGGATCGTCCGGCGGCTCGCCGAGGCGATCGACGCGCTCGGCCCCGAGGAGCACACCGTCGCGCGGATCGCCGAACTCGCCGCCCGGGTCGAGCCGGAGGAACGCGACTGGTACCTCGTCACCACCGAGTTCACCCTGCACGCCATCCGCGACCCCCAGGCCGCCTGGGTCCTCGCCCGCCACGAGGAGCGCCTGCGCGCCGAGATCGCCCGCGGCCTCGCCCTGGTCCTGCGCCGCGCCGGACGCGTGCTCACCGTGGACACCGACCGGTTCGCCCGCCTGGTCATCGCCCTGCGCGAGGGCGGTCTCGCCCAGAGCTACGTGGAACCGGAAGCCCTCCCTCCCGGCACCCTGGAGCGCGAGTTCCTGCCCGCGCTCCTGGAGGCCTCGACCCGGGACCTGCCGGACGGGCCCGAGCGGGAGCCGGACGAGCGCTGACCGGTGGAGCGGACGGTCCCGTCTCCGGCTCTGCGGCGGTACGGGCCGGGGGCGGGCCCGGTGGCTTGCGGCGCGCCGGGCGACCTGGCTACGGTCGGCACCGGGCGCGCACCGAAAGCGCTTTCACGCCGCGTCCGCCCCGCCCGCCCCGTACTCCCGAGCCCAGGACGGAGACCGCCGCGTGCCCCTGCCCACCGCCGACGTCCTGATCTTCACCCGCACCGCCGGTTACCGTCACGACTCGATCCCGGACGGTGCCGCCGCGCTCACCGAGCTGGCGGCGGAGCTCGGCCTCACGGCCGACGTCACCGAGGACCCGGCGGCCTTCCACGGCGAGGGGCTCGCCGGCCGTGCCGCCGTCGTCCTGCTCTCCACCACCGGCAACGTCCTCACCGACGAGGGCCGCACCGCCCTCGAGGGCCACCTGCGCGGTGGCGGCGCCTTCCTCGCCGTCCACGCGGCGGCCAACGCCGAACCGGACTGGCCGTTCTACGGCGAGCTCCTCGGCACCCGCTTCGCCGGTCACCCGGAGATCCAGCCCGGCCGCGTCCTCGTCGAAGACCCCGGCCACCCGGCCACCGCCCCGCTCCCGGCCGCCTGGACCTGGACCGACGAGTGGTACGAGTTCACCTCCGCCCCCCGGGCCACCGGTGTCCGTGTCCTCGCCCGCGCCGACGAGTCCTCCTACCGGGGCGGCACCCACGGCGCCGACCACCCGCTCGTCTGGTCGCGGCGGATCGACCGGGGCCGCTTCCTCTTCACGGCGCTCGGGCACGCCCCGGAGGCGTACCGCGACCCCGCCTTCCGCGCCCATCTGTCGGGCGCCCTCGCCTGGCTGACCGGAGCCGCGCAGGAGGGCGCCGCCCCGGCGCCCCCGCCCGCCGCGGGCTGAGCACCGGGTCACCCCACCGCACCGCCCCTGTTGCGCGCGCACGCCCGACGCGGGAGGTTGCCCGTGGGGGTACGCGGGGGCGAGGGCGGAAGGAGAACAGGTCATGGGCATCGCCACCGTCAACCCCGCGACCGGTGAGACGCTGCGCACCTACGAGGCCCACGGGCCCGACGAGGTGGAGCGGCGCGTCGCCGCCGCGCACGAGGCGTTCCGCCAGTACCGCACCACCTCCTTCGCGGAGCGCGCCCGACTGCTGCGCGCCGCGGCGACCCTCCTCGACGAGGACACCGAGGACATCGCCCGCACCATGACGGTCGAGATGGGCAAGCCGATCGTCGCCGCCCGCGCCGAGGCCGCCAAATGCGCCAAGGCCATGCGCTGGTACGCCCAGCACGCCGAGGCGCTGCTCGCCGACGAGCACCCGAGCGAGCACGACGTGCAGGACTCGGGCGCCGACCGGGCCCGCGTCCACTACCGGCCGCTCGGACCGATCCTCGCCGTCATGCCGTGGAACTTCCCGCTCTGGCAGGTGATCCGGTTCGCCGCGCCCGCGCTCATGGCCGGCAACACCGGCCTGCTCAAGCACGCGTCCAACGTGCCGAGGACCGCGCTCTACCTCGGCGACCTCTTCCGCCGCGCCGGGTACCCCGACGGCTGTTTCCAGACCCTGCTCATCGGCTCCCGCGAGGTGGAGGGGGTGCTGCGGGACCCCAGGGTCGTGGCGGCCACCCTCACCGGCAGCGAACCGGCCGGACGGGCCGTCGCCGCCGTCGCGGGCGAGGAGATCAAGAAGACCGTCCTGGAGCTCGGCGGCAGCGACCCGTACATCGTCATGCCCTCCGCCGACGTCGTACGGGCCGTCAAGACGGCCGTCACGGCCCGCGTCCAGAACAACGGCCAGTCCTGCATCGCCGCCAAGCGGTTCATCGTCCACCAGGACGTCTACGACGACTTCGTGGAGCGCTTCACGGCCGCGATGAACGCCCTCACCGTCGGCGACCCCCTCGACGAGTCGACCGACGTCGGCCCCCTCGCCACCGAGCGCGGCCGC
Organism: Streptomyces sp. NPDC126503; assembly: GCF_040302405.1. Taxonomy (NCBI): domain Bacteria; kingdom Bacillati; phylum Actinomycetota; class Actinomycetes; order Kitasatosporales; family Streptomycetaceae; genus Streptomyces; species Streptomyces sp. NPDC126503. Next base: position 46,104 of record NZ_JBEORS010000031.1, read on the forward strand.
GCCGACCTGGAGGAGCTCGTCGACGACGCCGTACGGCGCGGCGCCACCGCCCTGTGCGGCGGGCGGCGCCCCGACGAGCCGGCCCTGCGCGACGGCTGGTACTACCGGCCGACCGTCCTGACCGGCATCACACCGGAGATGCGGATCCACCGCGAGGAGGCCTTCGGCCCGGTCGCCACCGTCTACGCCGTCCGCGACGCCGACGAGGCGGTGGCCGTCGCCAACGATTCGCCCTTCGGGCTGAGCTCGAACATCTGGACCCGCAAGGACGAGGAGATCACCCTCTTCGTCCGCGACCTGGAGGCGGGCGGCGTCTTCGTCAACGGCATGACCGCCTCGCACCCGGCGCTGCCCTTCGGCGGGGTCAAGCGCTCGGGGTACGGCCGCGAACTCGCGGGCCACGGCATCCGCGAGTTCTGCAACGCGACCACGGTCTGGCAGCGCGCCTGACACCCACCGCCGCGGCAGGCGGGAGCGGCGAGTTCGTCTGCTGGCTGTTGCCCGCCGGCCGCGGGCGCGGGCGTGGCCAACACGGGCTCCTGCAGGGTGGCCACGCAAGCCGGGTTCGCCTGGAAGGACGATGCGCAGCGCGCTCCTCCACGCCGACGGCTGGCGCGACGAACACCTCCACGCGCGCGTCGAGGGCGACACCGGGCCACCGTGACCCGGCGGAGCCGTCCTTGCCCAGGCGGTGCGGCCCCCGCGCCTCGATGCGCTCGGGTGGCAGGGGATGCTCCTTTCCCCGGGCGGACCGGACCTCTAGGATGATCGCCGCCGAGGAACGCGGGGGACCCTGTGGGCCGTCGACGGCGACACGCTCGGGGGGAACCGACATGACCGCGCAGGTGGACGACGTGTCGTCGGGCGGACGGACCAGGCGCAGTCTCGCCACGAGGGCGGCTGCTCTCGTCGCCCTGTGTTCACTGACCGCCGGGTGTTTCCTGTTCGGGGACGAGGCCGACGAGATGGGCGTCGTCTGGGACACCCCCGCGGATCCCAAGGCCGAAGAGCAGGGCAACGGAGCCTGGCTGTCGGGCGACACGCTGGTCCGTAGCCGCTTTGACGCGGTGAGCGGGTACAACGCTCGTGACGGCAAGCGGACGTGGGAGTACGTGCCGCCCGGCCGCTCGGCGATCTGCCGCGTCGCCGCCGACACCAAGAGCTCGGTCCTGGTGCTCACCCGCGACGGGGACGGTGCCACCGCTTCGGCCAAGGGCAGGGGCTGCGCCACCGACGTCGCCCTCGACATGAAGAACGGTCGGGAGCTCTGGCGGGCCCCCCAGTCCGTCGCGGAATCCCGCCTCGACGAGAGCCCCGTGATGTCCGTGGGTGGCGGGATCGCCGTAGACGTCAAGGGGAGCGACCTGCGGGCAGTGGACGTGCGCACCGGGAAGCCCCGCTGGAAGGCGGCCCTGCCCAAGGGGTGCGTACCGGGCACGCCCGCGGTGGCCGAGCGCCGGGTCGCCGCCCTTCTCGCCTGCGGCGGTACCGCCGAACCCCGCTATGGCGAGAAGATCCCGACAGACGCCGAACTGCATGTCGCCGCCTTCGCGCCAGGCAGCGGCGCCCTCCTGTGGTCCGCCCCGCTGGGCGGGCGGCTCGCCATCCCCTGGGACGCCGAGGCCAGGTTTGTTTCGGCCGACCCGGTGGTCGTGGCAGCCTCGCAGGGCGGGGGCTCCGGCGCCGGGGCCTACCTCTCCTTCGGCAGCAACGGCCGCCCGAACCCGCCGATCGATTTCAGCGGTCCCTACGGCCAGATCCAGTCGGAGGATCGGCTCACAGCGGCGGTGGACGACAGGAGGCTCTACACCCTGACCTTCCACCGGGTGCGGAACAGCCGCGTCGACGCCTACCGCGTGACCACCTTCGACCTGGCCACCGGAGAACTCCTCTGGGGAGGCACCGTCGACGACGATCGCCTCGGCCGCCGCACCGCCTACCACATCCTCCCCCAGGACGGGAAGCTCACCGTCCTCACCGTTCCCGTCCGCGGCGACCGTCGGCTTTACGTCCTGGACGCCGCCACGGGCGAACAGCGCGACGCCCACAGCTTCCCCGAGGGCCACGACTCCGTGGACACGGTCTTCGCGTACGAGGACTGGCTCATCGGCGCCCGGTACGGGGCCGCCACGGAACCGTCCAAGCCCTTCACCGCCTACAAGCGCCCTTGACAGCGATCAGGACGCGGAGGGCTCCGGCCATTTCACGACCGGCAGTCGCGGCAGGCCGAGTCGCGGTGCCGGCTCGATATTCGCCTCCTCTTCCCAAGTCGTGGCCCAGGCCAGGTCACGAGTAGCCGTTCTGGAAAGTGACGCCCTCGCGGACGATGTCGTTCACCAGGGAGTCGGTCCCGGTGGTTCCGTCGCTGTTGACGACGCTGAGCACCGGCGTGCCTTCCCGACCCGCGCGCCAACGCGAGCCTACTCGCGGACTGGCGAAGGCGCGCTCGTCGACCCAGCGCATCTTGCCCAGTCCGGGCCCATGAACGACGCCGGGTCGCGCGGCCTCAGGCGTCCTCGCGGCCCTCCGCGCGGAGCACCAAGTCCAGCAGGCCCGGGAAGCGGGCGTCGAATTCCTCGTGGCGGAGGCGGTTGACGCGCTTGGGGCCCTGGTCGCGCTGTTCGACGAGGCCCGCCGCGCGCAGCACGGCGAAGTGGTGGCTGAGGGCCGCCTTGCCGACGGGTACGTCGAAGCTGCCGCAGGACCGCGTCCACGCGGGGGAGGACGCCAACTCGCGTACGAGGGTGAGTCGTACGGGGTCGGCGAGGGCGGAGAGCGCGGCGAGGACGGGGACGTCGTCGGGGTGGGTGTGCTCGGGGGCCGCCCGGTGGCTGGTGGTGGTCACGTGGTCCTCCCTGCGCTGACGGCGGGGCTTGCGGAGTGTTCGATGGGAATCTTACACTCGTGACTGTTCGCTTTTCATTGAACAGTTCGGAGTCGGAGGTACGTCATGCGCGCGGTCGAGCTGATGGAGCACGGTGGTCCCGAGGTCCTCAGGGCGGTGGAGGCGGAGACCCCCGAGCCCGGCCCCGGGCAGGTCGCCATCGACGTGGCGTACGCCGGGGTCAACTTCGCCGACCTCAAGGCGCGCGCCGAGGGCTACCGGGTGCCGGCGCTGCCCTTCCGCCCCGGACTCGAGGTCTCCGGCCGGATCCGGGCCGTCGGCGCGGGCGTGACGGGTCTCTCCGTCGGCCAGGAGGTCGCCGCCCTCACCGGCGGCGGCGCCTACGCCGAGGTCGCCCTCGCGGAGGCGGTGACCGTCTTCCCGCTGCCGACCGGCGTCGACCTGCGTACGGCCGCCACCCTGCCGACCGTGCTCCCGACCGCGTACGCCCTCCTGCACGCCGTCGGCCGGTTCGCTCCCGGCGAGACCGTCCTCGTGCAGGGCGCGGCGGGCGGCGTCGGCACCGTGGTCGGCCAGTTGGCGAAGGCGGCGGGGGCGGGCGCCGTGTACGGCGTGGTGTCCTCGGAGGCCAAGGTCGCGCACGCGCGCGCGTACGGCTACGACGAGGTGTTCGTCGGCGCGTTCGAGAAGCCCGTACGGGCGGCCACCGACGGCCGCGGCGTCGACCTGGCCCTCGACCCCGTCGGCGGCGACACCTTGAGGGGCTCCCTCGCCTCCCTCGCCCCCTTCGGCCGTCTCGTCTCCTTCGGCAACGCCTCCTCGGCGGCCCCCTGGAGCGTGGGACAGCCCGACCTCTACCCGCTCGGAGTCGCGGTGGCCGGCTTCTCCGTCCTGACGCTCGCCACGACCGCCCCGGCCGTCCTCCGCGAGGTGGCGGACCGTGCCTTCGCGAAGGTCGCCGACGGCACGGTCTCGATTCCGGTCACCGCCGAGTTCCCCCTCGCGGAGGCCGCCGAGGCCCACCGCCTCCTCGGCTCCCGCACGAGCACCGGCAAGCTCCTCCTGACCGTGGGCGCGACGGCCTCGTAAGGAGGAGCGGGGTACGCGGGCCGCTCACGCCGCCCCCGTACCCCCGTCCCGCGTCCACGCGATGAGCCGGTCCGCCGGCCAGGTGGTGATCACGCGCTCGGCGGGCACACCGCACTCCTCCGCGCGGGCGCAGCCGAGGATCTGCCACGCCAGCTGACCGGGCGCGTGGGCGTCGGTGTCCACGGCGAAGTGCACCCCGGCCTCCACGGCGAGCCGCAGCAGCCGGCGCGGCGGATCCAGCCGCTCCGGGCGGCTGTTGATCTCCACCGCCGTCCCCGACTCCGCGCAGGCCGCGAAGACCCGCTCCGCGTCGAACTCCGACTCGGGACGCAGCCGCCCGCCCGCCACCAGCCGCCCCGTGCAGTGGCCGAGCACGTCGAGCAGCGGATTGCGCACCGCGCGTTCCATCCGGCGCGTCATCGACCGCGCGTCCATCCGCAGCTTCGAGTGCACCGAACCGACCACCACGTCCAGCCGGTCGAGCAGTTCCGGTTCCTGGTCGAGGGAGCCGTCGTCCAGGATGTCGACCTCGATGCCGGTGAGCAGCCGGAACGGCGCCCACTCCTCGTTCAGCCGCTCCACGACGTCCAGTTGCTCCCGCAGCCGGTCCGCGGACAGGCCACGGGCCACCGTCAGCCGCGGCGAATGATCGGTGAGCACGGCCCACTCGTGCCCGAGGCCCGCCGCCGTACGCCCCATCGCCTCGATCGTCGCCCCGCCGTCCGACCAGTCCGAATGCAGGTGGCAGTCCCCGCGCTGCGCCGCCCGCAGCGCCTCACCGGTCTCCGGCCGTTCACCGGCGCCCAGTGACTCCTCCAACTCGCTCTCCAGCCGGGCCAGATACTCCGGTACACGGCCCTCCAGCGCCTCGCGGACCACCGCCGCCGTCTTCGGGCCGATGCCCTTCACCGACTCCAGCGTGCCCGCCCGCGCGCGCTGCGCGGCCTCGCCCTCCGGCAGCACGGCGAGCGCCGCCGCGGCCGTACGGAAGGCACGCGCCCGGTAGCCGGGGGCGCCACCGCGCTCCAGCAGGAACGCGATCCGGTTCAGGGCGGCCACGGGGTCCATCGGCGGCTCACCCCCGTCCCGGCACGGACGCGTCGGTCACCACCACGGCCGGCGGCCCGATCTCGCACCAGACGGCCTTGCCCTCGCCGCGCGGCTCGACCCCCCAGCGGGAGGCCAGCGCGTCGAGCAGCATCAGGCCACGCCCGGAGGTCGCCGCCTCGCCCGGAGTACGCCGCCGGGGCCACGCGCTCGACCGGTCCTGCACCGACAGGCGCACCCGCCGCACCGGCTCGGGCAGCACCTCCAGGGTGAGGACCGCGCCGCCCTCGGTGTGCAGCAGCACGTTCACCAGCAGCTCCCCGGTCAACAGCTCGGCGTCGTCGGCCAGTTCCGGCATCCCCCAGTCGCGCAGCGCCTGACCGACCGCCGACCGCGCGTCCGAGAGCCCCGCGGGGTCGGCCTGATGGATGTACTGGTGGATGCGCGGCGCCCGCGGGGTGCCCGGGTCCGGACTGCGCCGCAGCACCAACAGGGCCACGTCGTCCCCCGCGCCCCACCGCTCCCACAACCGGTCCGACAGGTGGTCGGCGAGCGCCTCGGCCTGCGGCGGCCCGCTGCTCACCGCCTCCGACAGGGCGGCGAGCCCCGCCGCGATGTCCGTACCGGGCTGCTCGACCAGCCCGTCCGTGCAGAGCACCAGGGTCTCCCCGGGCACCAGGTCGAGCCGGGTCTCCGGGAACTCCTCGTCCCCGAAGACCGTCGCGAGGCCGAGCGGCAGCCCGCCCCGCAGCTTGGGCTGCCCCACCCGGCCGTCCGTGTGGCGGATCAGCGGCCCCAGATGCCCCGCCCGCACCGCCCGTACGGTCCCGCTCGCCAGGTCCACCTGCGCGTACGTGCAGGTCGCGAAACGGTTGGTGTCCAGCTCCGCGAGGAACCGGGAGGCCCGCGCCAGCACCGTCGACGGCGCGTGCCCCTCGCCCGCGTACGCCCGCAGCGCGATCCGCAGCTGGCCCATGATGGCGGCGGCGTGCGTGTCGTGCCCCTGCACGTCACCGACGACGATCCCCACGCGGCTGCGGGGCAGCGCGATGACGTCGTACCAGTCGCCGCCGACCTGCCGTCCGCTCCACGCGGCGTGGTACCGCACGGCGATCTCGCCGCCCGTGATCTCCGGGATGCGGCGCGGCAGCATCGTCTCCTGGAGGCCGGTGGCGAGCTCCCGCTCCTCGTCGAAGAGGATCGCCCGCTGGAGCGACTGGGCGACGATCGCCGCGAGCCCGAGGGCGAGGATCCGCTCGTCGGCGGTGAACTCGCTGCGCCCCCGGTAGAACAGGGCCATGCCCCCCAGCGAGCGGGCCTGCGCCACCAGCGGCAGATAACAGGCGGAGCGGAACTTCAGCCGGTCGACGTACGGGGCGAGTTCGGGGAAGTCCCGCCCCAGGGACGGGAAGGACGACACGAAGCGGGGGCGCCCGCTCAGCACCGTCTCGGCGAGCGGCAGCCCCCGGTCCAGGCGGCGGGTGCGGAAGACGTTCAGGGCGTCGAGCGAGTCACCGCTGAGCGCGATCACGTTCAGCGAACCGTTCTCGACCAGCCCGAGCGCCAGCCCGTCGGCACCGAGCCGCGCCAGGCCCCCGGGACCGGTCAGGGCTGCTGTCACGTCGTCCACGGTCACCGCCCGCGACAGCGCCTGCGTGGTGCGCTCGACGATGCTCGTCTGGTGCTCGCGCCGCCGCTCCAGCTCCTGCACGAAGGCCGAGTGCGTCACCTCGGCGGTGGTGTCCCGGACGATGCCGACGACCCGCCGCGCCCGCCCGTCCGGCGATCGCAGGATCCGGGCCTGCACGTGCGTCCAGTGGGGTGTCCCGTCGTCCTGCGGGATCGGGAAGTGCGCGGTGTACGAGGAGGAGCCCCCCGTCAGGGCCGTACGCACCACCGCGTCCAGCCGGACCCGCTCCTCCGGCGCCAGCCGGGCGACGAGCGTCACGGGCCGGCCGTCGAAGGCGTCCGGGCTCAGCCCGAAGACCAGCAGCCCGGACTCGTCGACGTCGATGGTGCCCGAGTCGAGATCCCAGTCGAAGCTGCCGGTCCGGTTCATGGCGAGCCACTCGGTGGGCCCGATCTCGCCCCCGTGCGTACGCCGGTCGTCTTCGGTCATCCTCCTCATTGTCGAACCGGCACCCCGCCGACGCCATGGCGACGGCACGGCGTGGCGCCGTTCGTGTCGATTCCGTGTCCGGCGGTACGGGAGCGGGGCGGCGCGCGGGAGGCGGCGAGGCCGGCTCGGCACCCGCCTACCCCCCCGGCCGGAGGCCCCGGTGCGTGGCCGGGCTCCGGCGCGGGCCCCCGGAACGTCCCGGGGCGCCGGACCACCGCCGGCCCCGGGGCAAAATGGCCCGGTGCAGCCCTCCCGCCCCCTCCCGTACCGCGTCCTCGGCCCCGGCCGGGCCCTCCGCACCGACGGTACGGAGGCCACCCTCAGCGGCGCGCGGCTCCGGGCGCTGCTCGCCGCCCTCGCCGCCGCCGGCGGTCGCGCGGTCGGTTCCGGGGCGCTCGTCGCGCAGGTGTGGGGCGAGGACGACGACGCCGGCGTCCGGGACCGCGTTCCCGCGCTCCAGGCCCTCGTCGGGCGTCTGCGCCGCGCGCTCGGCCACGGCGCCGTCGCCTCCGGGCCCGGCGGCTACCGGCTGGTCGCGGAGCCCGGCGACATCGACCTGCACCGCTTCGAGGACCTCGCCGCCGAAGGGTCCGCCGCTCTGGCGGGCGGCGACCCGGACCGGGCCGCCGCGCTCCTGGACGAGGCCCTCGGCCTGTGGCGGGGCCCCGCCCTCGCCGACCTCCCCGCCCGGGACACCGACCCCCTCGCCGTACGCCTCGACCAGCGGCACACGCAGGCGCGGCGGGACCGGCTCGCCGCCGACCTGGCCCGGGGCCGGGCCGCCGGCGTCCTGGCCCCGCTCGCCGCCCTCTGCGCGGCCCACCCCCTGGACGAGCCCCTCCACGTCCTGCGCGTCCGCGCCCTGCGCGCCGCCGGGCGGCCCGCCGAGGCCCTCGCCGCGTACGAGGAGGCGCGCACGGCCCTCGCGGACCGGCTCGGGACGGACCCCGGCCCCGAACTGCGCGCCCTGCACGCCGAACTCCTCACCGGCGCGCCCGGTCCCGCCGCCGCCCCCGCGCCCCGGGGGACGGCCTCCGGTGCCCTGCCCGCGCGGCTGACCTCGTTCATCGGCCGGGACGAGGAACTGGCCGTGGTCACCGCCCTGTCCGAGGACCACCGGCTCGTCACCCTCACGGGTCCCGGCGGGGTCGGCAAGACCCGGCTCGCGCTGGAGGCCGCCGACACGCGCGAAGGGCCGGTGCACCTCGTCGAGCTCGCCTCGGTCCGCGAGGAGGCCGCCGTCGCCGACGCCGTGCTCACCGCCCTCGGCGGCCGGGAGACACAGCTCTGGAACCGGCCGCCCGTACCCGACTCCGGCCCGAAGGACGGCCTCGCCCGGCTCGTGGAGCACTGCGCCGGACGCCCGATGCTCCTGCTCCTCGACAACTGTGAGCATGTGGTCGCAGCCGCCGCCGTGCTCGTCCAGACCCTCCTGGCCCGGTGTCCGGGGGTGCGGGTGCTGGCGACGAGCCGGGAGCCGTTGGGGGTGCCGGGTGAGGTGGTGCGGCCGGTGGGGCCGTTGCCGCGGGA
>NZ_JBEORS010000032.1:0-49098 GCF_040302405.1 Streptomyces sp. NPDC126503
CCCGGTGTGGACGTACGCCGTCAACTCGCTGGTGGTGGCGGGGATCGCGGTCGCCGGCAACGTCGTCGGCGCCACCCTCGCCGGCTACGCCCTGGGCCCAGGCTCGACGGCCGCAGATCCGTCCAGTGCTCCTCCACGTACGCGAGGCACGCCTCCCGGCCGGAGGGGCCGTGGACGGCACTCCAGCCCGCCGGCGCCGGCACGGACACCGGCCACAGCGAGTGCTGCCCCTCCGCGTTCGACAAGACGGTGAAGGAGGCGTCCGGATCGTCGAAAGGGTTGGTCCTGTCGCGCACTTGAGCTCCTCAAGGTCGTCCGGAGACGACGACGGTAGCGGAGTCACCACCGGCTCGTCAGCAGGGCCCGGCAGGAGGCGGGCGGTGCCCTTGTCGGGGTCGGTGTCGCGGCGTCCCGCGCGGCCGTCGGCGAACCTGCCCCGCCCTCGTCGCAGAGACCGTCGCCGTACTACTCCTGGACCCAGTTCTCCTCCATCAGGTCCGTGGCGGCCCGGGTGTGGCGGACGCGGAAGACCGACGTCCGCACCCTTCGCCGGCGCCACGGGCGGTGCGGGCCGAGGATCAGTTCCCCGAGTCCGCCCCAGTAGGTCGAGGCGGGATTGTCGGGGTCGTACGCGACGTCGGCGTCCTCCGCCGTCCGGGCCGTCACTCCGCAGGCGTCCAGGACGGCCCGCGGATCGCCGCCCAGTGTCCACCGTGAGGCGTCGTCCTCGCCGGGCCAGCCCTCGGAGTGCACCAGCTCGAAGCCCGGAACCACCCACGCGGTCTCCTCGTGGGTCTCGCCCCGGTCCACCGTCGCACCGCCGACGATCTTGGCGCCCGGATACCGTGCCGCGAGGTTCCTGACCTGCTCCAGTACGGGCCACGCGTTTCCCCCGTCCGCCAGGGCGGGGTCCGAGATGCCGATCACGTTGCCCCACACGCCGACCTGGATCCAGTCGAGGTCGTCGCGGGTCCGGAGGGAGAAGCCGTCGCTGATGTTCCGTTCGCCGTGGTACTCCAGCACCTCGTCGATCGTGCCGAAGGACGAGGCGAACTCCCGCGCCTGATCAGGGTCGTTGGCCGGCCACTCCTGCGAGTGGTCGGGAAACGGCGGCAGCACCACCGTGATCGTGTAAAGGCCCGAACCCCGCACCCGCGCCTGGGGCGGGGACGTCCAGAAGCTGTTCTCCGTCATGACCGCCACCGTAATGCCACGATCCGGCAACACGCGCGCCAAACCTCGTGCGGCGACCTTGAGTTGGGGCCTACGGTGACACGGCCGGTGCCACCGACCACGGGGGCCACTGACACCGGCCATCCGATCCTGGCGCCCCCAGGAGAACACGACGTGAACCTATCCGTACGACCCTCGCGACGGCACGCCCGGGCCCGCGGCATCCTCGCCCTCGCCTGCGCACCTGTCATGATCCTGACCAGCCTGACGTCCCTCGACAGCGCCGAGGCCGCGCCGGCGCCGCTCAAGCCCGGCAAGCGCTGCGACGAACTGTGGGGCCTCAGGGGCACACCCACCAAGAGTCTTCCGCAGGGTGACGCCTCGCGCGCGAAGGACCTGTGGGACCAGTACGAGTACGTGAACCCCGGCATGGCGTTCGACGGGCTCAACCCCACCCAGGCGGAGCTGGACGCCGCCGGCAAGAACTACGAGAAGTACGGTCACGACGACCCGCGCCGCATCTACGCCCGATTCAACGCCCAGAACCGGTGGAAGAACTTCAACGACTATCTGCTCAAGCAGTACATCCCCAACCAGGGCAACGACCCGCGCGGGGACGCCTTCGAGAAGAAGGTCGTCAAGGACATGGGCCTGACCGGTCCCGACTGGATATGCCAGAAGGAGGTGTACTTCACCGATCCGGACACCGGTGAGCGTCGCAAGCGGGTCCTGGACGCGTACAACAAGAAGACCCGCGAGATCGTGGAGATGAAGTCCAACGGCAAGCCGGACACGTCTCAGATACCCGCCGACAAAGCCTGGGCCCGCCACCGGGGCTGGAGTTCCTACAAGTACACCTTCGTCTTCGCCGAAGACCAGAAGAGCGAAGCCCGCAAGTTCATGCGGGAGATGAAGGAACTGGCCGGCCGGGACGCGCTGGGCCGTGAGCGGGTGCGGGAGTACAACTTCCACTCCGACCACAAGCCACAGGCTCCCAAGGCCGCGGAGAACGGGCCCTACCGGCGCAACGACCAGTTCCTGTCCAACGGCGCCGGGAAGAACACCGGATCCCGCGGCGGCGGCAACGACCTCATCAAGCAGTCGCCGCCCACACCCCGGGACCTCAAGGAACAGCTCGACCGGATCAGGCAGAACGACCCGCAGGGCCGGATGCCCAGGGGTCCCGGCGGCATCGACTTCTCCACCCTCGACCTGCGCTACATCGGCAAGCCCGTCAAGGGCGAGGGCCTGAACTACGCCTTCTCCGCGCAGAAGGTCGCCGACGAGTACGCCGCCGGCTGGGGCGGCCAGGAGAAGGCACAGCTCATCTCGGACGCGTTCTTCACCTGGCTGGCCCTGAGCCCGGACAAGTTCTGGGTCAACCTCAACCCCGACCAGCCCGAGCTGATCATGGACTCCAAGTTCGGCAGGACCGACGCCGGCCGGGTCCTGCTCGAAGCCGACCTGGAGCTGAAGCGCGACTACGCCGACGCCATGAACCCCACGAAGCGGCCCGAGGCCGACCGGTTCTGGAAGTCGATGCCGCGCAACGCCCAGGGCGTGCCGTGCTGGTTCCAGGTCCGCAACTGGATCGAGCCGAAGACCGCCGTGGTGCGCGAGCAGGACGGCGGCATCCACATCCTCGACACGCCGCTCGCCGTCAAGGCCCAGTACCTGAAGATCGACAACATTCCCCCGGGCTCGTACCTCTGCGACTTCGACGAGGCCGAGAAGAAGTGGGCCGAGCGGCAGGTCAACACGCTGATCATGCCCGAGGTCGAGAGGCGGGTGAACAACGACCCGCGCTACGCCGACCTGCGCCGCGTCTACACCGCCCGCGTCGCCGCCGAGTTCATCCGGCAGCAGGACGCCAAGTCCCCCACCGACTACCGCAGCGTCATCAACAGCAACGATGTGAGCCGGTGGCCGCTGCGCGGGGAGAACAAGGACTGGACCCGGGAGAAGACCTACCAGGCGTACCTGAAGTCGCTGCGCGAGGGCGAGCAGAGCTGGGAGCACGACGCCGGCGGCGGCCCGTACTCCTACAGCGTCGGAGGCGTCGACTTCTCCAAGCAGCCCAAGAGCAACATGAACCCGGTCCGGTTCCGCACCGAACACCGCTACAAGCCCCGCACCACGCGGTTCGCCGTCGGACAGATGACCGATGACGCGGACAAGGACGGCTACGTGATGCTCGGCGGGAACACCGCCGGCAAGTCCGGCGGGGGCGAGGAGCCGACTCCCACCCCCACGCCGACGGACAAGCCGACGCCCACCCCCACGGACAAGCCGGCGCCCACCGCGACGCCCACCCCGACGGACAAGCCGACGGACGCTCCGTCGACACCCGCGCCGTCCACGCCTCCACCGGGCGGCGCGACCACCCCGCCCGTCAAGGGCCCCGGCGGCGACCTCGCCGACACCGGATCCGACACGCCGGTCGGCCTCATCACCGGTGCGGCCGCCGCCCTCGCGGCAGCGGGCACAGCGCTGCTGTGGTGGATGCGCCGGCGCAAGGTCACCGAGAGCTGACCGGTCGACCTCGCTGCTGAGCGGTACGACGACGGCCCCGCGTCCACGCCATGGACGCGGGGCCGTCGTGCGCGTCACGAATTCAGTCGGCCCGGCTGTCGGCCTGCGGGCCGCCGATCACGTCCACGCCGAGCGCGGCCAGCCGGCCGACGATGTACGCGCTGAGGGCCTCCCGGGCGGCATTCAGGTGCTCCAGGCGGGTCCGCGCCCGCGCGGCCAGGTCCGCAGGGAGCGGAATCCCAGCCTCCACGCACTCCGTCATGGCGTAGGTCGCCGCGGACAGGGCGTCCCCGAGGGTGGTCACGTCGATCCCGTGGTCGTTTCTTTCCAGAGCGCGCAGTATCGAACCGTTGCGGCTCATCAGAGTTTGCACGGCGCCGGCGTGTGCGAACCAGAGGCCTTCGTGGAGTGCTTCGTCGAAGGCCTCGTTGACGGCAGCTCTGGCCGCGCGCCACGCCTCGGAGAAGGCCACGCGGTCGACGGGCCGCCCGTTTCTCAGCTCGTCATAGGTGTCCAGGAGGAGCAGGTGCCACGCGCGGGTGGTGGAGCGCATGCGGTTCAGTCGTTCCGTCGTGACCCTCTGTCGGTCGCGGGTCTCGGCGGCCCGCTCGCGCTCCTCAGCCGCCTGTCGCTCCCTCTCGGCCACTCGCAACTCGAACTGCTGTTGTCGCCGCAGAAGTTCCTCCTCCCGGCGCTGCTGCGCCCGCTCCCGTTCCTCCTGCCGGAGTAATGTCTCGCGCCGCTCCGCCGCCTGCCGCCGATGCAAGAGCAAGGGCCCGAGCACCGCACCTCCCGCACCGAGGACGGCCCCGCCCACTGCCCCGATCAACCCGTACACCGCTGCCGTGTCCGCCATGCCGCACATTCTGCAGGGGAGCCGGTGACGACCGCGCGCGTGTCCTTGGGAGGCGGCCCCGGCATGCGGCGGTCCGGGTGCCGGCGGCACGCTCGACGGCCGGGGTCGGGAAGACCGGGGTCGCGGACGGCGGTCGGTGTGCTCACCGCGTCATGCGGACGGGTCGAGTCGGTGTGCGCGGTGGCGGTGGAGGACCAGGGGGTGGGCGTCCGCGTCGTGGAACGCCTCGAGGGGGCTGCCCACCAGGAGGGTGTGGTCGCCCACCTCGATGGACCTGTCGACGGTGCAGGTGAACACGGCAGACGTGTGGGTCAGGAGGGGCTGGCCGTCATGAACGGTGTACGCGACGTCGTCGAAGCGTCGCAGGGGGTCCCCCTGGGCGAAGCGGCGGTAGAGGTCCCGCTGCCGCCAGGAGACGACGTTGACGGCGAAGCCGCCGGTGCGCAGGGCGTGGTGCAGGGTGCGACTGGTGTTCGCGAGCGAGACCAGCAGCGAAGGCGGCTGGGCGGACAGCGAGATGACGGAGTTGACGGTGCAGCCCAGCGGGCCGTCCGGGCTCTGCGTCGTGATGATGCTGACGCCGCTGGGGAGATGGGTCATGGCGGCGCAGAAGGTGTCGCGGTCGGCGCGTCGCCCGTGCGGGGCACGGTCGTCGGAGGCCGGGGGCAGGGACGTGGCGGTGGGTGTGGGAAGGCCCATGGGGTGACTCCTCAGGAAGCGGACAGCAGCGGAGGGGCGGCGGGTACGGGATCAGCCGCGTGGTGGAGTGCCGGGTCCAGCGCTTCCTCCACGGCCAGCACCCGTGCGCGGAGTTCGTCGCGGCCGGCGGCACCGACGACGACGTGTCCCGGACGCTCGTGGCTGTGCTGCCAGACGGGCAGGTGGTCGCCGGGGCTCGCGCGCACCTCCAGTTCCACCACGCCGTCGAGGGCGCGGCAGCGGTCCGGATCGTTGTGGCCGGCGAGGACGGCGTCCTCCCAGCGGAAGTAGTGGACGGCCGCATGGGCGAAACGGGGACGCGGCTCGGCGGCGGCCGTGCCGGGGAGGACCGAGCGGATCGCCAGCTCGTACTGGTCGAGCCCGGTGACCAGTCGGGTCAGCAGCGGGATGCGGTCACCGCCGGCCCGGGTGTGCGTCTCGATCACCTGCACCCTGCCGTCCTCGACCTTGACCTCGGTGTGGCTGGCACCCCGGTCGACACCGAGAGCGTCGAGACAGCGGCGTACGCATTCCTCGATACGGTCGCGCGCGAGCGGGTCGACGGGTGCCGGGGCCTCGTGGCCGGTCTCGATGAAGCGGGGGCGTCCGCTGGTGCGCTTGGCGGTGACGCCCAGGACGCGGTGGCCGTCCTCACCGGACACGGCCTCCACGCTGTACTCGGGACCCCTGATGTAGCGCTCCCAGAGCATGCCGCGGAGTTCTTCGCGCAGCGCCGGGTAGTCGGCGGGTCCGGCGACGTAGCGCAGGCCCCGGCTGCCGGCGCCCCGGACGGGCTTGGCGACGAGGGGGAAGTCGTCCGCGTCCGGCTCGTCCTCGCCGACGACACCGAAGGCGGGGCCGGGACAGGTCGCGCGCAGTGCCCGGCGCATGAGGAGCTTGTCCCGGGTGCGCAGGACGGCGCCCACCGATACCGACGGCAGCCCCAGCGCCTCGGACAGCAGCGCGGCCGGGAGCAGGCCGAACTCCGTGAAGGAGAGGACCGCGGCGGTGTCACGGGGCAGCGGCACCTCCAGCAGGGAGATCGGGTCGTCGCGGTAGGGGGCGCGGTGGACGGCGAGGACGCCCGGCCCGGCCTGCGGCAGGGGCTCGCCGGGGTCGACGATCCAGACGAAGGGGATCCCCAGGCGGGCCAGGGCGGCGGGGCCCTCGGCGGGCCGGGCTCCGACGAGGGCCACGGGCGGACGGCTCGTCATCGCAGCTCCTTGACCGGTGTCACCGCGGGGGCACCCCGCAGCAGGGCGGCGAGGGCCGCCCGGTCCGTCTTGCCGTTGCCGTTCAGAGGCATCTCGGAACGGACGTGCAGGAAGGCGGGGACCATGTAGGCGGGCAACCGTTCACGGAGCGCGGCGAGCAGTGTGCCGGGGTCGGGGTCGTCACCGGTGCACACGGCGTGCAGTTCGGTGCCGCCGTGCGCGGTGGGCAGCGCCAGGACCACGGCGTCGTACACGTGGGGCTGGTCGCGCAGCGCGGACTCGATCTCGCCGAGCTCGACGCGGTAGCCGTCGACCTTCACCTGGTGGTCGAGACGGCCCAGATGGAGGAATCCGTCCCGGCCCCCCGCGCGGACCCGGTCGCCGGTGCGGTACCACATGCGGGCCGGGACCGTGCCCGAACGGCGGGCGGTGGAAGCGGGGTCGGCGGGGCGGTCGCCGTCCAGGTCCCAGAAGCGTCCGGCGTTGTCGGCGGGGTCCAGGTAGCCGGGGAAGCGCTGGGGCCCCCGCACGCACAGTTCTCCCTCGTCCGTGGCCCGTCCTTCGGCGTCGAGGACGCGATGCTCCAGGTGGGGGTAGACGTGGCCGATCGGCACCGTTCCGTTGGCGGTCGCGGGCCAGTTGCCCATGTCTGTGTCGAGGGTGAACTCGGAGCAGGTGATGGTCAGTTCGGTCGGCCCGTAGAAGTTCTCCAGTCGCGACGACGGTGCCGCCGCCTGCCATGCCCGGGCCTGCTGGAGGGTGAGGGGCTCCCCCGCGAAGAGGCTGTGCCGCAGTCCCGGCATGGCGCCCTGGCGCAGCGCCCGCAACCGGCGGGCGAAGGAGATCACCGACGGGACCGAGCACCAGTGGGTGAGGTGACGGTCGTTGACGAACCGTACGGGTGCGAGGATCTCGTCCCGGCTCGGGACGACCAGGGTCGCACCACCGCCCCACGCGGTGAACATGTCGAAGACGGAGACGTCGAAGGTGAGATCGAACGTCTGGGAGAGTCGGGAGCCGGGCCCGACCTCGTAGCGGTCGATGACATGGGCGAGGTACGGGACGACGTTGTCCTGCAGGATCGGCACACCCTTGGGAGCGCCGGTGCTGCCGGAAGTGAACAGGATGTAGGCGGGCAGCCCCGTTTCTCCGGAGGGAGCCGGGCCGCCGGAGGAGCCGCCGGCCGCGTCGGCCAGGTCGAGCGAGGGCACGGGAAGTCCGCGTGCTCCTCCGGGCTCGTCGGTCAGCACGAGATCGAGCCCGGCACGGCGGGCGACGGAGGCGTTGCGGGCGCCGGGCCACGCGGTGTTGAGCGGGACGGCTGTGGCGCCGAGTCGCTGGATGGCCAGGTAGCCGGCGTACGTGGCCGGCCGCCGGCCGGCCAGCAGACCGACGCGGTACGGCGGACCGGGGCAGGCCCGGCGGATGCCGGCCGCGACGCGGGCGCTGTACTCGTCGAGTTCACGGTAGGTCAGGGCCTGTCCGTCGGCCTCCAGGGCGACGCGGTCGGGATGGCGTGCGGCCGATGCCGCGAACCACGCGTACAGGGTGCGGGGGTGGTCCCCGGTGCGGGCGGTCACCAGGCCGCTTTCGCACTCATGGCGGCAGGGCGGGGAACGGCCGCGTCGCCGGGGCCGAGCGCGGTGATGATGCGGTCGAAGGCGGTGCGCACCAGCGAGGCGCGGGGCCGGCCGCGTGCGGCCGACTGGGCCGCGTAGCGCAGGGAGCGGGACAGCTCGCCCCACGCGGCGGCGGGTTCCGGTTCGGCGCGGTGCAGGTATTGGTGGTGGCGCGCCGTGGCCCAGAGGTCCTCGGCATGGCGGACCAGCGCTTCCGGGTCGGACGGCAGCAGGTCGCGGAGGAGGGTGAGCGAGGCGGTGGTGCCCCGGACCCAGTCGCCGGGGCGCGGATCGAAGCGACCGGCACCGTGCTCCAGCCAGCGGTGGTTCCCCGGGTCCGGCACCCAGGCGGGCCCACCGCCGAGGGCGTACACGTCACGCTGGTGCAGCACGGTGTCCAGGCCCGGCAGCGGGGCGAGCAGGAAGCGCAGTTGGGTTTCGTCGACCCAGCCGCGGTGCGGTGACTGATGCCCTTCGGGCAGCAGGGCGTCGAAGTCGTCCACCACCAGCCAGCGGTCGCCGTCGTGGGCGGTGAGGCGAAGCCAGTGCGGCACGTCGCGAGCGAGGTGGGAGGGGCTCCAGGGCAGGTTGCGGCAGCTGGCCACGGCGAGGACGTCGCCCTGGCGGGCGAACTCGCCCCGGAGGGCGGCCAGGGCGTCGTCCCAGTGGTGTGCGCCGCGGTAGCCGAAGTCGGGCGCCACCCGGTCGTGGTGGCTGAAGGCCAGGGTGCCGTCGAGGCCGTCGAGACGGAGGGAGAGGGTGAATCCGGTCGCCAGCCTCCGCTCCGCGTCGGGGTCGGTGAGACGGAGGTGTTCCTTGAGGTTGGTGGTGTAGCAGCTCAGTGCTTCAGCGGGCACGGGCATCTCCAAAGGCGCAGCTCACGGGATGAACGCTGAGGTGACGCAGGGCGATCCAGGTGAGATCGCGGACGGTGCCGGTGCGGGGCCGCACCGGGATGTCGAGGGACCAGGGGCGGCCGGCGATCCCGGTGCCGTCGGCTTTCACGCAGGCCTCCTGCACGGTCCACACCCAGGCGAATTCCAGGGCGCGGCGGTCGGCCGGCAGCGGGGCCAGTTCTTCGGCGCGTTCGCGCAGGCACCGGCGGACCAGGCCGGGCGGCACATCCGGGCCGGGGGGCAACTGGACGTCCACGCCGACACGGCGGCCGGGGGCCACGGCGGCGGCCACCAGGTCACCGCCCGTGGCGTCGGCCGCCCCGTCGTGGGAGAGGCTGACCCCCAGGTGGGGCAGTCCCTCCAGGACGGGCCGGCCGCGGGCGCCGGCGGTCAGCGCGGCGTCCTCGGTCCCGGGGCACACCTCGGCGAGCAGGGCGCGCAGCAGTCCCCGGGCGGCGAGGGACTGGCGGCGTCGCCACCGCGTCCGGCCGCTCACGGCCGCGAGGTCGGCGGGGTGGGTGCTCGGGACGGCCGCGCGGGTCCAGGCCACCCATACGCCGGGCGCCGCCTCGACCGTGTCGGTTCCGGTCCGCCGGGCCGCCGGGCCGGGGCGCGCCGTGGCCGCGGCGACGGTCACGACGCCACCTCGTGGGGCCGGGCCAGCAGTGCCTCCGCGTGGTCGGCGACGGAGGCGAGGACGGTTTCGGTACTGCCGCCGGCGATGCCGAACAGCGCGGCCTCCGCGCGCCGGTGCTGCATGCCCGCGACGGCGAAGCCGTCCGCACCGCACAGGTGCGCGCAGACGTCGAGGACGTGATCGGCCGTCTCCCCGGCCGCTGCCTTCACCAGTGCCGCGGCGGTGTGGTCGTGCTCGGCGGTGACGGCGGGTCCCAGCGTCTGGACCAACGTCTCCAGCTGGCGGGTGCGGACCAGGGCGGCGGCGAACCGCTGGCGGATCGCGGGCTGCTGCCACAGGCCGCGTCCCACCAGCCGGTCCCGGGTGTCGGCCAGCGCCCGGCGGCAGGCCGCCGCCGCCCACAGGCCGCCGGCGAGGCGTTCCACCGCGATGTGCCGGGCGAACAGGGCCAGTCCTCGCCCCGCGCCGCCGACCGGTCCATCCGCGAGCACCGGTACGCCGCCGAGGTGGACGTGTCCGGTGCCGGCCCCCGTGAAGTAGGGGCTCGGTGCCGCCTCGACGCGTACGCGCGGGTCGTCGGCCGGTACGAGGTACCAGGTGAAGTTGGTGAAGTGGGGGCCGGGGCGGCGGCGGGCCAGAACGAGCAGCAGATCGGCGTGGACCGCGTTGGTGATCCAGCGCTTGGTGCCGTGCAGAACCGTTCCGGTGCTCGTCTCCTCGGCGTGGGTCGTCAGGGCGGTGAGGTCGGAACCGGGACCGCTGTCGGTGGCGGCCAGGGCCACGACGGAGCGGCCGTCGAGCATCCGCCGGGCGACGTCCGCGGCGGCGGGCCCCCGGCGGCCCGCCTCCGCGAGGAGAGGCAGGACGGTGGCGGCCTGGACGCATACCGACAGCAGGGGGCCGGTGCCCTCCCGCGCCTCGGTGCGGGCGATCAGGTCGCCGAGCCGGCCGGGGACGATCCCGCGTTCGGGCAGTTCGTCCCGGTAGAGCCCGCGCAGAGCGCCCAGCTCGCCCAGGCGTGCCCACAGCTCGCGTCCGGACTCCCTGCCGGCCGGAGCGGGCGACGCCGCCGGCTCGGGACGGCTGCGGCGGAGGAGTTCCACGACCTCAGGCAAGGCGCACCTCCGCGTCGAGGAGGGTGAGTTTGCCGTCGGCCAGCAGCAGCCGGTCGTTGCTGAAGTTGAGACTCGCCGATCGCAGGTCCCGCAGGGCGCGTTCCAGCGCGACGGGCGAGTCCCGCAGGTAGCCGTGGCGCAGTCCGACCGCGTCCACCAGTTCCTGCACCGCCGCGTGGCACTGCTCGGACGCGGTCACCTTCAGTCCGTTGACCAGGAGCTGGACGCGGGGCCGGGAGGCGTCCTCGTGCGTGACCGTGTCCAGGGTGCGGTCCAGCAGCGCGGCGACGGCCTCCAGGCGGTGCCGCACCCGGGCGAGCCGGGTGAGCAGCAGCTCGGAGTCGAGGGAGGCGCCGCCGCGGGTGCGGGCGGAGCGGAGCATGCCGACGGTGCGGGCCAGCGCGCCCTCGGCCGTGCCCAGCCAGGCGGCGCTCCAGCCGAGGTGGGCGAGGGGCCCGAAGGTGTGCGTGACGATGTCCCGGAAGCGGCCGTGCTCCCCCACGACCTGGTGGCCGGGAACGGCGCCGCGCAGGTGGAGCGCTCCGCTGTGGCTGGCACGCATGCCGTGCGGGTCCCAGCCGCCGGCGGAGGCCACCTCGAGCTGGTTCCGGTCGGCGTACACCAGCGACACGGCGTGATCGTCCTCGGAGTCCGGGCTGCGCATGGTGACGAGGAAGCCGTCGGCGTGGGCGCCACCGGTGACGATCGGCGCGAAGCGGTCGAGGAGCAGGTGGCCCTCGCTCTGTCGGAGGGAGGTGGTGGCGGTGAGGAGCGCGCCGCCCTTGCCGGCCTCCGTGGTGACCGAGGCCAGGTACACCTCGCCTGCCCCGATCCGGGGCAGGAGTTCCTCGCGCAGTGCGCCGCCGGCGTGCTGGACCAGGGCGGCCACCTGCTGGCAGTGCATCGCGAAGATCATGGCGAGCGACATGTCCTCGCGGCCCAGTCGCCGAGTGGCGGTGAGCACGTCGGCCAGGTCGCCGCCGAGACCGCCCTCGGCGGCCGGCACGAGCAGGCCGAGCAGCCGGGTGCGGCGCAGCGCGTCCAGGGCCTCGACGGGGAACGCGGCCTCGGTGTCGGTACGCCGCGCGTGCACCGCGGTCACCTCGGCGGCCTCTTCGACCAGCGGTGCGAGGAGGAGGGGGGCCGCGCCCCGGTCGGCCGCGTCGGTGACCGGGGCGGGTGCGGCAGAGGTGGTGGTCACGCGACCGCCTCGGAGGTGCGTGCGGCGTCGACGGCTCGCCACAGCGAGCCTGCGGTGGCGAAGGTCTCCTCGTTGAGGTCGTCGTCGGGCAGTGAGACGCCCATCTCGTCCTCGATGGCGAACAGCAGATCGACCGACTTCATGGAGTCGAGCCCCAGGTCGTGCAGCCGGGTGTCGTCGGTGAGGGGCCGCTCCTGGAAGCGGGGCAGGTGGTCACGGAGCACTTGCTCGAACACGGCGTCCATGGCGGTTCAGTCCTTCCGGGTGAGCGTGAGGCGGGTGACGTGCGGTGCGGCGTCGCCGTCGACGGCGACTTCGAGCGGGGCCGGGTGGCCCAGGAAGGCGAGCAGGCCGGCGGACAGCCCGTAGGCGCCGACGTTGGGGACGGCCAGCAGGTCGCCGGGGTGCAGCGGGGGCAGCGGCGCTTGGCGCGACCAGGTGTCGAGCGGGGTGCACAGGGGTCCGGTGACCATGGTGGGCCGTGGTGCGCCGCGTCCCGCCGCGCTGGTGAGCAGGGTCGGGTTGAGGGGTGGCAGGCGGCGCAGGCCGGCCATGCCGCCGAGGTGGTTGATGCCCGACTCCAGGACGGCGACGTCCCGGCCGTGCGACCGCTTCACGTCGAGCACCCGGGTGAGCAGGGTGCCGGCGGTGCCGACCAGGTAGCGGCCGGATTCGTACGCCGGGCGGGGCGCGCCGTCGCGCCAGCCGGGTGCGGAGGTGTCGAGCAGTTCGGTGAGCCCTTCGCGCAGGCCGGCCAGGTCGGCCGCCTCGCCTTCCTTGGCGAAGGGGGCGCCGAAGCCGCCGCCCAGGTCGAGGGTGGTGTCCAGCCTGGCGGTGTACCGGGCCAGGAGGGTACGGATCCGGGCCGCCGTGGTGAGCGACTGCCGGAACTGCGCCAGCAGGTCGGGGACGTGGGTGAGGTTGGTGCCCATGTAGAGGTGCAGGCCGGTGACCTCGACGTGGGTGCGGTCCCCGAAGCGCTCCGGTTCGTCGGTGATCCATCCCGCGTCGGCGCCGAACTGGGAGGCGACGCCGGTCATGGCGAGGCCCTGTCCGGCCGCGGGCTGGTCGTCGTTGACACGCAGCAGCGTGCGTACCCGTACCCCCGCCCGGCCGGCGAGCCGGTCGAGCTGGTCGAGGGCGGCCGGCGAGTCGGCGCAGAATTCACGGACCCCCTTCTCCAGGGCCCGGTCGATGTCCTGGTCGCGTTTGCCGGGCCCGGTGTAGAGGACCTGCGTGGCGTCCCATCCGGCGGCGAGCGCGGCGTCGAGTTCGCCGGGTGAGCACACCTCGGGCAGGGTCCCGGCCTCCTTGAGGGTGCGCAGGACGCCGGGGTGGGAGTTGGCCTTGAGGGAGTAGTAGAGGTCGGCCGGTTCGGGGAGGGCTCCGCGCAGCCGGGCGGTGTTGTCCCGGACGCGCGCGAGGTCGTACACGTAGGCGGGTGTCTCGGCGCCCGCGTCCAGTGCGGCGGAGACGGCCGCGGGCAGGGTGTCGGGAAGGGTCCCGGCGTCGGGCCGGGCGGTGACCGTGTCAGACAACTTCGGCCACCTCCTGGGCGATGGCCTTGCGGTCGACCTTGCCGTTGCGGGTCAGGGGCAGGGCGGGCAGCGGCACGCAGCGGCCGGGCACCTTGAACTCCTCGATCTCCTCGCGCATGGCGTCCAGGACGTCCGCGGGTCCGCGGTGGGAGACCACCACCAGGATCGCGGGCGAGCCTTCGGCCGGCGGCAGGACGGCGGCCTGTTCGACGCCCTCCACGCGGCGGGCGGCGGCCTCCACCTCGGTGGCGCTGACCCGGAAACCGCGTTCCTTGTAGATGTCGTCGCGGCGGCCGGAGAAGTGGACGAAGCCGTGTCCGTCGAGCCATCCGTGGTCGCCGGTCCGCAGTTCGGGGAAGAGTCCGTCCCGGCGCGGGAACCGCTGGGCGGTCAGCTCGGGGCGGCGCCAGTAGCCCGCCATCACGTGCGGTCCGCGGACCACCAGTTCGCCGATCTCGCCCGGGGGCAGTCGCTCCCCGTCCGGGCCGGCCGCGAAGATCTCGGTTCCGGGCAGGGCCCGGCCGCAGCTCCCGGGGTGCTCCAGGTCCGCGTCCGGCGGGTTGATGGCGGCGCGTTTGCACTCGGTGAGCCCGTACATGAGCTGTACCCGCAGCCCCGGGACGGCGGCCCGCAGTACAGCGAGGGGTTGCGGGGGCATCGCGGCGCCGGTGTTGGTGAGCAGCCGCAGCCGCAGGCCGTGGTCGGGCGAGCGGCGCACCAGCTTGGCGAGCGTGTCGGCGACGGCGGGCACGGAGGCCAGGACGGTGGCGTCCGCGGCCTCGATGTTGCGCAGCAGGGTGGCCCCGACCTCGGCGGGCAGTCCGAGCCGTACCGCCGCCCCGCTCAGAGCGCCGAGGAACAACTGGTAGAGGCCGTAGTCGAAGGAGAGGGGAAGCGGGCTGTAGACCACGTCGTCGGGCCGGTACGTCAGTTCGCCCTGGATGGCGTGGAGGGCGAACAGCGCCTGCTGGTGGGTGCTCACCACGGCTTTCGGGGCCGCTGTGGTGCCGGAGGTGTAGATCAGGCAGACCGGGTCGACCGGGAGCGGAGCGGGCGCGCCGGTCTCTTCGGCGGCCGGCCCGGGCCGGCCGGGGGTCGGGTCCGGGCCTCGCGGGACGTCGGAGAGGCGGGCGGTGACGATGCCGCGTTCGGCGGCCAGGCGCCGGGCGTCCTCGTCGTCGGCGAGCAGGAGCACGGGTTCGGCGTCGTCCAGGACGTGGGCCAGGGCTCGCCCTCGGGTCTGTTCGTGCAGCAGCGCGAAGGGGGCGCCGATCCGGGAGGCGGCGTAGACGACGACGGCGACCTCGACGACCGAGGGAGCCACCACCACGACGCGCTTCCCGCGCCGGACGCCAAGGGTCCGCAGCCAGCGGGCGGCCGTACGGCTGGCGAGGGCGAGCTCGCCATGGGTGAGGGAGTCCTGCGAGGTGGTGACGGCGGGCGTGTCCGGCGCGCGGTGCGCCGCGGTGTCGATGAGATCGTGCAGCAGGATCACGGCGTCTCCCGGTGGGCGCGGGTGGTGATGCGGCACAGGCCGCTGAGGTCGTGCAGGTTCTCGGGGACGAGATCGTCGGCGTCGAACTCGATGCCCAGCCGTTCCTCGATCCGCTCGACGATGTCGACCATGCGGAACGAACTGAAGCCCGGTACCTCGCTCAGCGCGCGGCCCGCCAGCAATGCGGCGGCCGGGACGCGGAGCACGGCGGCGGCCTCTTCGGCGACGGCCGTGCGCAGCGCGTCCGCGTCCGGGGAGCCGGTTCCCGCCGTCCCGGTTCCGCCCGTGGCCGGGGTGGTCTCCCCGGCCGGTGACGGCGTGGTGAACACCCGGGCGTCGGTGTGCAGGAGTTCGGCGAGCCGTTCCAGCGGGCCGATGGGCTCCGGCCGGCCGCGCTGGACGCGGCGGTGGGCGAGGAAGGTCTGTTCCGTCAGCTTGCCCCAGGCCGCCAGGTGCTCCTCGACCCCTGCCGCCGGGCCGTCGGTGGCGGCCCTGTGCGCGGCGTGCAGCCGCCGGGCCCGGGCCAGCAGCCAGGTCTCCAGGGTGAGCTGGGCGAGGGCTTCCTCCCGGTCGGGGTGCTCCCGGTAGGCGCGCACGTACGCCGCGACAGCTGCTTCACGGGCCGGTACGGCTTCGGTGACGGCCTGCGGGATTCCGGCCCTGGTCGTGCGGTGGAGGCGTGCGCCGTCCGGCAGTGCCTCGCCTAGCTCTTGCTCGGTGAGGGTCCAGGTGCCCGGCCGGGCGGGGCCGTACGGGGTGTCGTTGTGGTATCCGTCGCGCACCTCGGCCCGCCCGGAGGCGTCCCTGCCGAGCAGGAAGCTGTGGTCCATGTGGGCGTGGCCGTGATACGGCACCCAGGGCAGGTGGTAGGCGTCGGCGATCACGTACACGGTGCCGGGGCCGGCCGGTGGGATGCCGGTGCGCGGCGGGAGGGTGTGGCGGTCCGTGAGGGACAGACCGAGTGCCGCGGCGGTGCGCTCCACGTGCGTGCCGGTGTCCGCCTCGACCGTCGGCAGGCGACCTGGCCCTCGGTCACGGGGCGCGAACTCCAGCCGGGCACCGAGGACGAGCGGCGAGACGCCGTATTCCGCCCGGGCCAGCCAGGCCAGGTTGACCTGGAGGCAGTCCATGAGTTCGGCGCGCAGATCCTCCGGCGGGGCGGCCCGCGGAACGACGGGGGCGGTCATCGCGCCTCCTCCAGATCCACGGTCCTGTCCCCCGGCCGTACGGTCGCCGCGGCGGGCGAAGCCGTGATCCGGCCGGGTACCGCGCCGGTGTGCCCGGGGGTGTCGATGCGGGCGAGTCCCGCGACGGCGTCGCTGATCGCCGCCGGGTCCGGCGCGCGGTCGGCCAGCTCGCCCTCGAGGAACTGCTGGTAGGCACCGAGGTCGAGGTAGCCATGGCCGCTCACGCAGACCAGGACTCCGGCACGGGCGCGGGGGGCGTCGCCGTCCGCGCCGCCGTCACCCGCCGCTTGGGCGGCAGCGGCCAGGGCGTGTCCGGACTCCGGTGCGGGCAGGGTCATCTCCGTCGTGGTGAAGGCGCGGCCGGCGGCGAGGGCCGCGACCTGGTCGACGGCGGTGGCGGAGACCTGTCCGGCGTGGCGCATCGCGGAGATGAGTTTGGCGGCGCCGTGGTAACGCAGGCCCGCCGAATGGGAGTCGGGGATGGCGTATTCACTGCCGACGGTGTACATGGCCTCCAGTGGGGAGGACTCGGTGGCGTCCGTGCGGTCGTAGGCGTACACGCCGCGGGTGAGCTTGGGGGTCGTGCTGGATTCCGCCGCGATCAGGGCCGGCGGTTCGGTGCCTTCGGCAGCGGCCAGGGCATGGAAGGGCAGGGCGATGCCGCCGAAGTTGGAGCCCGCTCCGACGCAGCCGACCACGGCGTCGACCTCGCCCCCTTCCTCCGCGAGCTGGTCGATGGCCTCCAGGCCGATGACGGACTGGTGCAGGATGCTGTAGGTCTCACCGCTGCCGATGCAGAACGCTGCTCCTTCCGTGCGGGCGGCGTACTCGACGGCCTCGCCGATCGCGAGCGAGAGGCTGTTGCCCGCCGACCGGCCGGAGCGGGCGACCTCGGTGAGGGTGCTGGGGCTGGAGATGACGCGCGCGCCGAGCATCCGCATCAGCACGCCCCGGTACGGCTTGCGTTCCAGGCTGCCCCCGACCATGAAGACGGTGCACCGCATTCCGAAGCGGGCGCAGGCGGCGGCGAGGGCGGTGCCCCACTGGCCGGCTCCGGTGCCGGTGACCAGCTCCCGCACGCCCGCCCGGTGGTAGTAGTAGGCCTGGGCGAGCGCGGTGTTGAGTTTGTGGCTGCCGGAGATGTTGCCGCCCTCGTACTTCACCCAGATCGGCACGCGGGCGCCCACCGCCTTCTCGAAGGCGCGGGCCCGCCACAGCGGAGTGGGACGGAACCGCCGGTAGGCGTCCACGACCTCCTCGGGAATGTCCCAGTACTCGCGTGACTGCACGCTCTGGCGGACGAGTTCCATCGGGAGGTTCGCCTGCACGCCGCCGCCGTTGGTGGCGGAGTGCTGGGTGCGGTCGGCCGGCAGCGGCTGCGCGAGGTGAGGGAGGACGCTGCGCCACTGGCGGGGGGTGTCGATCACGCGGCGGCCTCGCTGCTCTGCTCGACGATCGCGGTGATGTCGGCGACGGTGGCGAAGGACCTGCCGACGAACAGTTCGTCGGAGAGCGCCACGCCCGTCTCTTCTTCGACCTGGACAAGAAGGCTGATGAGGGAGAGGGAGTTGATGCGGAGACGTTCGCCGTTGAGCGGTTCGTCGTCCGACAGGCCGCGCGGATCGACGGGGGGTTCGGAAGCCGCCGCGACGACTTTCTTGACGACGCTCGTGAGGTGGTGCGGCGTGGTCTGTACCTGCTGCATGCCATTCCTTTGCGGAAGCGGGAGGAGGGTGCGCGGAGCATCCGAGAACACTGAGCGCATGGCCGGACGCGGAGAGTCACCGCCCGTGGGCGGTCGTGTGGGTCGTCCGGGGAAGGGAAAGGAGGACCGGCCGCCGGGGCGGGTCGCGCGGTGAGGCCGTGCGTACGCCTGCGGGGCGGGGTCGGTCAGCGCACGGGAGCCGCGCCGGCTCCGCACCGTTCCGCGCCGGGCGAGCGGCGCCGGGCCCGGCCGCTGCCGAGCGCCTCCATGAACCGCTCGATGTGCGAGGTGAGTTGCCGCAGGTGCGGTGCGCGCAGGACGCCGAAGTGGTCGGTGTCCAGACAGTGGACAGAGACGTCCGCGAGGTGCGGCGACCAGCGCTGAGCCTGCTGTGGGTCGTCACTGCCGGTGCAGGTGATCAGGAGGGTCCGGCCGGGATGCCGCCCTTCGGCTCGGTAGCGGGTGCGAGCCTCGATCTGGGCGTCGACGGTGCGCTCCGTACGGGCGAGGGCGTCCGGGGCCAGGTGGGCCGCGGCCTCGCTCAGCACCTGACGACGCACGGTGGCGTAGGCCCCGGGTTCGGTGCGGAGGGGTGCCGGACTGCTGTCGACGAGCACCAGATCGGGTGTGCGCCCGCCGGGCAGCCGCCGCGCCGTCTCGAAGGCGAGCAGTCCGCCGAGCGACCAGCCGACGAGCAGGGTGGGGAGGGTGGGGAGGGCGGTCACGGCCCCGGCGTAACGATCGGCCATGTCCGGTATGCGGGTGTCCGGTTCCTCGCCGTCCTCCAGGCCGAGCGCCCGTATGCCGTGCACCGGGCCGTGGCGGGAGAGGTGGGCGACGAGACCCAGATAGGGAAGGAGGCCGCCTCCCAGGGGAGGGAAGAGGACGGTGCTGATGGGGCCGGCCCGCTTTCCCAGCGGTAACAGCAGCGGCCTGGATAAGCAGGGTGTTGTTTCGGTCTTCGCGCTGTGGTTCACAGATGTCCCCGGCTCGAAAGCGCGGGCGGGACCGGTTGGTCTCGACCGATGGTGCGTGGGGGGCGCCGAAACGCCGTGGGGCCCTTTGGGTGATGTACCGGCTTCGGGCAACCCCGGGCTTTCGCTGGTCCGGTTAACCAGTGACACGCGCATCACACACGTCCCAGGGGAATGTGACCCATGTCATATTCCCTGAGGAGGATGAATGGCCTGCTCTCCTGCGCGATCCCGCATAAGTCCACGTCACGCACCGCGGCTGGGGTCCGGTGCCCTCGTCCGGCCCCCGGGTGAGTTCATGCGGTGCCCGGGTCGCCCGGGCATGAATCCCGCTCAGCGGGAACACCTAAACTCTCCGGCGCCATCTCGCGTCCGGTCGCACCGATCCCCCCGCCGCAGTGCGGCGAGGAAGGGCCGCAATGTCTCACCTCCTTTTCGTGGAGACCACGGGTCTGGGTGTTCAGGCACTCGCCCACGCGAAGCGAAGCGGTCACACCGTGACCTATCTGCACTGCCCCCTCTACGATTTCACCGCCACCCCGGCCCAGCGCGGGGAGGCGATCCAGCTCGCCGACCATGCCGCCCCGTTCGCCGACGCTCTGGACGGCGACGCCGTGCACGGAGCGCTGCTCGCCTCCGGAGCGGACCCCGGGAGCGTCGACGCGGTGCTCTCCACGCTGAGCTACGGGGCGCAGGCCGCGGCGGATCTCGCCGCCCGCATCGGGGCACGCGGCACCTCGCCGGCCGGCACCCTCGCGGCCCGGGACAAGGGCGAGTGCCGCCGCATCCTGCGTGAGCGCGGGGTGCCGAGCGTCGGCTTCCGAGTGGTGACCGACGCCACCGAGGCGCTGGAAGCCGCCGAGGCGATCGGCTATCCGGTGATCGTGAAACCCGTCCTCGGAATAGGGAAGGCCGTGACCTCCATCGCCCGCGATCCCTCCGCCGTGCAGGCTCACTTCGCCGCCGCCGCCGCGGACCGCGACGGGCTCGCCGGGGGCATGGCCCGGCAGCTCGACGAGCGGTACCTGGTGGAGGAACTGGTGTCCGGGGACCTGTACTCCGTGGAGGTCGCCGCGTCCGGAGGACGTCTGGTCCCCCTCGTGTGCGCGAGCCGCAAGGTGAGCGTGGAGAACCCGGTGCTGGAGCTGGGGTGCACCGTCCCCTCAGGGCTGCCGGCGGCCGACGAGGCCGCGCTCGGTCGCTACGCCGTCGAGGTGTGCCGCGCGCTCGGGCTCGACCTGGGCATCTTCCACGTGGAGGTGATGCACACCCCGTCCGGTTTCCGGCTCATCGAGGTCAACCCGCGCCTGACGGGCGGTTCCCTGCCCGACACCATCAGCAGTGTCGCCGGGGTGGACGTCTTCGCGCTCCTGGTCGACCTGTTCCTCGGCGGTCCGCTGCCCGAGGGCCCACTGCCGCTGCGGGGTTCGGCGTCGCACTCGTTCCTCGCCGCCCCGCAGAGGTCGACCGTCCCCGCCCGGCTTCCCGATGACTGGTTCGCCCCCTTCCTCGCCCGCCTTCACTCCGGCTACGCGCGGGTGGGAGCCGGTGACGTGGTGCCGACCATGCGCACCAACTTCGACTCGTTCGGCATGCTGCGCGCCCTCGCCCCCACCCCTGCCGAGGCCGAAGCGGCGTGCTCGGCGGTCAAGGCCGGCATCGAGGGCCTCTTCGGCTTCCCGCTGCTGGCCGAGCGGACTCGTACACCGGCTCCGGTCGCGTGAGGCGCGGCGGCCGGCGGACCACCGCGGGCACGAACGGCGACAGCGCGTCCGGACACCGCGGCCGGACCCCACCGAACGGAGAAGACGTGCCCGACCGTCGCAAACGCGCCGACGACGACGCCACGTCCGGCGCCCCGCGGACACCGGACGCGCCCGGGGCGCGGGGAGAGTTACGGCGGCGCCGGGGCCTCTCGCTCGCCGTGTACCTCACCGCGGCCACGCTCGTGCGCTCGGCGAGCGGCGGTGCTCCCGTCGCACTCGTGGCGCTCACGCTCGCCCGGCCCGGCCACGGCGGGGCCGCGCTCGGCGGCGTCCTGGCGGCCCTGCTCACGCTGCCCAACATCGCCGGGCCGTGGATGGCACGCTGGCTGGAGGAGGCCCGCGACCCCCGGTTCCGGCTGGCGGCCGCGTTCGTCGTCTTCGGGCTGATGCTCGCCGGCACCGGTCTGACGCTGGACCGTCTCCCCATCGTCCTGGTGGGCCTGCTCGTCGTCATCGGGGGCCTCTGCGATCCGCTGATGACGGGAGGGCTCAGCAGCCGGCTCGCGCTGATCGTCGGCGAGGACACCCGCGCCCAGCGCCGAGCCGAAGGGTGGGACTCGGCGACCTACGGAAGCAGCAACATTCTCGGCCCGGCCGCGGTCGCCGCGATCACCGCCCTGTCCGGGGCCCTGGCCGCGGTCGTCGTGCTCGGCGCGGCCGGTGTGCTGGCCGGCCTGTTGATGTTCGCGCTGCCGAGGGAGCACCGGACCGCCGCCGCCAGGCAGCGTTCCATGCCCGTACGGGACGCACTCAAGGTGATCGTCCGGCGGGGTCCGCTGCGACGCGTCATGGTCGCCACGATGATCACCTCGGTCAGCACCGGCGGCGTGATGGTGATCGCGGTGGTCTTCGGGCACAACCTCCAGGGTTCGGCGGGCGCTGGCGCCGCCCTCGGCGCGGCGTACGGCGTCGGCAACCTCGGGGGAGCGCTGCTGACCGGCGTGTTCCCGCTCACCGGGGAACCGGAACGCTGGGTGCTGCGGCTGATCGCCGCGAATGCCGTGGCCGTCGGCCTGTGCGCGCTGGCACCCGGTTACGTCCTCGCCCTGGTGACCTTCGCCCTGGCGGGAGCGACGAGCGCGGTCCTGTTCACCGCGTCCCTGGCCGTGCGGTCGGTGTACTCCCCGCCCAACGCCCGGGCGCAGGTGTTCGTGACGATGGCCGGGCTGAAGATGGCCGCCGGCTCGGCCGGCACGGCACTGGCCGGCACCCTGGTCGGCGTCGGCCCGCGCCTGGCCCTGTGCCTCAACGCCCTCGTGGTCGCCTCGGCCGTCACCATCGCCCTGACCGACCTCCGTCTGGCCCGCCGTCGATCGTCCGCCGCCGGTCCCGGAGACACCCCGTCGCCGACGGGGTGACGAGATCCGGGGAACGGGCAGCTCACCGCGGCGTGCCGGGCGCCCGCGGGTTCGTCGGGCTCGGACGCGCGGCACCTCGTGCAGCGTGCGGCGCGTGTGCGGCCAGGGTGACCCACGCGGTGGCGACACGCGCCCGGCCGGCGTGGCAGGTGTCGAAGGCGGGGCGCCCGGTGCCGGCCGGTGTCCGCGCCGCGACGCTCGGCGCGGCGCCCGGTACGGACCTTCCCTCGGGCCGCGGCGTGGCGCAGAACGTCGGCCCGGCCCGGGTCGGACGGCCGCCCGCGAACGGCGTCGCGGTTCCGCTCCGTGGTGAGCGTGAGCTTGTCGGCGGGCCGGCCGACCCGGAGGACGTCCTGCACCTCGCGTCGTTCCGGTGCCCCCTCCCCCGCCGGCGCCCTCCGGCCTCCAGGGCACACCTTGCCCCGGGACCGGCCGCCCGGCAGGCGGTGAGGAGCGACGGGCCGAAGGGAGCGTGGGAGCCCGAGGCGCGCGGCGGCAGGACGGCCGAGGACAGCGGCCACGAGGGCATGGCCGCCGGGCGCTGCGCATCTGGATCAGCGCGCGAAAATCATGATCAGGATGCCGGTCGCGATCGCACTGATGAGCAGGGAGCCGAGACAGCCGATCCGGTTGCTGAAGAAGAACATGACGTGCGCCTACCCCGAAAACGCCTGATGGCCGCAGAACCGGTCGCGGACAGGCAACGGGCGAGCCGCAACCATCCGCGCAGGTGACCGGCGGAGGCCGTACGCCCGCAAGGCGGCGGCCACCGACGGGCCAGGGACCGGGAAGGCCCCGGCAGCGGTCATCCCCGTGGCCACCTCGGCCACCAGAGCCGTGCGGCGCGGCGGACTGTCGTGGTGCCACCGGTGGAGCAACGGCTCAGCCGCCTTCCGGTACGGCCCCCTGCGCCGCCTTCGCCGGTCGCCGCAGCCACGGCGCGGGCCAGGACCGGCCGCCGCTGCACCACCCGGTGGTCGCCCCCCAGCGGTGCCGCTGCCGGAGGCCCTCAGGGCGTCCGGTGCTGGGGGCCGCCGTGGTGGCGGTGGCCCCTGTCGGCGCCGGCGAGCAGACGGCGGAGACGGCCCTTCCCACCGGCCTGCGTGGAGGCCGATGGGGAACAGCAGGTTTGAAAGCCGTCCGATCGCGCAGACGCCGTACTGACACAGGCTTTATACGAGCAGGTAGGAGACGCATCATGGGCATCATCGCGTGGATTCTCATCGGCCTCATCGCCGGCTTCATCGCCAAGGCGATCATGCCGGGTAAGGATCCCGGCGGCGTCATCATCACGATTCTGATCGGCATCGCGGGCGGCCTGCTGGGCGGCTTCCTCGGTAAGGTCATATTCGGCGTCGACTCCATCGACGGCTTCTTCGAGCTCTCCACCTGGATCGCGGCCATCATCGGCTCCGTCATCCTCCTGGCCCTCTACCGCCTCGTCACCGGCAACCGACGACACGCCTGACGGCCACGCTCGCAGTGGCGAGGGCCGCGGTGTCGGCCAGGATCGGTCACACCTGAACGTCTGGGCAGCGGACGACATGGATCGTCCGCTGCCCGACGCGTGCTCGACCGGTGTGCCGGCGCCGTCACCGTGACGGTTACATGCTTCACCGGGCAGTGATCATCCGCTTACGATCACAGCCATGTCGCCCCCGCCTCCGCGCATCCCCGTGCTACGCGGCAGCGGCGGCGTCGTCCTCCGTCACGAGGACGACGCGCTGACACTGCGTCGTGGAGACACCGAGACGCGCGTACCCCTGCGGGCCGTAAGGGATGTCGTACCGGACGGCCGGGCCGTGGTGGTCGAGCTGCGCGCCCCGGCCGGCAGCACGCCCGTCGCGCACCGCGGGCGGGAGCCCCGGGCCCGGGCGGCGACGCGACCGGCCGGCCCCGGCGGCGGGCACGGGGACCGGCAGACGGGCGAACTCCGGGTGGCGGGCGAGGAACAGCCGGCCGGCGTGCACGTCAGGGCCGGCGGCGCCCCAGGGGGGCGAGGACGGTGGCCTGCCAGGCGGCGATCGCGTCGGCGCCGGGGTGGCGCGGCCGGGGTCACCAGCGTTCGTACACGGAGAACGGCGGCATGCCGTCGTCCGCGTGGGCCAGGATCACCAGGTCTTGGTGGGTGAGCACGCCCGCTACGGATCGCACCTCGGCGTCGCGGAAGGGCCGATCGTCCTCCTCGTCCCCCGTGGCCGCGTCGAGGACGGTCAGCAGGTCGCCGTGCCGGTGGGCCCGCACCGTCGTCACCCGGCCGTCCCTCACATCGAAATCGTCCCCCGCGACCTTCGTCCGCCACAGCTGCTCGCCGCTTGCCAGGTCGAACGCGACGATCCCGCTGAAGGACGTGCTCTCCCCGCTCCCTGTCCAGGCGCTCGCGAAGAGCCGCCCGCCCTCGACAGACGTGCCCATCAGCCTGCCGTAGTCGCCCGCGCCGGCGATCCTGGCCCGGACGCGGCCGTCCGTCCCGTAGGCGAGGACGGCGCTGGTCTTCCCGTCGGCCTCGAAGACGCGCACCGCCGGCGGATCCGCGGACAGCACACGCAGTTCCGCGTCCTTGTCCACACCGTGCCGGGCGTCGACGGGCACGTTCCACCGCGCCGTGCCGTTCGCGGGGTCGTACGCGATGAGCCTGGCCTCGGTGCCGCACATCAGGGCGGCGACCACCTGCTTCGGGGCGAGGGCGAGGTCGTGCGGGTCGCAGTTCTGCGGCAGGGGGACCGTCCAGCGAGGGGCACCGGTCTTCAGGTCGACGGCGCGCAAGCGATGCCCGTCGGGAAGCACGCCGAGTCCGCCACCGGCGGTGACGACGTTGTCCAGGAAGTCCGCCTCGACACCGTCGGCGCGCCACCGTTCTCGGCCGTCGGCGAGGTCGACCGCCGCGACGGTGACGCAGTCCTTCTCCTCCGGCCTCGCCTCACGGTAGGCGACCAGGACGACCCCGGCAGCCGGGTCGGAGCTCATCGCGCAGGTCTGCGCCCGGTCGGGCACGGCGTACTCCCAGCGCTTCTTCCCCGACCGGACGTCGAAGGCGGTCACGCCATCGGAACGGCCGCGGACCACCGCGTCGCCCGCCAGCCGGACCTCCCCTCCGTCGTCGGTGGCATCACCCTCGTACGGCGCGTCCCAGACCTTGGCCATGGAGAACCCGGGGGCATAGCCCGAGTCGGGCAAGATGACGGCGGCGATGACGCCGCCGATGAGAAGGAGCATCCCGAGGAGACCCGCGAGTGGCTTGAGGCACCCGCCGACGGCCCCGGTTCCCCGTCCGGCGCCGTCCGTACCGTTCGTTGCTGCCGTCATACGATTCCCACCCCTGGTTCGACCGGCGACGAGTCAACACGCCGGGCGATCAACGGTCAACGTCGTCATACGGCCCGCGACGCTCCGGGCGGGCAAGGGGTCGGGAGTACGAAAACGGGGAAGGCGAGTCGTCGGACGTTCGGAGACCGCGCCACGCCAGGCACCACAGGGCGTCGCACCCGCGAGCCGAACGCCGGACCGGATCGACCTACCGCTGGACGCTCACCAGCACGCGTACTGGATCCTGCCCCCAGCCGAATGAGACCCGGACCCGGCAGGGGCGGAGCGGGATTGCACCACCGTCCGGACGGCGTCGGGGAGATCTCGCGGACGTGGAGACCGCTGGCGGGCGGCTGAGCGGCGCGGTGGACGACGGAGGCCGCGGCGCACGGAGCGATGAGACCGCAGGCGACCCAGAGCAGGACGGCGAGGGCGACGGGCGTGGCTGATCCCCCGCCCAGGGCGTGGTCGTAGGGAAGGGTCCGGGCGCTCTGGTCCCGGCCGTCGCGGAACGAACGGCCTGTGCCGCACATGAGGCGGCGCAGGCCGTTCATTCATGGAACGGGTCACCCGTGGCCGAACGGTCAGGAGACGGTGACCGTCGCCCAACCGCGGTAGAAGGTGTGCTCCGACAGCTTCAGGTACTTGCCGTTGGCGTCCTTGGCGGCCGCCTCCGGCTTGTGCGTGATGACCGTGCGCGCGGCATCGGCGAAGTACATGGGGTAGGAACCACCGCTGAGTGTGTCGGTTGTGGTGGCCTCGGAGAAGAAGAGGTGGTCGATCTTGCTGTTGCGCTGGTCGAGCTGCGCCGGGGACAGGTCGACGGTGGTGGACTGGCCGCTCCGGCAGGTCTTGGCGGGGGCGACGCAGTCCGGATCCGTCATGGTCCAGTAGCCGGGGTCGGGGCCGGCGCTGCCGTCGGGGTCGTTGTCGTCGGTGGTGTCGGCTTCGTAGAACCGGCCGATGCCCCCGCCCGGCGCTGCGTCGGGGCGGTAGAAGCTGTCCAGGACCGGGCCCTTGTGCGGCTGCGGGACAGCGTTGAAGTCTCCGCCCACCACGACGACCTTGCCGGCGTCGATGTCCGCGTCGAGTTCGGAGGCGAGGCGCGCCGCCTGGGCGGAACGGGCCCGGTCACCGACGCCCTTGGCGTCGTCGAAGGCGCGCAGGTGCACGCTGCAGCCCTTCACCTTGCCGGGGACGCCGACGAGGGTCACGTCGTGGCAGAGGGCGTTGAACGTCCGCGGCAGGGGGAGCGGGTTGCCGTTGTTGTCGATCTGGCGCTTCTCGCCTCCGAGGGGGATCTCCTCCTTGGGGCCCAGCGCGCCACGGGCACCGAGGACCTGGCCGATCCAGCAGCGCGTGTCGTCGTTGTTCGGGTCGCTGTCCATGTTCACCGAACAGTCGGACGCACCACAGGACGGGTAGTTGGTGAGCAGGGGCGTGAAGCTGAACTCGTAGGTGCCCGCGTACTTGCTCTTGAACCACTCGTACTGCGAGTGGCACACCTCCTGCAGCATGAGGAGGTGCGGCGACGGGAAGTCGGCGATCTGCTTCTCGATGTGGTGCAGCAGGTCGGTGCCGCCCTTGTTGCAGAAGCCGCCGCACATGTTGAAGGTGACTGCCCGGAGCTGGACCTGGGTACCGGGCCCGGCGTCGGACGCCGCGTCCGCCGTCGTGCGCTTCGTGTCCGTCACCGCCGTGCGGTCCGCCCGCAGCCGGTCCACCCCGCTCTGGGCCAGACCCGCCATCAGGACGACGGAGAGGGCGACCACGAAGGCCGCCAGAATCCCGCGTACTCTCATCGTTCTCCTTGTGCCGAACGTGTCAAAGGCGATGATCTTAAACGCCGCGTGAACATGTCACGCGAGGCGGCCAGAACTCGGGCCGTTCATGGTCGTCCCGGCTGCTGGGGCATGGTGAAGGGCTCCAGCTCGTCGAGGGCACGGCCGGCCCTCGAAACGCCGGAGGCGCAGGTCACGCGCGACACCGACAAGCTCGCAAGCCAAGAAGGCAGGGGTGGGAGCGACCATGCCGCTCCCACCCCTGCCCCTGCTGGTGCGTCACACCGGCAGCAACTCCCACTGCCTGCCCCGGTGGTCGCCCTCCGCCCGGCGCTGCGTGATCACCACTGGCGCGTTGGTTTCGACGCCCAGAAGCAGACCGCTGTTCCGGTTCACGATCTCGTAGACCCGGGGGCCGTCGGTCACGGTGCCCACCGGGATCAGCCGCCACTGCTGATGGTGTGCCTCGTCGCCTTCGTACGCGCGCTGCGCCACCACCGCCCCGGCCCTCCCCCGGGCTTCGTCGACCTCCAGGACCTTCCCGCTGCGCACGTTTTCCATCGTGTACACCACGTCGCCGCTGTCGCTCTCCCCGGCTACGACCAACCGCCACCGCTGTGACGGGCGGGGAACGGCGAGCGACTGCCGGATCGTGGCCCCTTCCTTGAGCGACTCCCGCGAGACCCCGATCCTCAGCCGGCTGCGGACGCTCGCCCAGGAAACCACCGTGCCCGAGGCGGGCAGTTCCGCCATGGCGGCGGTCGCGACCTTCCGGACGCGGTTGTTGACGTAGTCGGCGATGTAGAGGGCGCCGACGCGGTCGACCGCGAGCCCGAACGGGTAGTTCAGCTCTGCGGAGGTGGCGGGGCCACCGTCGCCGCTGAAGCCGTCGGAGCCGGTGCCCGCGACCGTACTGATCGTGCCGTCCCCGGCGACCCTGCGGACCCGGTGGTTGTTGTGGTCGGAGATGTAGAGGGTGCCGGTGCTGTCGGCCACCACGCTCAGGGGGAAGTCCAGCTTCGCGGAGGTGGCGGGGCCGCCGTCGCCGCTGAAGCCGTCGGTGCCCGTGCCCGCGACCGTACTGATCGTGCCGTCCCCGGCGACCTTGCGGACTCGGTGGTTCTCGGCATCGGTGATGTAGAGGGCGCCGGCGCCGTCCACCGCGACGCCGTACGGG
Organism: Streptomyces sp. NPDC126503; assembly: GCF_040302405.1. Lineage (NCBI taxonomy): Bacteria > Bacillati > Actinomycetota > Actinomycetes > Kitasatosporales > Streptomycetaceae > Streptomyces > Streptomyces sp. NPDC126503. The sequence continues at coordinate 28,230 of NZ_JBEORS010000032.1, forward strand.
CCGTTCAGCTCGGCCGCGGTGGCAGGCCCGCCGTCGCCGGAGAATCCCGGGGTCCCGGTCCCGGCGACCGTGCGGATCTGCCCGTCCGGTGTGATCCGTCTGACCCGGTGGTTGTCGGTATCGGCGATGTAGAGGTTGCCGGCGCGGTCGACCGCGACCCCGTACGGACAGTTCAACTCTGCGGCGCCGGCCGGACCGTCGTCCCCGCTGAACCCGGCGGTGCCCGTGCCGGCGACCGTGTCGATCTGTCCGTCGGCCGTGACCTTACGGATGCGGTGGTTCTCGGAATCGGCGATGTAGAGGTTCCCGGCGCGGTCGACCGCCACCTCGCGCGGGCTGTCCAGCTGTGCTGAGAGGGCAGGGCCGTGATCGCCTCCGAATCCAGCGGTACCGGTCCCCGCCACCGTGCGGATCCTGCCGTCCGTGGTGACCTTCCGGACTTGGTGGTTGTTGTGGTCGGAGACGTAGAGGGTGCCCGTGGTGTCCATCGCGAGGCCGTAGGGACGGTCGAGGCGGGCCGCGACAGCGGGCCCGTCGTCTCCTGTGGCCCCGGCATCTCCGGTACCGGCGACCGTGGTGATCTCGGGGGCGAGGTCTTCGCCCTCTGTTGCTGCTGTCGGGGCCTTGCTCATCATCATCTCCTCACCGTGTGCCGGCCGGCCAGGACGGAGGCCTCGCCGATGGTGTCCGAAGGCCGCAGGAGCGGCAGGCGGTGAGCGCGCACGCGCGGGGGCGTCGTGGCGATCACGCGTCGACCGTGTACTGCAGGGTCATCTGGGTGCCGTTGCGCGTGATGACGACGGGCACCGGGATCCCGGCTCGCTTGCCGGCGAGTACCGCGCCGAGGGATGCCGCCGACGTGACGGGCCGGCCGTCGACGGAGGTGATGATGTCCTTGTCCTTGAACCCTGCGGCGGCGGCATTCAGATCGGGATCGACGAAACGAACCCGGGCGCCTCCTCCCCCGGGGACGCTGCTGACATACCCGCCGAAGGCCCCGGGGGTGCCCTGGGTGATGTTGACGGTCCAGTCCACCGTCACGCCTTCGAAGGTGAGAGTGCCGGTGTACCGGCCGCCTGCCATGGGCGCGTCGTCCGTGGCGACGACGTCAACCTTGAAGGGCCGGCTCCAGATCCAGTTGTTGCTCTGCAGCGAGAAGCCGGCGGACGAGCCGTCGGGGGCAAGGGTCACGGGGCAGCTCATGCCGCTGCACCAGGGGTCCACCCGGACGATGCGCGTGTACTGCGGAGCTTGGATCCTCACGTGCCCCGGGCTTGAGCGGACCCGCCCGTCCGGCGGGAACTCGACCGTCCTTGCCGGGCCCGGGGCATCGAGATCAGGGACGGACGACGGAGGCGTCGGCGCACGGAGCGCCGTGACCGTACCAGGGGCGGCCTCGGCAGTGGCACCGGGGGCCGGCCCTCCGAGGAACAAGGTCGCTCCCAGCGCGAGCACCGTGCATGCCGCCGTGGACCTGCGCATGAATTCTCCTCACTTCGAACGCACAAAGCAGTTGATCGATGACCGGGTGGATGGGCGTTCCGCCTGCCCGAACCGGTGCCGCAGCACGGAGCCGGCCGCCGGGGGGGGACCCGGGTTACCGCGGTTGCCGGGTTCCGCACCCGGGCCGCATCCGGACGCCGTACACCGGACGGCAGTTCGGTGACCCGTTGCGGAGAGGCCGCTGTCGTTGTTTCAACCCAGGACTTATCGGGTTCGGAAGCGGCGGTGGAGGTTGCGGGCCACGTACACGCCCGCTCCTCCGAAGCCGATGATGTCGACGCGTCCGTCGCCGGTGACGTCGGCGAGGAAGCGGGGGTGGTGGCCGACCCGCCAGGCGCCGGCGTCGTCGTCGTACCCGAAGCCCCTGCAGACGAATTGGGCCTGGTCGAACGTGCCGTCGCCGCGGTTGTGCGCCACCCAGACTCCTTCGTCGCCGAAGCCGACGATGTCGGGGGCGCCGTCACCGGTCACATCGGCGAGGAAGCGCAGGTGCTTCTTCGCCGTCCATCCCTGTGCGGTCCCGAAGTCGTTCAGGACGAGCTTCGGGGGCTCGAAGGTGCCGTCGCCGAGGCCGCGTGCGACGACGACTCCGTGGGGGCCGAAACCGACGATGTCCGTCGCCCCGCCGCCGGTGGTCCGCAGCAGGAACCGGGGGTGCTCGTCGGGCGAGGCCCATCCCTGGTCGGTGCCGAAGTCGTCGAGGACGTACAGGGGCTCGGCGAAGGTGCCGTCTCCGTCCTGGAGGGAGATCCAGACGCCGTCGTCGTGGCAGCCGACGATGTCGAGCCGGCCGCTGCCGGTGGTGTCCGCGAGGAAGCGGGGGTGCTTGTCCGCCCGCCACCCGCCGGCCTTCTCGTCGTGGCCGAACGCCCGGAGCGCGGGCTCGTCGGGCAGTGGCGCGAACCTTCCGTCTTGGCCTTGGAGGGAGATCCGGACGCCGTCGTCGTGGCAGCCGACGATGTCGAGCCGGCCGCTGCCGGTGGTGTCCGCGAGGAAGCGGGGGTGCTTGTCCGCCCGCCACCCGCCGGCCTGATCGCCGTGGCCGAACGCCTTGAGGGCCGGCTCGCCGACGGCGGGCGCGAAGGTCCCGTCCTCGTCCTGGGGGGACACCCGCACGCCATCGGCTGCCAGCACCACCATGTCGGGCCTGCCTTCACCCGTGATGTCGGCGAGGGTCCACAGGTCCGCGGGACTCGGGGAGGACGCGGGCGGGTGCAGGACGCGCTCCTCGTCCTCGAACGTGCCGTCACCTCGCGCGGCCGCCGTCACCACCCCCTTGGCCGGCTTGAGCGCGACGATGTCCGCCGGCGCCTTGCCGGAGGTGGCGGCGAGGAACCGCGCGCCGATCCCGGCCCACGAGTCCGGCTGTCCGCCGGGCCGGGGCGCGGCTCCTTCGCTCTTCCAGCCCCCGGCGTCCTGGTCGCTTCCGAAGCGGCCGAGGACCAGCAGCAGGTCGCTGAACGAGGGCGTCGCGCCGGGTACGGGCCGCAGCGCCGCCGAGGGAGCCAGCCGCCAGGACCGCCGGCCGTTCCAGTGCCCCAGTCCCGCCCAGCGCAGCACAGGGTCGCCGACGCGCTCGGGCTCGGCCGGTACGAGACGCCACCGCTGGCTCTCCGCGTCCTCGTCGTACGTGCGGAGGACGACCGGGGTGCCGTGTTCGGCGGACGCGCCGGAACCGGTGTCGAGGTCGAGGACGGTGTCGTCGGCCGCGCTCTCGATGAAGTAGAGGGCGGCTTCGCCCTCGACGGGGACGAGGCGCCACTGCTGGGTCCTCCTGCCGTCGGCCGCGTCCTGCTGACGGACGCCGCCCGCGGTGGCGGGCCGCTCCAGGACCTTCCCGCCGCTCGCGTTGCGGATCACGCAGACCCGCTCGTCCTGTGCGGACGGAACGGGGACGATTTGCCACCGCTCCGCGGCCGGACCGCCCTCGGGGTGGTCACGGACGACGAGCGCCCCGTCCACACCGGGCACTCCTGGGGCACCGAGGGTCTTCCCCGTGACGGCGTTGACGATCTCCAGTTTCAGTTCTTCCGTGGGCACGGGCATCGTGGTGCCTCTTCCAGGCGGTGCGGACGGTGGCTCGGGACGGGTGTCGTACGGCGAGGGCCGCGCATCACGTGAAGACGTGGTGGTACGGGACGTTCCACTCGCTGGGCAGGCGCGGGTAGAACGTGTTGATGACCGTGCCGGTGAAGTCCCCGCCCCAGTTGTAGGTGAGCCGGACCTCGCTGTCGGTGGTCACCGCGTGGTCCTCGAAGCCGAGGATGGTGTCGGGATGGGTGATGGGCACGAAGGTGATGCCGCCCCACGGCGTGACCGTGACGACCCAGAGCTGGGTGTCCTCGGGTGCGCCGTTCTTCCCCCGCCACTTCTCTCCGACCTTGTCGGGCAGGCCGACCTGGACGGTGTCGGCCGTGCTCCGGGGCGCGTCCTGGTGGACGGTGATCCGCCTGCGCCGCGGCTTGGGCGTGCCGTCGTCGCCGCGTCCGGTGTCGGTTCCGCCCGCGCCGGCGGGCGTCGGCGTCGCCTGGCCGGCGGCGCTCTCGATGAAGTACAGGGGCCGCTGTCCGAAGAAACCGGCGGGAGTGACGTGCCAGAGGTGACCCTTGGCCTCCTTGACGGTCTCGTCGAGGGCCGTGGCCAGCTGGACGCCCTTGTCGTGGCTCTCCTCCCCCAGCTCCGTGGGTCGCAGATAACCACCGTTGAAGGCGTGGACGAGCATCACCGGACGGTTCTCCACCAGTGCCGCCACGATCGCGTTGTCATAACTGTTCACCGCCACCGGGCCGCCGACCACCAGATTGGACATCGCCGTGCGCTCTTGGGTGTACATCGCGAAAACCTCACCTGTTCTGACTGGGGGAGAACAATGCCGGAAACAATCGCCGCAAGAAAGGCAGCCCACGGCAATGCCCGAGGCCACGGTACCCACGGCACAGAGCTCCGAAAACTCCTCGATGGAGTGATACCTCTTGCAGAAAGGTCACTTCACCGGCGTTTCGGAAGCGGTTTCCGAAAATCGATCACTCGATGGAGCGGGACCCACGAATACGTCTTCTCGACCTGGTGGAGAGGGAGGTAATTTCGCGTGCCGGAATACGTGCGTTTCGGTTCGCATTTCACCGAGCGTCGCGGTTCGGCCGAGGACATTCAAGGACGGGTAGATGCCTTCCACCGCATACAGCCTGGTCGACGCCAAGCGTCAGCCGCTGACGAAGAAGAACCTGCGGGAACTCGACATCGAGCAGATCTGGCAGGCCATCCTGAACCATCCCAACCTGGTCTACGTCGACCCCTCCGGCGTGAAGCACAAGCCTGTCGGGTTCTCGGTGAACAAGTCGAGCTTCGGCACGTTCTCGGGGACCGCGTTCGAGCGGGGCTGGCTCGCCTACATGAACCTCGGGGAGCCGCTGATCGAGGTGCGGGGTGACATCGCCCAGCCGCCGCCCGACACGTTCTCCTCCCGCACCTACGTCAACCGCAGCAGCGATGAGATGACCTTCACCGACTCGGTCGACTTCACCGTCTCCAACGGGGTCACCTGGTCACTTCACGGCGACGCCAAACTCACCTTCGGCGGCAGCATCGGGGCCTCGCTCCAGCTGCAGCTGCAGAACCAGCTCCGCCTGGACCTGCAGTCACAGCTCGCGGCGTCGTGCCAGAACGGGACGGCGAACAAGAACGCGAACACGGTGACCAACAAGAACAGCAAGGACAGTGTCGGCGTCGACAACGCCAACACCACCGAGACATCGGCGAGCAGCTCAGCGACGAACTCCTCGTCGAACACGATGACGAACTCGGTGGGCTTCACGACCACCGGCAGCGCCACCGGAAACGCTTCTCTCAACGCCCAGTTGGCCCTGGGCATCGCCGCCACCGTCGGCGGTTCGCTCAACACCAGCTGGGCCTCGAAGTCGCAGATCTCCGGCAAGGTGCCGGCGAACTCCCGCGTGCAGACCATCGTCACCCAGCGGCGCACCCGCAAGCAGTACACCTACGAGATCCCGGTGACCTTCTCCGGACTGATCGCGGTCCAGTACGCCGTGCCGGTCGCGGTCCTCTCCCCTCCGCAGCCCGGCACCTATCCCGGCCTCAGCCACATGGTCGCCCGCGACATCGGCGACATCGACCTGGCGCCCGGCGGCTTCCGCATGAAGGGCCTGGCCGAGGTCGTCTCCGCCCTGGACGTCCACCACACCCTGCTCGACGTCGAGACCCTGACCGTCAGCCCGCAGACCCTCTACAAGCAGCCCTGACCACACGGCACCGCCGCCACGACGACAACCAGAGGTGACGATCATGGTGTTCGACAACATCTTCAACTCCGCCGGCAAGGGCGCGGGGCTCTTCTCCGTGACCACCGACAGCACGAAGCCCCGACCTGGTGAGGACGTCGACTTCGAGGACTCCGACGACACCACGTACGACGACACGAGCACCAGCCTGTTCGACAGCGCGATCCACGGCGCCTCCTCCCGCGCGAAGATCGTGCAGGAGACGTCGCCCGAAGCGCGGGCCGTCCTGGGCTTCCTCGGCTCCCTCGTCCAGACCACCCAGGCGTCCGCCGGCGAACAGGCCCGCTACGTCCAGGACCCCGGCTCGGTCACCAAGGCCGCGTCCGCCGGCATGAAGGACGCGAGGACGACGGTGGAGAACGACACCGACCTGCAGAAGGACGCCGACCTGCGGAGCAGGCCGACGAAGAGCGACTTCACGGCCCCCAGGACCCCGGAGGCACCCAGGGCCCCGGAGGCACCCAAGGCGCCCAAGGCGACCGCGGACAAGCCGTCCCGCTCCGAATAGGCCGGACGCGAGAGACGGGACGCCCGGACCGGGCCGGCGGTCCTCCCCCGGCGGGAAGGAGCTGCTCGGCGTCGCGGGCAGGATGTCGCGTGCTCGGCGAGACCGCTCGCGGCCCTCACCGGCGGGGGCGGGCGGAGCCGGCCGTCACGAGAGGGCGGCGTCCTCGACGGTGGGGTGGATCTCGAGCAGGGTGTCGAGTCCGGTGATCTCGCAGATCCTTCTGACCTGGGGCGAGGGACTGACGAGACGGAAGGCGCCGGCCCGGTGGGTGAGGACGAGCAGGTTCAGGAAGGCGGAGTCCGCGAAGGTGACGCCGGAGGCGTCCAGGACGACCTTGGGGTAGGTCGTGATCGCGTTCCGGAGCGCGGTCGCCAGGGGCGTGATCGAGTCCGTGTCGTAGTCGCCGCGGGCGGTGATCACACAGGCTCCGCCCCATTCGCGCCGCAGCACGCCGTCATCCTCCGCGGCATGCCGAGCAGAGCCTGCCGGTTGCGGTGTCCCGCCGGAGAGGGTCGGCAGGCCGGCGTCGTCCCAGGGCACCTTCGGGCTCCTTCCCGTGGCTCCCTCGAAGGAGCGACACGTCATCCAATGCATGAAAATTATGTCATGTAAAAGGTTTCCGGCAATGCCGGTCTCCTACAATGGCGGTCATGGTCGGAGTGCCTGAATCACATACCGGATGGACGTTCATCACCAGCCACGCCCGCGTCCTCGCGGCGATCGCCGACAACCCGAACGTGCGCGTCCGCGACATCGCCGCCCGCTGCCGGCTCACCGAGCGTGCCGTCGCGCGGATCATCTCGGACCTCGAGCAGGACGGTTACCTCTCCCACACCCGCGAGGGGCGCACGAACACCTATCGCATCGAGCCCGACAAGGTGCTGCGCCACCCGGCCGAAGCGGGACTGACCGTGGCCTCCCTGCTCTCCCTGCTCGTGCAGGACGAGTCCGACCGCGCCAACACACCGGCCGCCCAGTCCTGAGCAGCGCCCCCTCCCGGCCGTCGGCGCGGGCGGACGGCACGCCGGCCTCCACCCCCTGCCATCACGGGTATGGAAGCCATCGCCAGGACTTCGAGCAGACGCCGCCCGCACTCCGGGGAACCAGCCCCGTACACGCCGAGGCCCGCCCGCAGGTTGCTCCTGAGGCCGGGGCACCTCGCGGCGCACCAGCCGGACCGCGACAGACGTCAGGTGGTCGGCCGGGTGAGGGCGTCGATGGCGATATGTGGTGGCGGACGGAGCCGACGCGCACAAGGATGCGATCATGGACTCGGACGAGCGGACCAACGAAGCAGTGCCGACTCGGTGGACCCCTTCCACCGTCCACCCCGACATGTGGGTCGATCCGGACGACGACCCGCGCGAGACGGAAGTCGAGACGCTCGACGAGCGGGGCAAGCTGCTGGAGAGCCTGCGCCACTTCCGCCTGACCATCGAGATGAAGTGTGCGGGCCTGGACGCCGGGCAGATGGCCCGGCGCTCCGTACCGCCGTCGACCATGTCCCTGCTCGGGCTGGTGCGGCACATGGCCGAGGACGAACGGCACTTCCGCCGGATGGCCGGCGAGGACTCGCCCAGGATCTACCGCACCCCTGAAGACCGTGACGGCGACTGGAACGGCGCGGTCGCCGACCCGGCGGTCGTGGAGGACGCCTGGCGGCAGTGGCGAGCCGAGAGCGAGGTGACCGACCGCTTCATCGCGAGCTTCGACGCCCTCGGCACGCGGACCGGGGAGGCGCCGCTGCGCGAGATCCTGGTGGCACAGATCACCGAGTACGCGCGGCACTGCGGCCACGCCGACCTTCTTCGCGAGCGGATCGACGGCCGAGTAGGCCAGTGATCACGTCCCGCCGGACAGATCCGGGCGGCGGGAGAAGACGGCCTCGTCGAGGGAGCGCAGCACGGGCGGCTGCGGCCGCCGGAGGTGCCGGTGATCCCAGGCCTGCCCCACGGGCTGAATCATGGCTTCCACTTGAACCGAAAATCGAACATATGTTTTGGTGGGGGTGTGAAGCAGCGACCCTTCCCCCTCGATCTCGTCCAGACGCAGACCGCCTGGTCGGCCACCTACCGCGCCCTCGCAGCAGTGGGGCCGGGGGCGGGGACGGCGGTGTTGCGGCGGCGGTTGCTGCGGTTGTCCACCCGGCTGTGGTGGCACCCGTACTGGACGACGGCGGGAGCAGGGCCGGCGGCCCGCGTCGACCTGCGCGAGCACGCCCGCGGCGGCAGCGGGCGGGAGGCGGGTGCGGCATGACGGCGCGCAGTGTGATCATGCATGTACGGTGCCGGCCGGACGCCGGCGCCGAGACCTACCACCGGCTCCTCAAGGTCCTGGGGGCCGTCTCCCCCGTCGTACGGCCGCTCCCGCCCGGTGCCGCGCTCGTTCAGGCGGGCGGGGCGCTGCGTCTGCACCGCACCGATGCCGGCGCGGTGGCGGAGCGGGTGCGCGTCCGGGCTCTGCTGTACGCGGGCGCCGACGTACGCATCGGCGTCGTGGACACGTGGGCGACGGCCGCGACCGCCTCGGCCCACACGGGTGAGAGCGGGGTTCTGTGGCTGCCCGACGAGCACGCCGTACGGCAGTTCCTCGCCCCGCTCGGCGTCGAGGAGCCGCACGGCGTCGGCAGGAGATCCGCGCAGGAGCTCCGCCGGTACGGCCTCCACGCGATCGGCGCGCCGGCCGCGCAGCCGGAGAGCGTGGTGTGCCGGCTGCTCGGCCGGCAGGGCGGTGTGCAGCTCCGGGGGGCCCGCGGCATCGACCCGAGGGCGGTCGTCGCGCGCCGGCTGCCGGAGATCAGCTCGGTGTCACACGGGTTCGACCGGGACATGCTCGATCCGGTCCTGCTGCGTGCCGCGCTGCTGGACCTGGTCGTCAGCCTCGCCGAGCGTCTGCGCGCCCGCGACCAGGTCGCGGGCGGGCTGTCCCTGTCGGTGCGGCACGCCGGCGGCGGGACCGTGGAGAAGACCCGGCGCCTGCCTGCCGCGTCGCACCACACGGACGAGCTGCGGACGGTGCTGTGGCAGATCTGGGACGCGCTCGCTTTCCAGCGGGCCCGGATACGCGCCCTGACACTGACCGCCGAAGACCTGGCCTCCGCCGACTCCGGGCCCGGCACGCAGCTCTCCCTCGATCCGGCGCGGGAGGCACGCCACCGCGTCGAGCCCGTCCTCGACCGGATCAACGCGAAGTTCGGCCGCGCCGGCGTCCGATCTGCCGGCGCCTACCGCAGAGCCGGGTGACCCCGATGACCAGTCCTATCCCTGCGAACCTGCCGCCCGAGCTCTGCCCGGACAGCCGGCGCGGCCTGTGCGCCCGCTGCCGAAAGACCTGCCACCGCTACGGCCCCGGCGGCCGCCCCCTGTGCCGGCAGTGCCGGGCCGCCCTCCCGGCCCCCGTGCATCGGGTCGCCGCGCGGCCGCAGCCGCTCTCCCGGGCCTGAACGGTGCTCGACCTGCCCGACGATCTCAGCCGGCTGCGGACCCTGGAACGGCTGGCGCAGATCATCCTGCGCGACATCCAGCTGAAGATCAGCGAGGTCACGCGACGGGACGCGGAACTCCGCGCCCGGCGCCCGCTCCGAGAACGGCCCGCATGGCTCCTGTCCTACCGGCGCGAAGCCGGCCGGCCGGTACCCGACAGCATCCATGCCGGTGATTGCCCCCTGGCCGGCCACCACACCCGGCCCGTCACGCGCGACGAAGCCCGCCACGCGCTCGCCGAGGGCCACGTCACCGCGTGCGAGGTCTGCCGCGCCGACACCGAACTCGGCCTCCTCGGCTGATCACCGCAGGCGCCGGGCGCCCGGCCACAAGAGGGACGGGCCCGCTGCTGCTCCTCACGGCGGGGGGGAGAACCGTGAGGAGCAGCAGAGGCCCCATGCCACCATCCCGACACCCGTCTGCCCACCAACCCGCCCGTCATGCATGCCGCATCACACGGGTCCGACATACGCGCGTATCCGGCGTCGGCGCGCGAACCGTCACCGGCTCCGGCAGCGCACCGCCACGATGCTGAACGGCGGGCCGGAACAGAGCTGCTCCGCAAGCGCCGTCACCGGCCGGGTCCTCTTCGGGCCCGCCTCACGCATCGCCGCGCTCTTGCTCAGCGGCGGATGAACGTTGCCGCAGCAGCCGGTCGCGCCGCGGCCCTCCAGGGTGACGTCGTCGTAGCGGAACGGCCGGTCCTCCGGGGGCGGGGCTGGTCCGTCACGTGTCGGAGCCGGCGTCCGAGGTGCGTCGAGGGGCGCTGGTGCCGTGCCAGTCCAGGACGAGCGTGGTCGCGTCGTCGGGCAGGTGACCTTCGTAGGCGTCGTGGATCGCTTCCGTCAAGGCCTGTACCACCTCACGGGGATGGTCCTCGCGGGTGGCGTGGAGGAGAGCGGGCAGGTCCACGGCGCGGGCGCCGCGCTCCTGCATGCCGTCGGTGACCAGTACCAGGCGGTCACCGGGCAGCAGCTGAAGCTCCTGTGCCCGGTAGGTGACGGGGACGGGGATGCCGAAGGGGAGGTCGATCTTCATCGGCACTTCCTCCACCCGGCCCTCCCTTAGCCGCAGGGGCCACGGGTGGCCGGCGTTGACCAGTCGGCAGGTGCCGGTGTCCAGGGTGACGCGCAGCAGCTGGCCGGTGGTCATGCCGCGGCCGTAGGCGCGCACGGCCTCGTGCGCGGCCCGTGCCTGCCCGGTGATGTCGCTTCCGGCGCGGCGTGCGCCCCGCAGGGCGTTGACGGTGAGGGTGGCCAGCAGTGCGGAGTCGGTGTCGTGGCCCATGGCGTCGGTGATCGACAGGTGCAGGGTGTTCTGGTCGAGGGCGTAGTCGTACGTGTCACCGCCGATGTCGTCGGCCGGAACCAGACCGCCGGCCAGGGTGAACTGCGCCGCCTCGCAGCAGGGCGCCGAGGGCAGCAGCTGGTACTGGATCTCCGCCGCGAGGCTGGTCCGGGTCGTCCGTCTGCCCCGGTGGTAGAGGTCGGTGAAGCGGCGGTCGGTGACCACGATGTACGCCAGCGCGTGGGCCGCCTCCGCCAGCTGGTGGCGGGTGTCGTCGTCGACGGTGGGCAGGGACAGCTCCAGGACGCCGATGCAGTCCCCCCGGTTCGTGACCGGAGCGACCAGGCGGACCCCGCCGTCCTCGTCGGGTGCCTCGTGGATCCGCTGCTCGCGCAGGACCCGGTCGTACACGCTGCCCCGCAGCTGTCTGCGCTCCGGTCCGCCGTCCGCGGGCGGTTCGCCTGCGCGCGGCAGGCGGACCATCTCCCTCCCCATCAGGTCCACGAGCAGGAACGACACGACGCGCGCTCCGAACCGCTTCTCCAGGTTCCGGGCGACGACGTCGACCGACTCCACCGGCGAGGCGTCCTCCGCCGCGCGCAACACCCCGTCCAGTTCCACACGCCCACCGTCCATCCCGCACACCTTCCCCGGCTGGTCGCCCCCTCTTTCCCCCGAGCCGCCCACACCACTCCACTGCCGCAGCCACGGACAGCCATCCGCCCCCGGGGCCCCCGCCCGCGCCCCGGGCCCGTCGGAGCGGAGCCTGACGATCACGCCGAAGGTGAGGTCGTCACCGATCGTGGGCCGCCTGCCGCCGACCGACACCGTGGAAGAGGCCATGCCCCGGCGAACAGCGGAGCGTGGGGCCCGGGCGGACAGGGTGTGTCAGGTGAGGCCGAAACCGGCCCGGCCGTGCGCCGGGGGGAACTCCTACTGCCAGCCCATGTTGCCCTGCGCCGTGGTGGCGACGGGGGCGGATGTGGCAGCTGCCGTCGAGGCGGCGAACAGGGGGGCGACGAGGGCGAGCACGAGGACCGCGGTGGCCTGGGTGACGCGCATGCGAGACATGGGGTTCTTCCGTTCCTGAGCGTTGACGGTACGTCGGACACGTGTCCGGACGGGTGGCGCCCCGCGGTGGCGCTTTCCGGTCCGCGTGCCTCCGGGAGTGGTGTCCCTTCGGACAAGGACCACTTTCGCCGCACGCCGGTGGAGGTGAAAGGGCCTGCGCGTGGACGGAAACGGCAGCGGCCGTTTGTGTCCACCTGGAGTCGGAACCCCGGACGGTGTCAGGTCGCCCGTCACCGTCCGTCGAGGACGATGAGCGGGGCTTCCGCGCGCAGGAGAGTCCAGCCCGACAGTTCGGGGCGGCTCTCCAGCAGCCGGGCGCAGACGGCTGCCGCGCTCGTCTCCGCCCGGGCCAGCGAGTCGTTCAGGAGGAAGAGACCCAGCACCGGTGCCTGCGCGTCGCCGTGCACGCTGACGTGCTCCAGACCGTCCTCGGGGAGGGCGCACCCGTACACGAGGGCGCGCACGTCGGGTGGCAGTCCGCCGCCCTGGTCGGGCGGTTGCAGGTGCGCGTGCACGAGGTACATAACCCCTTCCTTCTTCCCGCCCACTGCGGGCATATGATGATCTTTTTGTGCTGGGGATACGTACTTCCGGGGGGAATTACATGCTGTCTGCACTGGGGCTCGACACGATGGCGGAGGCCGTCTACCGGGCCATGCTGGCCGCTCCGGGGGGCGGGGTCGCGGCTCTGGCCGCCCGTGTCGGCGCGACGGAACAACAGGTGCGGGACGGACTCGACGTCCTCAGCGAGCTCGCGCTGGTCCGGCCGTCGGCCGAGAACGGGGGGCTGCGCGCGGTCTCGCCGGACCTCGGGATGGAGGTCCTGATGGCCCGCCAGCAGGCCCGGATCGCCGCCCAGCAGCAGCGGCTGGAGGCCTCCCGCGCGGCGGCCGCCCAGTTGATCTCCGAGTACGCCGACCTGCGGCCGGCCGGTGCCAGCCCGGGAGTCGAGCAGTTGATCGGCCTGGACCGGATACGGGACCGTCTCGCGCGGCTGACGCGTGAGGTCCGCCATGAGGTGATGACGTTCGCGCCCGGCGGGCCCCAGACGGAGGAGAACATCGCCGCGTCCCGGCCGTTGGACGCCGAGCTGCTGGGGCGCGGGGTCCGGACCAGGGTGGTGTACCTGGACAGCGTCCGCCATCACAGGCCGACGGTGGAGTACGCGCGCTGGACGGCCTCGCTGGGCGGAGAGGTGCGCACCGCGGCTTCTCTGCCCACCCGTCTGATCATCGTGGACCGGTCGACCGCCGTGATCCCCGTGAGCAGTGAAGACACCGCGGGCGGCGCTGTCGTGCTGACCGGGCAGGGAACGCTGACCGCGCTGTGCGCACTGTACGAGAGCGTGTGGGCCACGGCGCACCCGCTCGGGGAGGCACCTGTCCGTGACGTCCACGGCCTGAGCGCGCAGGAGGCCGCCCTCGTCTCCCTCCTCTCCGAGGGGCACACGGACGAGACGATCGGCAAGCGGCTGGGGGTGTCCACGCGGACGGCCCGCCGCATCGCGAACGACCTCATGGAACGGCTGGGCGCGCGCAGCCGGTTCGAGGCGGGTGTCCGGGCGGTTCAGCACGGATGGCTGCCCGCGCAGCCGGACTGAGTGCGCCTCGCCCGGGGGATCGCTCCGGCCGGCCGGCGAGGGGACCGTGCGGACCGCTGAGGGGTGAGCAGGCATCGTGATCCCGGAATGGGTGGTGGCGGAGAGAGCGGTTCGTGGGGTGCGGAGCGGTGGTGCCGTCTCGTCGGCGCCGCCGGGCGACCCCAGTCTTTCCGCGTCCCGCCGCCGGGGGAAGCCGGGCCTCCTGGCCTGAAGAGGCCTGGACCGCAAGCGGCCAGACCAGCCGGTGTCCCGGCCGCCCCCCGGCACGGCCCGGTGACTCCTCGTACGGCGCGGCGGTGAGGAGCGTACCGGCGTATCGAGCTCTCCCGCCGACCGCCGACGCATCCCGCGCGTTCTCCCCGACCGAGCGGTCCTTCCCCGACCCTGACACCTGTTCAGCAGCCCGAGGCGCCTCGGGAGAGTGCGCCGGGAAGCCCACCCGGCCAGATCAGGCCAGGGACGCTTCCGGCCATCCGTACCCCCTTCCCCTCGCCTTCCCCGTGCGCCGAGAGTGGTGATCGCCGCCAGGGAGCGCAGCGTGACCCGGCCGGCACGCCGCAGGGCACGTCACCGCGGGACCCGTATCCGGAGTCCGACGCGACGTACCGGATCGCGGCCACCGACCACTTGGGTCCGTCGGGCCGGGAGCACGTCCTGGCAGGGATCACACCGCAGGGGAAGGGAGTCGTGATGGCTCAGCGTTCACGACAGTTCAGCAGACGTCAGATACTCGCCGCTTTCACGGGGGTGGCAGCGGCATGTGTGCTGCCGGAGTGCACCGTACTCAGCCGCCCGGCGTTCGCGGCGGACGGGGTCGCCTCCCTGCCCGCGGGATCCGGCCTGCCGGACACCGACCGCGGGCGGGTCGTCTGGGCGTACCGGACGGGCGGGCGCGCCGTCCGGGCCGCGGCCGCCGCGGCCCTGGTGGGGAGCGCGGCGGACGTGGCGGCGTTCCTCACGGAGAGGCTGCCCGCGGCCAGGGCCGAGGACAACCGGTTCACGCTGACGAGGTCGCTGGTGATGGCGGGCAGGGCGACCCGCGAGAGCATCGGCGCGGCGCTGTCCGGCGGCGCGGCGGCGGTCGAGGCCTACCTCATGGGCGGGTTCCAGAGCGCGGTGCGTGAGGATCTCAGGGTGGCCGTGACCACGGTCATGGCGCACGGTGGCCGTGCCGTGAAGCGAGAGGGCGCCGCCGCGCTGGACGCCGGCTCGGACTTCGCGCTCCGCGCCTTCCTGAGTGGGCGGCAGTTCACCGCTCAGGAGGAGGACGAGCGGGTGCGGGTGACGTCCATCCTCGTGACGGCGTCGCCGCAGGTGCGGGAGTACGCGAAGCGGGCGCTGGACGACGGGACGCCGCGGGCGATCCGGTGGTTCCTGGAGACGGGCCAGTACATCGCCCGTGCCCGTGACGAGGAAACGGCGACGATCCAGCAGCTGGTCAAGGTGGTCGAGGCGGAAGGGCAGCGCGCAGGCCGCAAGACGGACGAGGCCGTCGAGCTGTCCCAGCAGGCGGTCAAGGCCGCCGAGAACGCGAAGAAGGCGGCGCTGGAGGCGAAGGCCGAGGCCGAGGCCGCCGAGAACGACGTCCAGCGTTCCGCCAGGGCCGCGAACAAGGCGGCTCAGGCCGCCAGGGGCGCTGCGGCAGCCGCGGCGACCGCGGTGTCGGCCTCGCGGACCGCGCAGGCCGCCTCGCAGCGCTGCGTGGCCGCCGCGCAGGCCGCTGCCGCTGCGGCGGCGGCGGCTGGGCGGGCCGCGGCTGCGGCCTACCGCGCGGCGATCGGGGCCTCGAAGGACGCCGCGATGGCGGAGGCGGCCCGGACGGCGGCGCGGGCGGCGACGGCCATGGTCCAGTACGTCCGCACGGTGGCCCAGAAGGCGGGCCTCGCGGCCGTCGCCGCCGAAGCGGCCGAGGCCGCGGGCGCGGCCGCCGCCGGATCGGCGCTTAACGCGGCGTCGGCCGCGAGGGCCTCGGCCGACGCGGCCCTGGCCTCCGGCGCCGCGCAGTCCGAGGCCGCCGTCGCGCAGCGGGAAGCCGCCGTGGCGGAGGCCGCCGCCGCCAGGGCGACGCAGGCCGCGGCCAAGTCCCGCAGCCTGGCCGGGCAGGCGGCGGCTGCCGCCCACGTGGCGCGCGAAGCGGCCGAAAGCGCCGCCGACCACGCCGAGAAGGCTGCCGCGCGGGCTCTGGACGCGGCGAACCACGCCGGTCAGGCGGTCGACTACGCGAACCGGTCGACCGAGGCCGCCAACGCGGCCGTCGACGCGGCCACCAAGGCCGCCGCGGCGGTCGACAAGGCGCGCGAGGTGGAGCGGGCGGCGCGGGAGGCCGAAGCCGCCAGGCTGGCCGAGGAGACCGCCGAGGCGATCGAGCGGGCGCGGCTGGAGGCGGACGCGGAGTCGGGCCGGCTCGAACGGTACAACCGGGAGCGGACGCAGGAGGCGCGCCTGTCCGCGGATCTGCTCGCGCTCATCGCCTCCGCGGAGGCCGCGCTGCGGGACGGCAGGACCGCCGAGGCCGTGGCGGCCGGGCGCAAGGCCGCGATCGGCCTCGTCGACCGGTCCGGCACCTGGACCCGGCAGGCTGCGGAGTTCGCGCTGGCCGGCTCGGACGAGGACGTCGTCCACTGGATCGACGCCGACCGCCTCATCGCCCTGCGGCAGGACAACATCGAGAACGTGGCGGCCATGGCCGCGATCTCCACGAAGAACGTGGCGCTGGCCGCGGTGGACGTGCTCAGGACCGAGGACCACGCCAAGGTCCGGACGTTCCTGGAGAGCGGGGCGATCGAGGCGGCCAAGGAGGACAACCGGGTCGAGGTGACCACGGTCCTGGCCGACGAGACCACCGGTTCCGCGGTGCGGCGTGCGGCCGTGGCCGCACTGGAGGCCGGCACCGCCCGGGCCCTGCACGACTTCCTGCACGTCGAGCGCGCCAGGGCCGTCCACGAGGACGATCGGGTGGCGGCCACCACCCTGCTGCGGAACGGGGGCCCCTACGTCAAGGCGGCCGCCACCATCGCCCTCGAGGGCGACACGCACATGCTGCGCCAGTTCATCGGCACCACGCAGTACGAGTTCGCGCGGATCGACCACGACCACGCCACGCACATCAGCGCGGTCCGGGCGATGATCGCGGGCGCCGCCAAGACGGCCCAGGAGGCGCAGGAGAACGCGGCACGGGCTTCCGAGGCCGCCGCCCTGGCCCGTGACGCCGCCGCCAAGGCCACCGAGTGGGCCGAGCTCGCCAAGGGGTACGCCGCGGCCGCGAAGCTGTCCGCCGAGGAAGCGCGCAAGAACGCCGAGGCCGCCGAGGGGTCCGCGGCCGAGGCCGCCCGGTCCGCCGAGACCGCGCGTCAGGCGGCCGCGGCGGCACGTCAGGCGAGCAGTGTGGCCCGCAGCGCGGCGACCCGCGCCGTGCGATCGGCCACCGAGGCCGCTTCCCACGCCGCGAACGCCGCGGCTTCTGCCGCGGCGGCCCGCCAGGCGTCGCTCGCGGCGGGAGCGAGCGCCGACGCGGCCGCGCAGTCGGCACTGCGGGCCAAGCACCTCGTCCTCGAGGCCGCGAGGCAGGAGGCGATCCAGAAGGCGCTGGACAACGCGACGACCCCCATCAAGCCGGGCACGAACGGCCTGCCCGAGGGCGCCGAGAGCTGCCTGACGCCGTTCGGCAGGCCCATCGAGTCCGGCAACGGCAACAACCCGTGGGAACTGGGCTGGAGCTGGCTCACCGGCAAGGGCCCCACGTCGCAGTGCTTCGGCCCGAACGACGACTTCACCCGCGTCTACCGTGAGCACCAGCACACCCAGGAGGCGCTCGCCTTCTTCGCCAACCGTACGCGCACGGGTGAGTACGAGCTGGGCCACACGCTCAAGTACGACTACTCCCTCGGCGGGTTCGACGGTGCGTGGAAGTACCTCCAGGACTACGGGACGCTGTCCACGGCCGGACTCACGGGAAATCTCGCGTACACGTTCCTGGGGTCCCACCAGGTGCGGATGACGCCCATCCGCAAGAACGCGGACGGCTCCGTCGTGTGGCGGTACACCGCCTACAACGAGTCGGACATCGAGTCCGCGACCCACCCTCCGGTCATCGGCTACACGGACTGGTGGAGCAACAGCGTGGGTTCGCTCGTCGACAAGATCGTCGGCGACTCCGGTCCGATGTCACCCAAGACCCAGGTGATCGAGTTCGACGTCACGCTGGGCCCGTGACGCCCGGGAGGGCGGGTGCCGGGTGGCTCGCCGCCCTCCTGGCCGCCGCCGTCTCGCTCGTCTCGGGGTGCACGGCATCCGTCGACCCCGCCGAGCTGCCCGGCGTCTACCGCGACGACGGCACGGGTGCCCAGCTGCGGCTCGCGTCCGACGGGACGTTCTCCGCCGTGGACGTGGTGACGGACGGTTCCTCCGACCCGGCCGACTTCAGCGGCCGGTGGGAGTGGCTCGGTGACCGGGCGGGCGGCGACTTCGTCTACCTGTCGGTCGACAGCGGCGGGCTCGGCCCGGTCGCCGGCCTCCAGCTCTACCCGAGCGGGGGGAACACGGTGGAGTTCCGCCCGGACCCGGACGGACCGCCCTCCCTGAGGCTCTCCAGAACGGCGGCACCGTAGCGGCTGCCCGCCGCCCACCTCCCCTTCTTCGCACCAGCTTTGACCAAGGGGTCGCGGAGAACGCTCCCCCGACCCCGCCCCCGACGACACCAACTCCGACTCCGACTCCGACTCCGAGGAAATTCAGGACTGTGATGACTTCACGCAAGGCATGGACGCGCACGCTGGGAACCGCGACCGCGGCCGGTGCGCTGGCATGGGCCGTGCTGGCCGCGGGCCAGCCGTCCGCCGCCCCCACCAGCGAGCCCGTCGCCGAGACGGGCCCCGGGTACGCCATCGAGGACTACAACTATCCCGACGCCGACAAGATCCTGGCCCAGCAGGGAATCGACCTCAAGCGGGGCGACGGCCACATCGTGCTCGCCGACTGCCTCAGCGAGGAGAACCTCCTCAGGTTCCTCGCCCGCGGCCGGGCCGACGTGTGCTTCAAGGTCACCGCCGACGAGGGCTTCCTGACCCTGGAGCTCCCGTCCGTGCACGGGGTGCGCACCGACGATTCCGTCAACACCCACCTGGCGATGACCGCCGAGGAGGACCGCGTCGAGTACGACATCCCCGCGAAGACCTGGGAAGGGGTCGGCGAGTCCGTGGACAGCCGGGAGCACGTCCTGGTCGAGATCCGGGTCACCAAGTAGACCGCTCCGACCGCGAGGCACTCCCGATCCCCGTCGTGCCCCGTGTCACCGGCCGACCACGGGCCCCGTACCCGCCCGGCCGAATTCCGGGGCATGCGCCCACCGCATCCCGTTCCCGAAGGAAACCGCACATGTCTGCACTCCGTCCGCGCACCGCCCGCATCCCGGGTCTGCTCGTCACCACGACCGCCGTCGCCGCCGGCCTCGTTCCCGCCGGCGCCGCCCAGGCCGTCTCCGGCCCGGAGGCGGCGGCCGGCCCGTACGCCTCCGTCGTCAAGCTGACCATCGGCGACGAGGCGACCGGTCGCGGGTGCACCGGCTCCCTCGTCGACGCCTCGTGGGTCCTGACCGCTTCCAGCTGCTTCGCCGCGACGCCCGGCACCACGCTGCCGGCCGGTGTCCCCGCGCTGAAGTCCACCGTGACCCTCGGCGACGGCAAGCGGATCGAGGTCGCCGAGCTGGTCCCGCGCACCGACCGGGACGTCGTCATGGCCCGCCTCAGGACCCCCGCCACCGGCCCCGCCGGCATCACGACGGCGAGCGCCGCCCCGGCGGCGGACGCCGATCTGACCGCCGTGGGCCTCGGGCGGACGAAGACCGAATGGGCGCCGGGCAAGGCCCACACCGGCGCATTCACCCTGAACGCCTCCGACGCCACCACCCTGACCGTCACGGGGAAGGGCACCGACGCCATCTGCAAGGGCGACACCGGCGGGCCGCTCCTGAACGCCGCCGGCGAGCTCGTCGGCATCAACAGCCGGTCCTGGCAGGGCGGCTGCCTGGGCACCGACCCCGCGGAGACCCGTACCGGCGCCCTGGCGGCCCGCACCGACGGGCTGCGCGAGTGGATCGACGGGGTGCGGGCCACGACTCCGGGCTGGCAGACCAAGGCACTCGTGCAGGCGGGCACCAGCCTCTACCAGGCCGCCCGGCTCCCCGACGGCTCCTGGACCGGATACACCGACCTCCAGGCCAAGGTCGGCGGCCTGGGCGGGATCCGCAGCACCGCCGCCGCCGGTGTCAACGGGGACACCCACGTACTGGCCATCAGCACCAGCGGCGGCCTCTTCCACACCGTCCGCAGGCAGGACGGCACCTGGACCACCTTCGGTGACGTGTTCGGCGTGGCCAACGCCCTCGGCAACCTCACCCAGGTCTCCGCCGTCTCCATCGGCCACGACCTCCACGTCGTCGCCGTCGCCGACGGCAAGGCCTTCCACACCGTCCGCAACGGCGCGGGCAGCTGGACCCCCTTCCGCCAGATCAACGGCTCCCTCACGGGCGTGACCGCGGCGGCGACCGCCAGTGTCCGCGGTGAGCTCCACGTCGGCCTCGTCAGCGGCGGCAAGCCGTACCACACCATCCGCCAGACCAGCGGGACCTGGCTCGGCTGGGGCAACGTCGCCCAGGCCGTCGGCCCCACCGGACCGGTGACCTCCCTGAGCATGGCCGGCACCGGCGACGAGACCCACCTCGTCATCTCCACCGACAACGGCACCCGCCAGTACCACACCGTCCGCCACTTCAACGGGACCTGGGCACCCTGGGGTGACCTCAAGGGCATCCTGGGCGTGGTGACGGCCAAGTCCGTCTCCGCGGCCGCCGTCAACGGCGAGGTCCAGGTCGCCGTCACCACCACCGACGGCAAGCTGCTCCACACCACCCGCCACACCGACCGCACCTGGGACGCACCGGTGACGGCACCCCTCGTGGGAGTGCCCGCGGCCCCCGGCAATCTCGCCATCACCGCCACCTACACCGGCTGATCCCCGGGGCGGGCAGCACGCGGCCCCGAGCCGTGTGCCGGCACGCCGTCACACGGGGGCGGGCCCCCCCCCCGGGGGGGGGGGGGGGGCCCCCGCGGGCGGGTGCCCCCCG
>NZ_JBEORS010000033.1:0-48031 GCF_040302405.1 Streptomyces sp. NPDC126503
GTGTTGGTGTTGATCGCGACGACGGACGGTTCGTTCAGAACGATGCCTCGACCCCTGACGTACACCAGCGTGTTGGCGGCCTCGCGGGCCGCGTCCCAGGCGGCGACCGTGGTCTTCTCGGCGTCGCTGGCGGCCAGCGCGGCGCGGGCCGGGTCGGCGTCGGGGGCCGAGTCGTCGAGCCAGCCGGCCCGTACCGCCTCCGCGGTCTCCTGCTCGACCTCGGCGAGGCGCTGGCGCAGGTGGCCGGCCTCGCTGCGGGCCCGCTGGGCCTCGGTCGCGGCGGTGGTGGCGTCCCGGTGGGCGGCCTCGCCCGCCTCCTGGAGGGCGGTGGACCGCTCCTCCTCCTCGGCGGCGTGCCGCTCGCCCTCCTCGGCGGCCGCGGAGAGGGCGCGTACGAGGTCGGCCGCGGCCTTGGCGCGGGCGGCGAGGGCCGGGGCGGCGTCGCGCTCGGCCTCGCGGATGGCGGCGGCCACGCGCGCCGAACGGTCGGCGGCGGCGCGGTGGCGCAGGACCGCCTCGGCGGCCTGCCAGGCGGAGTGCAGCGTGCGGGCCTCCAGGAGTTCGCGGCGCTGGGCGGCGGCTCCCTTCTCGGCCGCGGTCAGCGCCAGGGAGGCGTGCCGGAAGGCGAGTTCGGCGGCGATGAGGGCGCTGCGGCCGCGGGCCGTCTCGGCCTCGGAGACGGCGTGCGCGGCGGTGGTGACCCGCTGGGCGAGTTCGGCGGCCCGGCCCCGCTCCTCGGCGGCGCGGGCGGAGAACCGGCGGGCGAGGGTACGGGTGCGGCGCTCGGCGCCGGCGTGGACCTCGCGCGCGTGGGCCCGGGTCTCCGCGGCTTCCACGATCCGGTTCAGGAGGTCCACGGATCCGGCGGTGAACTCGCGCTCGGCGGTGAGTTCGGCGCGGCGGCCGAGCTTGTTGCCGAAGCCGCCGACGAGGTCGGCGAGTCCGTCGGTGTCGCGGGTGTCGGTGACGGCCCGCAGGAGCAGGTCCGTGAAGTCGGAGTCCTTCTTGACCGCGAAGAGGCCGGCGGCCTCGCCCTCGTCGGCGTTCATCTCGCGCTGGTAGCGGAAGAGTTCGGGGTCGAGTCCGAGTTCGCCGAGGTGTTCGTTCCAGCGGTCGTGGATCTCCTCCCAGTACACCTCCAGGTGCGGGTACGCCTTGCCGGCCTCGGTGAGCGCGTCGCGGAAGCCCTTCATGGTGCGGCGGCGGCCGGTGGCGCCGGACGCGCCCTCCGCCGGGGGGCGGACGGTGGTGGCCTCGGCGACGGGGAGGCTGTCCAGGCTGAGCCCGGGTCCTGGGCGGAAGGAGTACCAGGCCTCGGCGAACTTCCGCGGGTCGTTGGAGACCTGACGGCCGCGCCACTCGCTGGCCTTGCCGACGACGACCAGCTCGCCGGTGAGGGTGTGCTGCCACTCCAGGGCGACGTGACCGCAGTCGTCGGCGAGGAGGAACTTGCGGAGCACGCCGGAGCTGGCGCCGCCCAGGGTGTTGCGGTGGCCGGGCAGCATGACCGAGAAGATCAGCTTCAGGAGGACGGACTTGCCTCCGCCGTTCTCCAGGAACAGCACGCCCGCGGGGGCGGGGCGGCGCGGCGGGCCGACCGGCTCCTCCTCGAAGAACTCCGCCTGGGTGGGGGCGGGGTGGGGCACGGGGGCACCGACTCCGCGCAGGTCCAGGACGGTGTCGGCGTAGCGCGCACCGGCGGGGCCGATGGAGTAGAGGCGGACCCGGGACAGCTCGTACATGGCGAGGGACTCTCGTACTGGGAGGTTCGGTTACGCGGGGCGGTCAGGCGTGGAACGGCAGGCCCGCGTCGGCGGCGAGTTCCAGGTCGTCGCCCTCGGGCGGCGGGAGGAGCGTCGGGGAGCCGTCGCTGACGGGGACGACGCCGAGGTCCAGCAGCTCGGCCATGGCGGCGGAGCCGGCCATGTCACGGACCTGGAGCTGGTAGCGGGCGGTGGTGCGGTAGGAGCCGCCGCCCTC
Organism: Streptomyces sp. NPDC126503; assembly: GCF_040302405.1. Lineage (NCBI taxonomy): Bacteria > Bacillati > Actinomycetota > Actinomycetes > Kitasatosporales > Streptomycetaceae > Streptomyces > Streptomyces sp. NPDC126503. The sequence goes on from NZ_JBEORS010000033.1 coordinate 1,981, forward strand.
GTCGCCGGTGCGCTGGAGGAAACCGGATTCGGTGAGGAAGGCGACGGCCTTGCCGACGATGCCGGTGGTGGAGCCCGCGAGGCGGCGGGCGTCCTTGGTGGCGCCGGTGGCGCTGCGGCGGGCGTAGATCCGCCAGGCCGCCTCCAGGGCGGGGGCGTCGGAGGCCGGGTCGGTGTTCTCGCCCTGCTCCTCGGCGCGCTGCTCCAGGCGGAGGCAGGCCTGGCGGACGAAGGCGTCGACGCCGTTGACGGTGAGGCGGCCGATGTAGCCGTCGTCGGCGAGGTCCTCGGGCCGGGGGAAGGCCATGGCGGCGACGGCGAGGTGGGCGAGGCCGTGGAGGAAGCGGTCGGCGGCGTCGGTGTTGGCCCGGCGGGCGTAGTCGCCCATGCGGACGGCGAAGACGGAGTCCTCGCCCGCGGTGACGGCCATGCCCGCGCGCGGGGAGACCTCCAGGACGATCAGGCCGAGGCCGGTGGCGACCGCGTCGGCGAGCCGGGCGAAGGGCGGGTCCTCGCGGTAGCGGCGGAGCAGTTCGGCGTACTCGGCGTCGCGCGCGGGGAGCAGCTTGGGCTGGAGACCGAAGGAGACCAGGCGGGCGGCGTCGGCCGCGTCGGCGGGGGTGACGGCGGACGGCGCGGGGGCTTGCGCGGGCTCCGGCTCGCTCCACGCGTCGGCGTACTCGGCGTGGGTGTCGCTCACGGCTGGGGCTCCTCGGTGCGGCGCTCGGTGTCGGGACGGGTCAGGGGGAGGGGGACGGGGGTGACGGCGGCGGGGCGGACGGTCGCGGCGGGGCGGTCCGCGCCGGACGGCCGGTCCGGCGTGGGCGTAGGGGCCGGGCCGTCCGGGCGGGCCGGTGCCGTGGGCTGGTCCTCGGCCGGGACCCGCGGGGCCGGGGCGCCGGTGAGCCGGACGGCGCGGACCGCGGGCAGGCCGCCGCGCACGGAGGCGGCGCCGGTACGGGAGGGCGCCGCCGGGAGCACGGACCCGACCCGGGGTCTGCCTCCCGGCCCCGGCCCCGGTCCGGGGACGGCGCCGACGGGCGGTTCCACGACCACGGGCCGCACGCGGGGACCGTCGGCCGGCACCGGGGCTTCGCCCGGCACGGGGCCGCCGGTCGGCACGGGGGCGTCCGGAGCCGGTCCGGCCGGGGGCTCCCCGGGAGCGGTGGCGGGGACGGTACGGGGCGCGGGGGCGGTCACGAGGCCTCCGTACGGGCGGCGGCCATGCCCGCCGCGTCGAGCAGGGCCGTACCGACGATGAGGTCGGCGCCGCCGAACTCGGGGTCGTCCAGGGGCGTGCCGTCGTCCACGGCGAAGAGGAGCCGTTCCTCGCCCTGGCGGTAGGCCGTGCCGACCGGGGGGCTCGCCGCGTGGACGGCCAGGAGCGCGACCAGGTACGGCAGGTCGGGGTCGAGGCGGCGGGCCTCGGCGAGCAGGCCGGAGAGGCGGCGCGGGGCGTCGTGCTCCAGGTCCAGCAGGCGGAGGGCCCGGGCGAGCTGCTCCTCGCTGAAACGGGAGTCGTCGGGGGTGGCGATCAGGTCGGGCTCGGGCATCTCCGCGCCCAGGTGCTCGCGCTCGACCGGCGGGGTGAGCAGCAGGTCCACGAGGTCGCCGAGGCGTACGGAGGCGGGGGTGCGCAGGCCGGTGCCGTGGGCGAAGAAGGCGTCCGTGACCTTGGTGGCCCGGGCGACGGGCAGGGGCAGGACCGGGGCGACGAGCTGTCCGTACAGGTCGAGCCCGGTGTACCGGGTGGGGGCGGCGAAGGCCTGCCGGTCCTGTTCGGCGCGGAAGAGGGGGCCGGCCTCCAGGAGGCGGGACTGGAGCTGGGTGTGGCGCCGGATGCAGTCCTTGACGATGTCCACGAGTTCGGCGGCCCGCCGCTTGTGTTCGGCGGTCTTCGGGTCGGAGGTCGTCTCGGCCTCGTCGCGCGCCTTGCGGATGTTGGTGAGGATCGCGTTCTCGTGGCGGTAGCGGTCGGCGACGTGGTCGAGCGCCTCCGCGATCATGTCGGGGACGGCATTGAGCCAGTCCACGGCGCGGACGTTGCGCCGGGTGGCCTCCAGCGTCTTGCGGAGGGTCTCGGCGTACTGCACGGTCCGGTAGCGCGCCTGCTCGGCGGCGAGCTGGGCGTCGGCGAGCCGGCCCCGGCTGATGAGCACCTCCAGCTTCACCTCGGCGGCGATCTGGGCGCTGGTGACGTCGGTGTCGAGGGCGCCGACGAGCACGTTGACGGCTTCGTCGGTGGTACGGAGGTAGACGCCGCCCCCGTAGCCGGGGACCTCCTCGATGAGCTTGAAGTCGTAGTCCCGGCGGACGTACACGCCGTCGGTGTCGAAGGTGCCGTAGACGGCGCGGAAGCCGCGGTCGACGCTGCCGACGTTGATCAGGTTCTCCAGGACCCAGCGGGCGACGCGCTCGTGCTCGGCGGCGGGCCGGCCGGGCGCCTGCGCGGCGACGCGCGGGATCAGCCGGGCCACTATCTGCTCGTGGTCGGCGCCGGTGTCGAAGTCCATGTTCAGCGTGACGAGGTCGATGGCGGCGAGGGCCACCTCCGCCATCGCGTACACCGAGTACTCGCCGGCGAGGTTCGCCTTGCGGACGTCGAGGTCGTGCAGCGGGGCGGTGCACGCGAGCGCGCGGAGGCGCCGCGCGAGCCCTTCGTCGGCGGCCGGGCCCTGCGCGGGCCGCGGCCCCGCGCTGAGCTGGGGCGGAGCGGGATCCGTCGAGCCTTGCGAAGTCACGGTGCACAGAGTAGGTCCTGGAGCTGACACCGGTCGAAACGACGCAGGTCCGGCCGGGGAACGCGGACGCCGGCACGGGCCGGGCTCGGGGGCCCGGCGGCTGAGGGGCGGCGGTACGGGGACCGGTCCGGCGGTACGGGCCCGGCGGGGCGCGGGGCGGCTGTACGAGGCTCTGTGGGGGCCCGGGCCGGCCGAGGCCCCGCGGTGCGAGGCCCTGTGGCGGTCCATGAGCGGGGCGGCGGCACGGGCCGGCGGGCGGGCTCGGGGGCCGGTCCAGGAGGGCGCAGGGGCTTCGCCCGGGGGCTGGCAGCGGACCAGGGTCTTTCTTTCGGATCAGGCCGGGTCAGGGAGCGGCGCCTGGTGCCGTGGATCGCAAGGCGGAGGAGGGAGTCCATGCGGTGGGGGCACCTCCCGTGCCCGAAGGGCTACGGGGAGAGGCGCGGTGCTGGGGGCACCTCCCAGGCGAAGCTCTGCGGGAAGGCGCGAGCCCGGCAAGATCCGGAAGACAGGCCCTAGGGGCCGGGCCGGGTGCGGACGAGCTCCGGGGAACGGGGGCCCCGTGAGGTCAGCGTCCCGACCGGGGAGGTGGGCGTCAGGGCCGTCCGCTCACGCGGTCCCGGCCGGCGGGGCGCCCGGGGCCCGCCCCGCGAAGGGGGCGTACGCGGCGGCGACGCACGCGTGGGAGTCGTCGAGGTAGCGGGCGAGGAGGCGTTCGGCGGCGGGCCGGTCGCCCGCTCGCAGGGCGTCGAGGATCTCGCGGTTGCGGAGGAGGAAGGGCTGGTGCAGGGAGCGCGGGTCGGGCACGACGTGGAGGGCGAGGCGGAGTTCGGCGAGGACGCTCCGCATCAGTTCGTCGGTGCGGGGGCTGCCGGCGAGGGCGACCAGCGCGCGGTGGAAGTGGATGTTGGCGGTGGCGACGCCCTGCCAGTCGTCGGCGCCGGCCGCGGCCTCGCCCTCCGCGACGGCGGCGGCGAGCGCCGCCAGGGCGAAGGGGGGCCCGCCGAGACCTCGGACGACCGCGCATTCCACGAGCCGCCGGGTGCGGTAGATGTCCTCGACGTCCTCGGCGGCCAGGACGCGGACGAAGACGCCCCGGTTGAGCCGGTGGACGAGCAGCCGCTCGTGGGTGAGCAGCCGGAAGGCCTCGCGCAGGGTGTTGCGGGACACGCCGAGGGCGCCGCCGATGTTCTCCTCGGAGAGCCGGGAGCCGGGCGGGAAGTACCCCTCCGCGATCCGGGTGCGGAGGATGTCCGCGACGCGCTCGGCGGTGCTGGTACGCCCGAGCAGCGCGCGGTCCTCCGCCAGTCCCCCGGCGTCACTCGTGCCCACGGCGCCCCTTCCGTCCCGTTCCCCTCCGCCGCTCCGGCGTGCGCGGCCGAGTCAACCGCAGAACGGGGGGACGGGACAACACAGCTCTTGTCGGATCGTTCAACAATCCTCTACGTTGGCGGCACCCGCGCGCTCACGCCCGCACGCCCTCCGCCGGCGGACCGGGCCGGACAGGGGCGGGGCCAGAGAGGAAGGGCCGCCATGAGCAGGGTCTCGATCGACCTCAACGCCGATCTCGGCGAGGGCTTCGGCCGCTGGACGCTGACCGACGACGAGCGGCTCCTCACCGTCGTGACCAGCGCCAACGTGGCCTGCGGCTTCCACGCGGGGGACGCCCCCACCATGCGCCGGGTCTGCGAGCTGGCCGCGGAGCGCGGGGTGACCATCGGCGCGCAGGTGTCCTACCGCGACCTGGCGGGGTTCGGCCGGCGCGCCATGGACGTGCCGGCGGCGGAGCTGGCGGCCGAGGTGGCGTACCAGATCGGCGCTCTCGAGGTCTTCGCCCGGGCCGCGGGCTCGCGCGTCTCGTACGTGAAGCCCCACGGGGCCCTCTACAACCGGGTCGTCCGGGACGGGGAGCAGGCGGCCGCGGTCGTCGAGGGCGTGCTGCTGGCCGGCCGGGCGCTGCCGGTGCTGGGGCTGCCCGGCTCCCGGCTCCACGAGGCCGCGGCGGCGGCCGGGCTGCCGCCCGTTCCCGAGGCCTTCGGCGACCGGGCCTACCGGGCGGACGGCTCGCTGCTGCCGCGCGGGCGGGAAGGGGCCGTGGTCTCGGACCCCGGGGAGGTCGTGGAGCGGTCGGTGGCCATGGCCCGGACCGGGACGGTCACCGCGCACGACGGCACCGTGGTGCCGGTCGGCGCCCGCTCGCTCTGCCTGCACGGGGACACCCCGGGCGCGGTGGAGCTAGCCCGGCGCGTGCGGGCCGGCCTGGAGGCCGCCGGGATCAGGGTGGAGGCGTTCGCGTGAGCACCCGCCGGAGCGGGCCGCCCAGGGTGCTGCGGGTGGGCGACCGGGCGCTCCTGGTGGAACTGCCCGACGGCGACCGGGCGGAGGCCTTCCACGCCGAGGTGCTGCGCCGGCGCGCGGCCGGGGAGCTGGCGTCCGTACGGGAGGTGGTACCGGCGGCGCGCACGGTGCTGCTGGACGGCGTGGACGATCCGGAACGGCTCGCCGCCGAGTTGCCCCACTGGGAGCCCGCGCCGCTCCACGCGCGCGTGGGCGGGGCCGTCGAGGTGCCGGTGCGGTACGACGGTCCCGATCTGGCGGAGGTGGCGGCGCTGTGGGGGGTGTCGGTGGCGGAGGCGGTGAGGATCCACACGGCGGCGGAGTTCCGGGTCGCGTTCTGCGGGTTCGCGCCGGGCTTCGGCTATCTGACGGGCCTGGGCGAGCGGTACGCGGTGCCGCGCCGCGCCACTCCCCGCACCGCCGTCCCGGCGGGCTCGGTGGCGCTGGCGGGGCCGTACACGGGCGTGTACCCCCGTTCCTCCCCCGGCGGCTGGCAGCTGATCGGCACCACGGACGTCGTGCTGTGGGATCCCCGGCGCGAACCGGCGGCCCTGCTGACGCCGGGCACCCGCGTCCGGTTCACGGCGGAGGACCTGCCGTGACCGGCCGTACGGTCGCCGTCGTCCGGCCCGGGGCGCTGACGACCGTGCAGGACCTGGGGCGGGTGGGCCACGCGCATCTGGGCGTGCCCCGCTCGGGCGCCCTCGACGCCGGTGCCGTACGGCTCCTGAACCGGCTCGTCGGCAACACCGAGGGCGCCGCGGTCCTGGAGACCACCGTCGACGGGTGCGCGCTGCGGCCCGGGTGCGCGGTGACCGTGGCGGTGGGCGGCGCGCCCTGTCCGGTCCGCGTGGACGGGCGGCCGGCGGCCTGGGGCACGGCGGTACGGCTCCGGCCCGGGTCCCTTCTGGAGGTGGGCGCGGCGGTGCGCGGACTGCGTTCGTACGTGGCGTTCGGCGGCGGGATCGCGGTCGAACCGGTGCTGGGCAGCCGCTCCACCGACCTGCTCTCCGGCCTGGGGCCGGCGCCGCTGTCGGCCGGCGCCGAGCTGCCGCTGGGAGCGGTGGCCCCGTCCCTGCGGGGGCCGGTCGACGTCCCGCCGTGGCCGGGCCCGCCGGACGAGCTCGTCCTGCGGGTGCGGCTCGGCCCCCGGGACGACTGGTTCACCCGCGAGGCGCTGCGGACCCTCGCCACGCGCGCGTACCGGGTGTCGCCGGCGAGCAACCGGATCGGACTGCGGCTCGACGGCCCGCCCCTGGAGCGGGCCGTGCAAGGTGAACTGCCCAGCGAGGGCTTGGTCCTGGGCGCGGTGCAGGTGCCGCCGGACGGGCACCCGGTGGTGTTCCTGGCGGACCATCCGACGACCGGTGGGTACCCGGTGGTGGCGGTGGTCCGGGAAAGGGACCTCGACGCGGCGGCCCAGGCCGTGCCGGGCACCGCGGTCCGCTTCGTCCCGGTGACCCGGCGCGGGCCGGGTGGGGGCGGGCCCCGGTGACGGCGGCTCCGGGACCCACGAAGGGCGGCGGACGCGCGTCCCGGGGCTCCTCGCCCCCGTCCCGCCCGTGACGTCCGACGACGGCCCCGTGGCCGCGCCGCCCCTGGAGTGCCGCTCCCCAGCCGTCGGAGCGAGGGGGCGATTCCCGGTCCGTCGAGGGGGGCCGGCCGGGAATCGCGGCGACGGGGATCGGACGCTCGTGCGGGAACCGGGGCGGGCCGGTCCCCGCGGCACCAGGGGTCCGGCTCAGACCTGCAGGTCGGGGCCTATCCGGTTCCGTACCGCGGTCTGGACCTCGACCTCCTCGGCCGGGTCGGCGGCGAGGCGGCGGAGTCGCTCGGCGACGCGTACGTCTCCGGTCTCCGCGTGCTGGGCCGCGATCTCGCGGGTGGTCTCCTCGCAGTCCCAGAGACATTCGACGGCGAAGCCGGTCGCGAAGGTGGGGTCGGTCGCGGCGAGGGCCCGGGCGGCCCGGCCGCGGAGCTGGGAGGAGGAGGTCTCGCGGTAGATGTGGCGCAGCACCGGGGCCGCGCAGGCGATGCCGAGGCGTCCGGCGCCGTCGGCGAGGGGGCCGAGGGCGGCGGCGTCGGGGCCATCGGCGCGGACGGTGCCGCGCAGGGCGTCGAGGACGAGCCGGGCGTCGGCGGCGGTGCCCCGGCAGGCCAGGACCTCGGCGGCGGCGGCGCCGAGGGCGTCGGCCCGGCGGACCCAGGCGCGGGCACGGGCGACGGCGTCGTCCCCGCACATGCGCCGGTAGGCGGCGACGGCCGCCTCGGCGACGGTACGGGAGTCGGTGTCGGGGGCCCCGTGGGAGCCGAGGTCGGCGGCGGCCTCGACCAGGTCGAGGACGGCGGGGTCCCGGGCCTCGGCGAGGTGGTGCAGGGCGGCGCCCCGCGCCCCCGGCGCGCCGTTCCGGGCGGCGTCGAGGAGTTCGGGCCGGTCCTCGGGGCCGGCGACGGCGGTGAGGCAGCGCGCGGCCGGCCCGTGCAGCAGGGCACCGCGCGCGTACCCCTCCTGCGCCCAGTCGAGGACGGCGCGCACGCTCCAGCCGGGGCGGGGTCCGGCCGGGCGCAGCTGGCGCTGCCAGCGGTCGAAGGAGCCCTGTTCGCGGGCGGCGCGGACGCGGGCGCCGACGGCCTCGCGCGGGTCCTCGGCCCAGAGTCGCCAGGGGCGGGGTTCGAAGGCGTCCCGCACGGTGCGGGACAGTTCGGCGTCGCCCTCGGGTCCGGCGGGGAAGCGGGCGAGGACAGGCAGGGCGAGGCCGCGCAGGCCGGCGTCGTCGTCGCGCAGCGCGAGCTCGTCCAGGGCCCAGGCCCAGTTGGAGCCGGTGGCCGCGTAGCGGCGCAGCAGGAGCAGGGCGTCGTGCCGTCCGTAGGAGGCGAGGTGGCCAAGGACGGCGAGGGCGAGCCCCGTCCTGGTCTCCTCGGTGTCGAGGTGGTCCTCGGCGCCGAAGAGGTGCGCCTCGATGTCCTCGAGTCCTCCGTGGAGGTCGAGGTAGAGGCGGGCGTAGTACAGGGAGCGGTTCTCGACCTGCCAGTCGTGGCGGGGGTCCTGGAGCACGCAGTGGTTGAGGGCCGCGAGGGCCTCGGCACGGGGGGCGGCGAGCGCGTGCAGGGTGCCGTCGCCGCGGCCCCTCTGCAGCAGGCCGAGCAGGGTGCCGCTCGGCGCTATGACTGGATCGAACATGGGAAGACGCCTCACATCAAGCTGTCGACACGACCGGGGGAGACCGGGAGCATCCGGGGGTCCGGTATGACCCGGGTCGGGCGGTACGTCGCCCGTACGCCTAGGCCGTGCGGCAACATGCCGAGCCGCTCGTCGTCGTCCATCGCTTGCCAGTGACCATCTTCCTCTGCCTCTCGTCGATGGCCCGGTCCACCGGGCCCGACGTCATGATGACCCACCCGTTTCGGCGCCGCGACCACATTTACGGCACCGCTCTCACCTGGGGTTCAGTACCCGTTCACCGGGTTTCGAAGAGTGCGAGGAGTTCGGTCTTGCCGAACATCCGGGCCGTGTCCAGGGCGGACGGAGTCCCGGCTTCCGGATCGGCGCCGCCGGCGAGGAGGGCGCGGACGACGGCGTCCTCGCCCTTGAAGACCGCTCCGGCGAGGGGGGTCTGGCCGCGGTCGTTGGCGCGGTCGGCGTCGGCGCCGCGCTCCAGGAGGGCGGTGACCGCGGGGGCGTGCCCGTGGTAGGCGGCGAGCATGACGAGGGTGTCGCCCTTGTCGTTGGTGAGGTTCGCGGGGACGCCCGCGTCGACGTACGCGGCGAGCGCCTCGGCGTCTCCGGCGCGCGCCAGGTCGAAGACCTTGGACGCCAGCTCGACGACCTCGGGGTCAGGAGTCTCGCTCATCTCTCGGTAACCGCCCTTCCAGCTGTGACCTGCGCACGGCGAACGCCGCCGTACGAGTGAATCGACAGGGTACTGCCCGTCCGGGGACATGACGGCGCCCGGCCGAGGCAAAGATCACGGCAGTCCGGACCCTGCCCCCGACTAGCGCACCTCACGCATTTCGCCACCGGGGGGCGGGGGTGGCGTCGGCCGGTCAAGTGAAAACGTCACCGATTCACCCGATTGCACCTTTAATCACATAGATACTTCCCGTGAACTTGGAAGGACTCATGGTGACTGTCCCCTCAACCAGGAGAACACCCAATGATCCTGTCCATCTCAGGCGTGGTCCTGCTCGGCATCATCTGCTTCCTGTTCTTCAAGAAGGACGGGATGAAGGCCTCCCACGCCCTCGTCAGCGCGCTGTTCGGCTTCTACCTCGCGGGCACCGCCATCGCCCCCAGCATCACGGCGGGCGGGCAGAGCCTCGCCAGCCTCCTGGGCGGGATCAAGTTCTGACGCCCCCCAGCCCCTTCCACGACTCCAGGAGCACGACGTGGCCCGGCGACCACTCCCCCGCATTCTGAGCAGCGGCAGCGCACAGATCGCTCGCAGCCGAGAGATCGCGCGCACGGCCGCCGACAGCGCCACCGACGTGCTCCATCCGCTGATCACGGTCACCCGGGGTCTGCGGAAACTGGCGGCGGCCGCGCGCGCCAGGTGGGCCGCGACCCCCAAGGACCGGCGCGGTCCCACGCTGTTCCTGGTCGCGGCCGTCGTCCTGGCCGTCGTCCTCATGCCGTACGGGCCGCTGTTCGCGCTCGTGACGCTGATGGGCGCCGCCGCGTGGAAGGGGCGCGAGCGTCCGGTCGTGAAGACCGGGCCCGACGAGGCGGAGGTGGCACGGCTCAAGGGCCTGTACGAGGCGCTGGTGCCGTACTTCTCCGTCCCCGAGGACCCCGCCCCGCTGTTCGCCCACGGCGGCGACTGGAGCGGCGTCTTCGACGAGTACGCCTTCGACGAGGACGGCCGGCCGACCCGGCTGCGGATCGCGTACCCCCCGTACTTCACCGACGGCGAGCCCGCCGCCCGGGCCCGGGTCGAGCAGCTGCTGCACGCCAAGTCCGGGCGTGGCCGGGAGTACCTCTTCGACTGGGACGAGGAGGGCAACCGGCTCGTCATGAGCGTGCTGCCCGCGCTGCCCACCACCATCGCCGCCCAGCGGTTCGTGACCGTGCCCGGCGAGACGGTGCTCGGCTTCACGGACGCCGAGGCCGTGCAGCGGACCGTTCCCGTGGTGACCTCCGACGGAGCGGAGGACGCCCCCGCCGTGGTGTGGCGCACGGGGCCGCGCTCCACCGAGCCGCACCTGCTCGCCGTCGGCCAGCCCGGCAGCGGCACCACCTCCCTGCTGCGCTCCCTCGCCCTCCAGGCCCTCCCCCACGGCGACGTCCTGATCGTCGAGGGCACCGGCTCGGGCGAGTACGCCTGTCTCGTCGGCCGCGAGGGCGTGCTGGGCGTCGAGAGCGCCCTCTCCGGCGCGCTCGGCTGCCTGCAGTGGGCGGCGCAGGAGACCGAGCGGCGGCTGATCGCCGCGAACCAGGCCCGCCAGGCGGGCCGGCCGGCGCCCGAGGACACCCGGCGGCCGCTGTGGATCCTCGTCGACCGGCCGGGCGTCCTCGGCCACCTGGCCGCGGCCGAGGGCCGGCAGGACCCGCAGGAGCTGCTCCAGGTGCCGCTGCGGCACGGGCGCGCGGCCCACGTGACCGTGGTGGTGGCGGAGCAGTTCGACAGCGTGGACACACTGCACGAGACCGTACGGACCCACACCCGGGCCCGGGTGGTGCTCGGCCCGGCGCCGGCGGACCGGATCGCCTGGGCCCTCGGGGCGGAGCCGCACACCACACCGGTCCCCCAGGTGCCGCCGGGCCGTGGCTACGCGCGCCTCGGTACGGGCCCGGTGCTGCGCCTCCAGGTGCCGGCGACCCCCGACCCGTACGACGACGCGACGAGCGAGGCGCACCGGCAGGCGGTCCTGGAGCTGCTGCCGGAGCGCCTGCCGGCGGTCACGGCGCCGCTGGAGAAGGTCCCGGAGTCGGCCGCTCCCCCGGCGTCCGCCCCGGCCACCGTGCCGGAACCGCTCGCCGAGCCCGCGACCCCGGGACACCCGGCCCCCCGGCACACGCCGGTCCCGGCGGAGGGCTGAACGGCCCCGGGACACCGCGGAGGCCGGTACGGACCCCGGGTCCGTACCGGCCTTCGCGCGCGCCCGTCAGGCGACGAACGAGCGGGGCGGCTCGGCACCGCTCGTCATGCCGGAGGCGACGAGCCGGGCCGCGGCGGCGAGCCGGACGGCCGCCTCCTCGGCGACCGCCCCGGCGACCGTGAAGGGCAGCCGGACGTACCCCTCGAACGCCCCGTCGACGCCGAAGCGCGGCCCCGAGGGCACCCGGATCCCGACGCGCTCCCCCGCCTCGGCGATCCGCGAGCCCGACAGGCCGCCGGTCCGCACCCACAGCGTGAGACCGCCGCGCGGTACGGAGAACTCCCAGTCGGGAAGCTCCCGGCGGACGGCGGCCACCAGGGCGTCCCGGTTCTCCGCGGCCTGTTCGCGCCGCAGGCTCACGGCCTCCTCCCAGCCGCCGGTCCGCATGAGCCAGTTGACGGCGAGCTGCTCCAGGACGGGCGTGCCGAGGTCCGCGTAGGCGCGGGCGGCGACGAGCGAGCGGATGACGTCGGGCGCCGCCCGGACCCAGCCGATGCGCATGCCCGCCCAGAAGGCCTTGCTGGCCGAGCCGACGGTGAGGACGGTGGAACCGGCCGGGTCGAAGGCGCAGACCGGCCGGGGCATGCCCTGATCGTCGTCGAAGTGGAGTTCGGTCATGGTCTCGTCGACGACGAGGACGGTCCCGGCCGACCGCGCGGCCTCCACGAGCTGCCGCCGCTGGTCCTCGTCGGCGAGCGCGCCGGTGGGGTTGTGGAAGTCGGCGACGACGTACGCGAGGCGGGGCGCGGCGTCCCGCAGCACCTGGCGCCAGCGGGGCAGGTCCCAGCTGCCGAGCCCCTCGGACATGGCGACGGGCACCAACCGGGCGCCGGCCTCCCGCATGAGCTGGAGGATGTTGGCGTACGACGGGGATTCCACGGCGATGCGTTCGCCGCGTCCGGCGAAGAGGTGGCAGATGGCGTCCATGGCGCCCATGGCACCGGTGGTGACCATGATCTGCTCGGGCATGGTGGGGATGCCGCGGGCGGTGTACCGGTCGGCGAGCATCTGCCGCAGGGCGGGCAGTCCGGCCGGGTAGTCACCGTGCGTGTGGGCGTACGGGGGCAGCTCCTCCAGGGCGCCCTGGACGCCCCGGGTGAGCCAGGGCTCGGGCGCGGGCAGCGCCGCGCAGCCCAGGTCGATCATCGAGCCGAGCGCCTCGGGCGGCAGAGGTTCGAGACCGCGCGCCGGCAGGGGGTTCCCGGCCGGCACCGCGGTCCAGCTGCCCGCGCCACGGCGGGACTCCAGGAAGCCCTCGGCGCGCAGGGCCTCGTAGGCCGCGGCCACCGTCGTACGGCTGACGGTGAGGGCGAGCGCGAGTTCCCGTTCGGCGGGCAGGCGGGCGGCGACCGGGACGCGTCCCTCCAGGACGAGCAGGCGGATGCCGTCGGCCAGGGCGCGGTAGGCGGGCGGCTTGCGGGCGCCGGGCACGGCGGGGCGGGGCTGCTGCGCCTGGAGCTGCCGGGCGAGCTGGGCCGGCCCTACCGCCGAAGTCCACTGAGCCATCGAAATCAGTCCACCTTCCTCGAATTGGCCATGGTTGACATCCGATCTCCCGCCACAGAGTGACATGAGTCAGTCCACCACCACCACACAGGGGGGCACTCCTTGTCCATCGCCTCCGGTCTTCGAGGCCGGCGCCTCGCCCGCCGGCTCGTCCAGCTGTACGCGGGGCTCGCGCTGTACGGGTTCAGCTCGATCCTGCTCCTGCGCAGCGGGCTCGGCCTGGAGCCGTGGAACGTCCTCCACCAGGGCATCGCCGGGAGGACCGGCCTGAGCATCGGCCTCGTGACGACCGTCCTCGGCGCGCTCATCCTGCTGGCCTGGATTCCCATCCGGCAGCGACCGGGCCTCGGCACGGTCTCCAACGTCCTGGTGATCGGCCTGGCGATGGACCTCTCCCTGGCCGTCCTGCCCCCGGCGCAGGGCCCGGCCGCCCGGATCGCGGCGATGGCGGCCGGCATCGTCCTCAACGGCATGGCGACCGGCCTGTACATCGCGGCCCGGTTCGGCCCCGGCCCGCGCGACGGGCTGATGACCGGTCTGCACCGGCTCACCGGCCGGTCGGTCCGGCTGGTGCGGACGGGCATCGAGGTGACGGTGGTCGCGACGGGCTTCCTGCTCGGCGGCTCGGTCGGCGTCGGCACGGTCCTCTACGCGCTGGCCATCGGGCCGCTCGCACAGGTGTTCCTGCGTCTGTTCGCCGTGCCGGAGCCGGCCGGCGTCAGCACCGTGGTCGCCTCGGGGACACCGGAACAGGCCATACTGCGGCGGTGACTCCCGTACGCCACCCCTATCTCGACCATCCCGCTCCCCTGCCGTTCGCCCACCGCGGCGGCACGGCGGACGGCCTGGAGAACACCGCGGCCGCCTTCCGCCGGGCCGCGGCGGCGGGCTACCGCTACTTCGAGACCGATGTGCACACCACGGCGGACGGGCGGCTCGTCGCCTTCCACGACGCGACCCTGGACCGGGTCACCGACGCCTCCGGGCGCATCCGGGACCTGCCCTGGGCGGCCGTACGACAGGCGCGGGTGGCGGGCAAGGAGCCGTTGCCGCTGTTCGCGGACCTCCTGGACGAGTTCCCCGAGGCCCGCTGGAACGTGGACGTGAAGGCGGAGTCGGCGCTGCTCCCGCTGCTCGCCCTGATCCGGCGGACCGGCGCCTGGGACCGGGTCTGCGTGGGCTCCTTCACCGAGGCGCGGGTGGCCCGGGCCCAGCGCCTGGCCGGGCCGCGGCTCGCCACCTCGTACGGGGTGCGCGGGGTGCTCGGGCTGCGGCTGCGGTCGCTGGGCATCCCGGCGGCGCTGCGGGCGGGCGCGGTGGCGGCGCAGGTTCCCGAGCGACAGGGCGTGATCCCGGTGGTGGACCGGCGCTTCGTGCGGGAGGCGCACGCGCTCGGGCTCCAGGTCCACGTCTGGACGGTGAACGATCCGGAGCGGATGAACGCGCTCCTTGACCTCGGGGTGGATGGCATCATGACCGATCATCTGGAGACGCTGCGCGGGGTGCTCACCGACCGAGGGCTGTGGGTCTGAGCCGCGTCCCGCGACGGGGACGAACGAGGGGGGCGCGGCCGTGACCGCCGACACCACCGACCAGGAGGGGCGCGCCGCCGATCCGGCCGACCGCCGGCGCGAACAGCGCGGCTGGTACTTCTACGACTTCGCGTGCTCGGTGTACTCGACGAGCGTGCTGACGGTGTTCCTCGGCCCGTACCTGACATCGGTGGCGGAGGCCGCCGCGGACGCCGGCGGCTTCGTGCACCCGCTGGGGATCCCGGTGCGGGCCGGCTCGCTGTTCGCGTACGCGGTCTCGGCCTCCATCGTGGTGGCGGTGCTCGTGATGCCGCTGGTCGGGGCCGCGGCGGACCGGATGGGGCGGAAGAAGCCGCTGCTGGCGGCGGCCGCGTACGTGGGAGCGGCGGCCACGGCCGGGATGTTCTTCCTGGAGGGCGGGCGGTACCTGCTCGGCGCCCTGCTGCTGATCGTGGCCAACGCCTCGCTGGCGGTCTCGATGATGCTCTACAACGCGTATCTGCCGCAGATCGCCGAGCCGGACGAGCGGGACGCGGTCTCCTCGCGGGGCTGGGCCTTCGGCTACACCTCCGGCGCGCTGGTCCTGGTGCTCAACCTGGTGCTGTACTCCGGGCACGACTCCTTCGGCCTGACGGAGGGCGAGGCGGTCCGCGTCTGCCTGGCGTCGGCCGGCCTGTGGTGGGGCGCGTTCACCCTGATCCCGCTGCGGCGGCTGCGCGACCGGCGTCTGGCCCGGGAGACGGCCGGGCCGGCGGAACCGGGGGCGGGCGCGGTGGGCAACGGCTGGCGGCAGCTGCGCGCCACGCTGGCGGACATGCGCCGGCATCCGCTGACGCTCTCCTTCCTCCTCGCGTACCTCGTCTACAACGACGGGGTGCAGACGGTGATCTCGCAGGCCTCGGTGTACGGCTCCGAGGAGCTGGGCCTGGACAAGACGACGCTCATCACGGCGGTGCTGCTGGTGCAGGTGCTGGCGGTGGCGGGCGCGCTGGCGATGGGCCGGCTGGCCCGCTCGTACGGGGCCAAGCGGACGATCCTGGGCTCGCTGGCGGTCTGGACGGTGATCCTGGCGGCCGGGTATCTGCTGCCGGCCGGAAAGCCGGTCCTCTTCTACTGCATGGCGGCGGCGATCGGACTCGTCCTCGGCGGCAGCCAGGCCCTGTCGCGCTCGCTGTTCTCGCATCTGGTGCCGCGCGGGAAGGAGGCGGAGTACTTCTCGGCGTACGAGATGAGCGACCGGGGGCTGAGCTGGCTGGGGCCACTGGTGTTCGGTCTCGCGTATCAGCTGACCGGGAGCTACCGGGATGCCATCATCTCTCTGGTGATCTTCTTCGTGGCCGGTTTCGCGCTGCTTCTGCGGGTACCCGTACGGCGTGCGGTGGTGGCCGCGGGAAACCCGCTACCGGAGCGTATTTAGACGCGGGAGTGAAAGGCCGGTAGTGTACGCCTTTGGCCTGCCAGGCGGACCGTTACTGCGTGCTGCTTTGGTGAAGACGCCAGGTCACATCTGCCGCCAGATGTGACAAAACGGGCACTGGTGGGTACAACAAGGGGCGGCACGACGGGCGACGCATGACCCGGAACGGGAATCTTTACCGCCGACCGGACGTTGACCGGATGACGACGACAGCGACACCTGTCCTGTGGGCGACAAGCCCGGGAGGCACGATTCATGAGTGAGCGAGCTCTTCGCGGCACGCGCCTCGTGGTGACCAGCTACGAGACCGACCGCGGCATCGATCTGGCCCCGCGCCAGGCCGTGGAGTACGCATGCGAGAAGGGCCATCGTTTTGAGATGCCCTTCTCCGTGGAAGCGGAAATTCCGCCGGAGTGGGAGTGCAAGGTCTGCGGAAGCCAGGCGCTTCTGGTGGACGGGGACGGCCCCGAGGAGAAGAAGGGCAAGCCGGCGCGTACGCACTGGGACATGCTCATGGAGCGGCGCACCCGCGAGGAGCTAGAGGAGGTCCTCGCCGAACGGCTGGCCGTCCTGCGTTCCGGCGCCATGAACATCGCGGTGCATCCGCGCGACAGCCGCAAGTCCGCCTGACGGACGGCTGTGACAGCAACGCCGCGGGGCCCGGTACACGATTTGTGTACCGGGCCCCGCGGCGTTCTTCCGTCCCCCGTCTCCGGGGCGGGCGCCCAGGGGGCAGCCGGTCAGGGGGTCAGCGGCGGGCGGGGCCGGTCCGTGTCGTACGGATGACGGCCGTCCTCGCGGACGACCTCGCCCTGCACGACCTTGCCGTCCGGGCGGCGCATGCGGGCCTGCTGGAAGGCGTCCTGGAGGCTGCCGGGCGGCGCGGCGTTCATCCGGCGCTCGACGGCCTTCTCCGCGGAGCGCCCGAGCGCGGCCCGGACGGGCGGGAACAGCAGGAGCAGACCGGCCACGTCCGAGAGGAGGCCGGGCAGGATCAGGAGCAGACCGCCCAGCATGAGGAAACCGTTGCGGTCCTCGGCGCCCACGCGGTCCGCCTCGGTCGGCGTGCGGCCGCTCCGGGCCGCCGCCTCGGCCTGCTGGAAGGTCGTGGCGAGGTTGCGGAAGGCCCGCCGGCCCGCCCGCTTGATGACGGTGCCGCCGAGCAGGGCGCCCGCGAGGAGCAGCAGGAACACGGTCAGGCCGCCCGCCGCGCCGGCCACCACCGTCAGCAGCCAGATCTCCAGGGCCAGCCAGGCGGCGATGCCGAGGGGCAGGAAGGTGCGCGCGCGGGAGCGCCGGGGGGCGGAAGGGGGCGGTGCGCCGGTCGTCATGGTCACCAGTGTGCCTGGCGCGCCGCAGGAACGCCGTAAAGGAAGGATCAGCGCCCGGAGCGGGGCGTCCCCCGGCCCGCCGCCCGGCCGAGGAACCGGCCCGCCTTCTCCGCGCGGGCGGTGAGCCCCCAGGCGGTGACCCTCCACAGCGCCTCGACGAGGATGTCGCGGCTCATCTTGGAGTCGCCCGCCTCGCGCTCCACGAAGGTGATGGGCACCTCCACGACGTGGAAGCCGGCGGCGACGGCCCGGCGGGCCAGGTCGACCTGGAAGCAGTAGCCGGCCGAGGCCACGTCATGCAGGCCGAGCCCCTCCAGGGTCTCCCTGCGGAAGGCCCGGTACCCGCCGGTGACGTCGCGGATCGGCACGTCGAGCAGCACGCGCGAGTAGAGGCTGCCGCCCCGGGAGATGATCTCGCGGGACTTCGGCCAGTTGACGATCCGCCCGCCGGGCACCCAGCGCGAGCCGAGCACCAGATCGGCGCCCTTGAGGGCGGTGAGCAGCCGGGGCAGCTCCTCAGGCCGGTGGGAGCCGTCGGCGTCCATCTCCACGAGGACGCCGTAGCCGCGCTCGATGCCCCAGCGGAAGCCCGCGAGGTAGGCGGCGCCGAGACCCTCCTTGCCCCGCCGGTGCAGGACGTGGACGTGGCCGTCCTCGGCGGCGAGCTCGTCGGCGAGCTTCCCCGTGCCGTCGGGGCTGTTGTCGTCGGCGACGAGGACGTGCGCCGCGGGTACGGCCGCCCGCACGCGGGCGACGACCGGCTTGATGTTCTCGGCCTCGTTGTAGGTCGGGATGATCACCAGGACCTCGCCGAGCGGGCCGTAACGCCTCTGGCCACCGTCGTTCACTGCTGCCCCTTCGGTTCCCTGCGCGGGCTCCCACCTTAGCGAGACCGCCGGGGTGGTCCGTCCCGCCGGGCGGGGCGCCCGAAGCGCCGGGACCGGGTGCCCGCGTGCGGTGCGGGGCCCGGAGATCCTTCGGTCCGACCCGGGACCCGCTGGCTGCGGATCGACCGAAGGCCGTTGTCTACTGAACGTCCGGGCCCCACCCGGGTCGCACCTTCCGCCGGCGAAACCTTCCCTCGCGGCCGGGGCGCGGGCGGCGCTCGGCGACGGCGAGGGGGCGGACCGGTCGGACGTCCTGTGGTGGACGCGGAGAACCTACCGGCCCGTGAGGGTCGACTGTCAACACCCGTTTGACCTGCGACGATGAGTGAAAGGCCCAGGTGGACGGGGAAGATCCGCAGGTCGGGGACAAGCCCGCCGGACGGCGCCCGGCGGGCGGAATGTCCCTACATCACTCGTTCGGCCGGTCGAAGACCGTCTGTCCGTACACCACCGTGCGCAGGCACACCGGCAGCTCCCGGCCCGGGGTCAGATCGGGCAGACCGGGCGTACCGGACCGGGGATCGGTGGACCAGCGGGCCACCCGGTCGTCCGGCGCCTGCACCACCAGCTCCCCGGTCCGCCAGACCGCGTAGTCGGCCGGTGCGCCGGGCACGAGCACCCCCGCGTCGTCCCGGCCCACCGCCCGCCAGCCACCGCGCGTATGGGCGGTGAAGGCGGCACGGACCGAGATCCGGTGCTCGGGCGTGCGATGGAAGGCCGCGGCCCGGACCGTGCCCCACGGGTCGAGCGGAGTGACCGGGCTGTCCGAGCCGAAGGCCAGCGGCACGCCCGCCCGCAGCAGGGCCGCGTACGGGTTGAGGGTACGGGCACGCTCGACGCCGAGCCGGTCGGCGTACATGCCCTCGTCCCCGCCCCAGAGCGCGTCGAAGGCCGGCTGGACGGAGGCGGTGAGGCCCAGTTCGGCGAAGGCGGCGATCGTCTCGGGGGTCAGCATCTCGGCGTGCTCGACCCGGTGCCGGGCGGCCCGGACGCGCGCCAGGCCCAGCTTCTCCGAGGCGGCCCGCACACCCTCCACCACCGCGCTCACGGCGGCGTCGCCGATCGCGTGGAACCCGGCCTGCAGACCCGCCTCGGTGCAGGCCACGACATGGGCGGCCACGGTGGCCGCGTCCAGGTGCGCCGACCCCGTGTGCCCGGCCCGGTCGGCGTACGCCTCGTGGAGGCAGGCCGTGTGGGATCCGAGGGACCCGTCGGCGAACAGGTCGCCCGCCGCCCCCAGGGCACCGAGCGCCCGCGCCCGCTCGACGTCGAGATCCGCCCAGTAGCCGACGACCCGCGGGCCCGGCTCGCCCCGGGCCAGATCCATCAGTCCGGTGAAGTCCTCCTCCGAGGAGATCCGCGGACCGCCGCACTCGTGCAGCGTGCCGATGCCCAGGGACGCCGCGTGCGCGCGGGCCGCCCGCTGGGCCTCCGTACGCTGGCCCGGCGAGACCGCGGCGAAGGCGGCCGCGCGCACCGCGTGGTGCGCGTCGCCCGTCAGCGGCTCCCGCCCGTCGTGGAAACCGTCCATGTCCCGCACGCCCGGCACCAGGTCGAGCAGGGCCGTGGTCACCACCGCCGAGTGGACGTCGATCCGCGTCAGGTACACCGGCCGGCCACCGGTCAGCTCGTCCAGTTCCGCCCGGCTCGGCGGACGGCGCTCCGGCCAGCGCGAGGCGTCCCAGCCGTGCCCGAGGAGGATCCGGTCCTCCGGGCGGGCCGCGGCGTGGGCGCGGATCGCGTCCGCCGCCTCGGCGAGCGAGCGCGCCGAGGACAGGTCGAGGCCGGTCAGGGCGAAGCCGGTCGCCGTCGTGTGCACGTGCGCGTCCACGAAGGCCGGCGTGACGAGCGCCCCCTCCAGGTCGACCACCTCGTCCACGCCGGAGGCGAAGGCGTCGGCCGCGCCCTCCGAACCCACCCAGGCGACATGCCCGCGCTCCACCACCATGGCGGTGGCGAAGGGGTCGGCAGGGCTGTGGACTTCTCCACCGCGCAGCAGCACGGTGCGGTGTTCGCCGGCAGAAAGGCTTTCGGTCATGCGCACAGGCTAGGACGTGGGGGGACCCGGTTTGTCCGGCAGGTCCCCCCTCCGCCTCAGATGCGCGGCGGTCTGGCCTCGTAGGGGGTGGAGAGCACCACCGTCGTACGGCTGGACACTCCCGCCTGGGAGCGGATCCGGCTCAGCAGGTGCTCCAGCTCCAGCGGTGTGGCGACCCGCACCTTCAGGATGTAGTTCTCCTCGCCCGCCACGCTGTGGCAGGCCTCGATCTCCGGGATGTCCGCCAGCCGGTCCGGGGTGTCGTCGGGGGCGCTGGGGTCGAAGGGTTTGACCGAGATGAACGCGGTGAGCGGCAGCCCCACGGCCTCCGGGTCCACGACGGCGGCATAGCCGCGGATGACACCGCGCTGCTCGAGGCGGCGGACGCGCTGATGCACGGCCGAGGTGGACAGGCCGGTGGCCTTGCCCAGGTCGGTGTAGCTCATGCGCCCGTCCTTGACGAGCAACTCCACGATCTGACGATCCAGCTCCTCCATGCGGTGACCCTATTGCTCCGAGGGGCCCCGGGGACAGCCGGGGACCGGCCGCCGAGGGCGCTATGGGCGTTCACGGGGCACCTGCGACGGGCATGTGACGAACGCCACAGGTTTGAGGGGGTTCCGGGTCGCGCCCACACGGTTATGCGGAGGGCCGCATGGGAAGTTGTTGCTGTGGTCGAGGCCGTACGGATCCGGCCGACCCACCCGAGGGGGAGAATCCCATGCAGGAGCCTGCTGAACCGGTCGAGACGTTCGACGAACTCGACGCGTACGACACCTTCGAGA
This sequence comes from Streptomyces sp. NPDC126503, assembly GCF_040302405.1. Lineage (NCBI taxonomy): Bacteria > Bacillati > Actinomycetota > Actinomycetes > Kitasatosporales > Streptomycetaceae > Streptomyces > Streptomyces sp. NPDC126503. The sequence continues at coordinate 22,647 of NZ_JBEORS010000033.1, forward strand.
TGTTCCGGGTGATCTGCCCGGAGTGCGTGCAGCCCATCGCGCTGCTGGCGGACGAGGACGTGCTCCCCGAGCACGCGCTCTGCCCCACTCCGTGGAACCCCTTCACCCTGACCGTCTGCCCGGGCACCGGCCGACCCGCCGACGACGCCCGCCCCGCCGACGACAGCCGGGAACTTCAGGAGCAGGACACCGCCCTGCTCCTGACGCTCCCCCAGGAACTCGACTGGCGCACCCAGCCGTTCTCCCACGTCGGCGGCCCCGGTTCCCGTCCCGTCCGCTTCCCGCAGATGCGCCGGGCGGCCTGATCTCCCGAGGGCGCGCCCGGGGGTCTCTCCCCCGGCGCGCCCTTCGGCTCGCTCGCCGGCGCGCCCGCGCCGGGCCCGGGGGCCGGGCGGGTACGGGGCGAACTGGGGGGCGAATCGGTTCGGGAGTGACTCCGGACGCGGCGGGCGCGTTGGTCCGGGCATGACCACGCTGTACACCACGCCCAGCGGAATCGGTCGGCACCGGCAGGCCGGCACGCGTGTTGAAGAATCGGTTCCTCACCAGGCCCCGGCCACGGTTCCGGCGCCCTCCCCGGTGCCGGCTCCGGTTCCCGTCCCGGTGCCTGCGGACCCGCCCATCTACACGGCGGTGCTCGCGCTCTGGGCCAGCGAGGGGCGGACCCTGCCCGGTCACCGGGACCAGGAGTGGAACCGGCTGGCCGCCGGGCCGGTGTGGGCGGACCGCACCGTACGCGTCAGCGGGACTCTGGTCCGACCAGGTGACGGGCGATGACCACGCGCTGGATCTGATTGGTGCCCTCGACGATCTGGAGCATCTTCGCCTCGCGCAGGTACCGCTCGGCGGGGAAGTCCGCCGTGTAGCCGTAGCCCCCCAGCACCTGCACCGCGTCCGTCGTGACCCGCATGGCGGCGTCCGAGCAGAACAGCTTCGCCATCGCCGCCCCCCGGCCGTACGGCCGTCCCTCGTCCCGCAGCCGGGCCGCCTCCAGGTAGAGCGCCCGGCCGGCCTCGATCTGGGTGGCCATGTCGGCGAGGAGGAAGCGCAGGCCCTGGAAGTCGGCGACGGGGCGGCCGAACTGGTGCCGCTCCCGGGCGTGGGCGACGGCGAGGTCCAGGGCGGCCCGCGCGAGCCCGACGGCGCAGGCGGCGATGCCGAGGCGCCCCGCGTCCAGGGCGGCGAGCGCGAGGGTGAATCCCTGCCCCTCCGCACCCAGACGGCGCGCGTCGGGGACCCGTACCCCGTCGAAATGGAGCTGGGCGGTGGGCGAGCCGGACATCCCCATCTTCCGCTCCGGAGGGGCCGCGGACAGGCCGGGGGCGTCGCCCGGGACGAGGAAGGCGGAGATGCCCCGGGGGCCGGGGCCGCCGGTGCGGGCCATCACGGTGAGGAAGTCCGCGATCCCGCCGTGGGTGATCCAGGCCTTGGTGCCGTCGAGCACCCAGGTGTCGCCGTCACGGACGGCCCGGGTGCGCAGCGCGGCGGCGTCCGAGCCGGCCGAGGGCTCGGACAGGCAGTACGCGCCGAGGAGGCCGCCCGCGAGCATGGCGGGCAGGTGCGCGGCCCGCTGCTCCCCGGTACCGGAGGAGGCGAGGGCGTGGCAGGCGAGGGTGTGGACGCTCACTCCGAGTCCGACGGTGAGCCGGGCGGCGGCGAGCTCCTCCAGGACCTGCAGGTACACCTCGTACGGCTGTCCTCCCCCGCCGTACGCGGGGTCGTAGGGAAGCCCGAGCAGCCCGGTGCGGGAGAGGAGCGCGAACAGCTCGCGCGGGAAGCGTCCGGCGGCCTCCTCCTCGGCGGCGCGCGGGGCGATCTCGCGGCGGGCGATGTCCCGCACCAGGGCGAGCAGTGCGCGGGCCTCGTCGGTGGGCAGCCGGCGGTCCGTGCCGTCCTCGGTGCCGTCGGGCATCCCGGCGCTCCTCCCTGTCGGACGCGGGGTCGCAGGAGTATGCCCGGACGGCGGCCGGATCACACGGCGGGGGTCACATGAGCCCCGCCCGGGTGACGAACACGGCGAGAAGGACGACGAGGGTCCAGCCGAGGACGTGCTCCAGCAGCTTCGGGCCCTGCTCGTCGTCCTGGGGGCCGCCCGTGCGGGCGCGGACGAGCAGACGGGAGGCGGCGGCGGTGGTCGCGGTCATGCGCACCACCATGCGGCACGGGGGCGGCTCCGGGGTAGAGACGTCCCTCACACCCCCGGACCGGACGCGGCGGCCGTCCGACGGCGCCGGCGGCGGCGCGGCCCTTGTGCCGCGCGGGCGGCGGACGGTCGGACCGCTGGAGGGAGCCGCCCCGCCTGTGCCGGAGACCACAGGCCCGCGCGCGCCCGGAAGCGGCGTACCCGAAGGCCACCCGGGGTCGGCGTGTGCGTGGTCACGGGAGCGGCCGTGCCGCACGGTGGTCGGCCTCTCGCGCGTGCGGCCCTCACCGTCACCGGTCATGCCGGTCATGCCGGTCATGGCGACGGGCTCGGGGAGGCCACCGCCGTCGGGAGGCCGGGCGGAGGGACACGCGGGCGGAGGGACACGCGGGCGGAGGCGGGGTTCCGTCCTGGACGTGGCCGCGGGCGGATTGAAATGATCACGACCTTGCTCGTTCTCCCGCACGAAGGCCACAGCATGTTGACTGCGCATCAGCGCTCGAAGGCCCGTTCCCACCGTCGCGCCGGATGGGTCACCGCGCTGGCCGCGGTGGTCCTGGCCGTACCGGCGCTCGGCACTCCGGCGCGCGCCGCCACCCCCGGGGACCCCGCGATCGCCTCCTCCTTCGACCTCAAGCCGGGTCCGGACCTCCGCGGCACGGTGGCCGCGTTGGAGGCCGCCCTGCCGAGGCAAGCCGTCCAGGACCTCCTCGACCAGGGCAACCGCGTGGCGAAGACCGGCGCTTCGTGCACCGCGGACCCCTTCGGAACCGGTGACAACGGCGCGGTCCTTCCCCCGGCCAGGAAGCTCTGCTGGGACGGGGGCGACGCCGGCACCCGGGAGTGGATCCCCCAGGGCATCACGGGCGTCTCGGACGCCGAGGAGGGCGAGCTCTGGGGGAACCGCAAGCCGCTCGTCGCCGCCTGGTACGACAAGAAGGACTCCGCGGTGTGCGCGGACGACCCCGGCACCTGCCCCGAGAAGGGCGTGCGGCTGTCGTTCCTGGACCCCGAGACGCCTGTCGCGGGTGACCCCGACGGACGCCGGTACCGCCACGTCCTCCTGGTCGAGCCGTACGTCAACTCGTACGGCAACGCCTCCTACCGGGCGGTCGACGTCCACGCCGGTGGCATCGCCTGGTACAAGAACCACCTCTACGTCGCGGACACGCTGGCCGGCCTGCGGGTCTTCGACATGCGCTCCGTCCTGGACCTCAACCCCGACCGGAACGCCTCGGTGGACGACACCATGCTCAACGGCCTGAAGAGCAACGTCACGGACGAGAGCAGGATCGGCCGGCAGAGCAACGTCTACTACGGCCACACCTACCGGTACGTGATGCCGCAGGTGGCGTCGTACAGGTTCGTCGCCCCGCAGGGCAACACGTCCGCAGCCATCTGTAAGGCGACCGGGGCCCCCAAGGCGTCGTACATCTCGATCGACCGCAGCGCCCCCACGGCCCCCTCGCTGATCCTGGGCGAGTACTGCAACTCCGACAGCAACAACCCGGAGAAGGGCCGCGTCGGGGCGCTGCCCATCGACGACGCCACGGGCCTGCTCCAGGAGACCGGCGGAACGGTCGCCGCGACCTCGGCGTACTACCTGCCCCGTGACCTCACCCAGGGCGCCGCCCGGTACGACGGCATGTACTACTTCAACCGCAGCGACCTCCACCGCAGCGGCAGCCTGCGCCGGGCCACCGTCATCGACGGCCGTCTGAGGGACTATGGAAGCAACATCACCAACGCGGTGGGCCCCGAGGACCTGTACCTCGAGCACGCCCGGAGCGTGCCCGGCGGCACCCCGTACCTCTGGTCGCTGACCGAACACCGCATGGACGGCACGGCGGACTGCACCGACGCGGGTTCCCCCTGCGGCCGGGTGATCTACGCCCACCGACTGTCCGACGTCCTGGCCCGCCCGTAGGGGGTGCGGTGCTGGGTCGGGGTCGGTTCGGTGGGCCAGTAGAGGTAGCAGACGCCTCCCGTGCCGGAGACCACTTTGCCGGTGGCGTTGTAGCGCTTCGTCCGCAGCCAGATGTTCTCCAAAATGGGAGGGCGCCGCCTACCACGCGGCCCCTCCCACACAGAGATACAGGTCAGAGGCACGTAACGTGCCAGGCGAATCGAGCGCGAACGCGCTGGCGCTGACCTCGTGCTGACTTCCGCTGACGTCCGTTCCGGTCTGTCGTGCTGAATCGGTGCTGACTTCAGGGCCCGCTCTCAAACGGATGGGTACGGGCCTCCAGGCTTCCTGCCGCCGTGGCCTTCCAGAGTCGGCCTCCGATCCGGCCGGCTTCACCGGGCGCCTCGGTAAGGCGGCGGAGGCAGTCGACCACGTCCGCGGTCATCGCGTCGGAGACGTAGTACGGGTAGGGGTTGAGGTGAAGCACGACCTGCTCCGCGTGCTCGCGAGCGCCCCGGCCGTGGGAAGTCATGGTGTCCAGGCCCTTCGCGTGTCGATCACGTGGCCGTGATCCCAGGGACGTGCAGGCTGTCAGTCCAGGCCGCCGGTGGCTTCGAGATGAGCAAGGAAGGTGGCCACGAGGCGGGGGCGGGGCACGTGGGGGACGAGCGCGTCGGGCAGGCCGGCTTCCAGGCCCCACTCCGTGTTGAAGGTGACGCTGCTGCCGTCCGGAACGACGCCCCACAGCCACTTGGCGAATTCCGCTGCGGCATGGGCCGTGCAGTCCTCGACGGCGATGCCTTCGGGGGACAGCTTGGCCATACCCTCCAGCTCATCCTCGCCGACGGTGATGCCGAAGTGCATGACGGAGCCGCGCACGGGACCTTCGTCCCCCTCATCGATACGGACGAACGTGTCCGCCTTCCGCTCACGCAGCTTGGCCTCGATCCCCTCGTAGGTCAGGCCCCATGTGGAGCCCTCGGCGGGGCTGAAGACGTACATGGTGCGAAGTTCGGCCAGTTCGGACGCGTCCACGCGCTCGCTCCCTCATTGTGTGCTGCCGTTGGTCAGGGTACGTATCGGGCGTAGCCCCTGACGCCGTAGGCCGCCATCATCACGCGCCAGTAGGCCACGGAATCAGCGTTGTTCGTGACCGTCTCGACGCCCCGCATCTCCTTGTTGCGCGGGGCGTTGAGAGCGGCGTTGTACTTCGTGAGCTCCTTGCGGTCCTTGTCGTACAGGAAGTCCTTCTTGCCGGACTGGTGGTTCGCGCGGAGTTCGTCGAGCGAGCGGTAGCACGGCTTGTCCGGCTTGTTGACGTACTTGGCCTCGATCGCCATGCCGTCGCGGTCACGGAAGCCGTCGACCATCAGGGTGCTGTTGGCGCTGATGCCGAGCGGGATGGGGACCTCGTACTCGGGGTATCCGGCGACCCGCTTCTGGTAGGCGACCTCGGCGGGTTTCCCGCCCGACACGTCTCCGGCACGCAGCGAGTTCAACCACGTCTGGAAGTTCTGCTGCTCGGGGGCGGTGAGGGGCGGGAAGCGCGGGTCCGGCGGCGTCGGCGGAGCCATCGGTTGTATGCGGGGGCCGTTCGGCGGGCGGTAGCCCACGGGGACCACGAGGGGCACCCGGATCAGCGGTGCGAGGAAGGGCGGCAGGGACGGAAGGGGCAGGAACCCGCCCCCGTCCGGCTGCGGCATGGGGACCTTGGCCTGCGAGCTGTCGAGCGCCGGCGGGATGTTCCCCAGGCGCGCGATACGCATGTCGCCCGTGACGAGCTCGTGCAGGCCGCCCTCGTGCCCCTCGCCACCGAACTGCGGTCGTTCCCAGATGGCGAGCGGCTCTCCGAAGAGGGGGCTTTCCTCGTCCGGGATCCTCTTCAGTGCCGTTTCGATGTGATCCGCGTACGCGTCGCAGGCGTGGGCGATCATCCGGCAGGCGGACGGCAGGTTCGCCATCAGGGTCTCGTCCTCACCGACCTCGGAGGGAGGTGGCGTCTTGCCGACGAACACGGTGAAGAAGGTCTGGACGGCCGCGGCGGTCTCGCCGAGCTGCTGGGCGGTCGCAATGCGCCAGGCGCTTTCGGAGTCCCAGTATGCGTCGTCCAGGATGCCGCCGCCGAACGCCAGGCGTTGGCCGTCTTGCGCAGCTTGTCCCGCTGACCGTGAAAGCGCGAGCTGAGCACGTACTGATCGGTCCAGCTGGTCTCACCGACGACCTCGGGCAGCTCCTCGGCGTTGTGGCTGCCGCGCGGATTGCAGTCCGGCCTCGAAGGCTGCGCCCCGATGTCGGGCCCCACGCTCTGGCCGAGCAGGGACGCAGCGATCGCACTCTCCTGCTTGAGGAAGTCCTCGGTGGCCTTGAGCATGGCGCCCGCACCATTCGCCATCACCTGGTGAGCGAGACCGGCCGCCTCGAAGACTGTCTTCACCGCCGGCTTGTAGACGGCGGCGAAGGCCCGGCCGGCGTTGTCGTCACCCGCCATCCCGCCATGAGCGCTGAGCTCCGTGAACAGCAGACCCAGCATGTCGTAGATCAGGTCCCGCAGCCGCACCATGGACCACGAGGCGTTGACGTAGTTCCCCGCCTTGTGCTGAAGATTCAAGACTCCCCCGCTCGACCACCAGGCTGTTCGATGGACCGTCCACGTTAGCGAGGGGAGGAACTCCGCCACACCGGGCACGTGGAGCATCTGTGGCCGAGCCCTGCCGGATGCGGGCTTGACCACTGCCATTGGGTGATTCTGATGTGCCGTCAAGCTGCCTGAGCTTCGACTCGTTCCCGGACCGGGATGCCCGAGTGCAGGCAGCGTCACCCCCGTCGGACGGGTTCGCCAACGCCGGGGCCGGCGCGATCCAGGCCCGGGTGACGGCCTCCTGAAGCGCAACGCGGCGTCGATCACGACGACGAGAAAGGCGAGTTCAGTGACATGGCCGGATCTTGGGACGTAGCTCAGGCTGAGGCGTTCACGAGTACCGCTCCCCAGGCGGGACAGCAGCGGTTGAAGATCGCGTTGCTTCCCTTGAGCCGCTCATCGACCCGCTTCCGATCCGCCATGCGAGCGGCGGAATGCCGTATCCCGATCTTCTGCGCAAGTCGTGGGACCGCGCCATCAGGCGGCTCGAGCTTCCCGCATGCAACCCACACGACTTGCGGCACGAATGGACCACCGTGGCCCTGACCAACGGAGTGTCCCTTCACGAGGTGTCTCGCCGGCTCGGACATCGTTCGATCAAGGTCACGGTGGACCGGTACGGCCACCTCACGTAGGACGGCCAGGAGCGCTGCTGTCAGGTCGGCGAGAAGACCGTCGGGCCGCACATGCTCACAGCACGCCGAGGGACCTCAGGGTGCGGTGCTGGGTCGGGGTGGGTTCGGTGGGCCAGTAGAGGTAGCAGACGCCTCCCGTGCCGGAGACCACTTTGCCGGTGGCGTTGTAGCGCTTCGTCCGCAGCCAGATGTTCTCCCATTCGCGGCGGCGGTAGACGCGGCGGACGGCCTCGTTCGTCGGGGAGGCCGGGTCGTTGGCGATCACGTCGCCGTCGGCGGTGAAGCCGATGACCGTCATGAGGTGGCCCGCGGTGCCGTAGCCGGCGCCGGTCAGTTCGTCCTTGCGGAAGGACTGGGAGGTGATCGCCGGGATGCCGGCCCGGATCAGGGTCTCCAGGTCGGTGAGGGAGGTCAGCCGGGTGACGACGGCGTTCATGTCGGGGTACGAGGCGGCGTAGGCGGCGTTGAAGGGCCAGTTGCCGCAGCCCCGGTACTGGTGGTCGTAGGTGAAGCGGGCCGCGTGGCAGACCTGGGGGTCGGCGAAGGCGGGGTCGACCCAGGCCAGGTCCTCGGCGGTGGGGCGGCGGCCCCAGTACTCGATGATCATCTGGGAGGAGGTGGGGCTGCACCAGGCCTCGCCGCCGTTGTCGTACTCGGGGTACTGGCCGATGTGGGTGTTCTGCGAGTAGCGGGGCACGATCAGCTCGCGCGCGAGGCCGGGGACCGAGGCGGGGACGGTGAAGCGGTCCGGGATGTCGGAGGCCATGGCGCCGAGCCGCCACACCGTGGGCGTGAGGGAGGTGCCGGGGGTGCGGTGGAGCGTGAGGCGCAGCCGGTAGGCGGTCAGGCGCAGGCCGTTCGTCGCGTCGTCGACGGCGAGGGTGTCCGTCCAGACGGAGCTGCGGCCGTCGGTCTGGTCGTCGACCGAGGTGCGCAGGATGTCCCCGTCGCCGGAGGCCCAGCGGCCGAGGACGTACCACGGGGTGGTCGTGGCGTCCGAGTAGGTGCCCTGGAGTTCGATCTGGAGCCAGGTGCCGTCGGGGGTGTGGGCGTTCCAGGAGGCGATGATCTCGGTGGCGGGCACGGAGGAGGTGTGGAGCGGCGAGGTCCAGGTCGCGTACTCCCAGACGGCGGTACGGCCGGTGTGCGGGTCGGCGTACTCGGTGCGGCCGGCGGGGACGTCGAGGACCAGGCCGGGGCGGCGGCCCGCGACGGCCTTGGTGCCGGCGGCGGTGCCGCACCGCCAGTCCGTGTACGAGGTCCAGAAGCGGTTGTCCACGAGCCCGGGGGCGGAAGGGGCGGGCGCGGAGGCGTGCGGTGACGAGGGGAGGGGCGCGGGGGCGGCCGAGGCGGGGGCGGCGGCCGCGGCCGTTCCCGCGGCGGCGGCGAGCGCCGCGGTGAGAACGGTTCTGCGCGGGGTGGAACTGGTCATGGGCGGTGACCCCCAGTCGAGAACGGTGGCGACGTACGGCGGTGAGGGCGTACGGGCGGGCTGCGCGGCCCCACTATCCCGGCTCCGCGAGGGACTCCGCCAGCACCCCGGCACCGCGTCGCGGCACCAATATTGGTCTGCGCCACTGACGGGCCCACCTCGCTGACCTGCGCCGGGGTCCCCTCCCCTACCCTGGGCCCCATGAACGACCTCGACCGCGCGGCCCGCGCGCTGCTCCGGCTGCCGCCCTCCTGCGGACCGGTCCGGCTGGTCGGCGTCGACGGTCACGCGGGCTCGGGCAAGTCCACGCTCGCGAACCGGCTCGCCGGCGCGCTGGACGCAGCGCCCGTCCTCCGCCTCGACGACCTCGCCACGCACGAGGAGCTGTTCGCCTGGACCGGCCGGCTGCGCGAGCAGGTGCTGGATCCGCTCTCGCGCGGCGAGACCGCGCGCTATCGCCCGTACGACTGGACCCGGCGGGTCTTCGGCCCGGCCCGGACGCTGCCCCCCGCCCCCGTCGTGCTGGTGGAGGGCGTCGGGTCCGGCCGGCGGCTCGTCCGGCCGTTCCTCGCGTGGCTGCTGTGGATGGAGCGCGGTCCCGAGGAGTCCTGGGCGCGGGGGCGGCGCCGGGACGGACCCGCGCAGGCCGCGTTCTGGGACGGCTGGACGGTGGCGGAGACTCGCCACTTCGCCGGAGATCCTTCGCGGCCCTTCGCCCACACCCTGGTCCGGGAGCGTCCGGAGGGGTACGAGTGGCTTCCCGGGCCCGCTGTGACAGCGGGCCCGGACCAGATCATCACCCACCGTGACGGGGTCATGGCAGTGAACTGAGCGGCCGGAAGTCGCCTTCCACAAGTGCCTCAACTCCGCTTGACCCCAGGGGCGTACAGGTCTTACGTTCTGAATGTGCGGCTTTTCGGAGCCGCCGCGGACACGAAGCCCCCGGTTGTTCCCCCGTGATCGGGGGCTTCGTTCTGCCCTCCACCACGGCCCGTACGGCGCTCCGCGACCCCTCGGACCTCACCCAGGGTCACCGCTTCCGGATCATGCGCTTCTCCTTAATCGGGCACCCCCTGCGCAGGTACGATGCCCGCAGGTGCGGTCAAATCCCGTCCATGCGAAGACGGTTGTGGGGGACCCGATGGACATCGGCACACACGGTTCACAGGCCCCGGCCGAACTCGCCTGGCTCCGTGGAGTCGACGCCTACACCATGGGCGCCTATCCGCAGGCCGAGGACGAGTTCCGGACGGCGGTCAGGATCGATCCCGGGATGGCGGACGCCTGGCTCGGGCTGCACGCGCTGCGCGTCGACACCACGACCGCGCTGCTGCGCATGTACCGCAACCGCGACCGCTTCGGCGAACAGCGCGCACGCCACCGCAGGACCCTCAACTCCTGGTACTGGCTCGGCTGGTGGGTCCAGCCGATCCTGGAGAGCCCGCGCGACCTGCTCCTCGCCCACGCCTCGCACTGGCTCGACGGCCGGCACGTGCCGGAGCTCGACCGGGCGCTCGCCGGCCTCCCGCCGGTCGACACCGACCCGCAGGTCCGCTTCCTCCACGCGTGCCGCGCCTATCTCGTCAAGGACTGGGAGCAGCTGGTCCGATACACCGAGACCCTGGTCGACGATCCGCTCCTCGGCATCGAGGCGGGGCTGTTCGGCGGGATGGCCCGGGTGCGCCTGGAGATGTACGAGCAGGCCGAACCGCTGTTGTCCGCCGCCCTGATGCGCTGCCGCAGTGAGCAGCCGCAGCGCAAGGAGCTCCGCTACTGGCTGGCCCGCGCGCACGAGGGCACCGGGCGAAGTGCCGCCGCGCTGCCCCTCTACCGGGCGGTGCACCGGGTCGACCCGGCGTTCATGGACACCGCGGCCCGGCTCGCCGCCATCGCCGAGTACGACGGGTTCGACGGGTTCGACGGCCTGGACGGTGCGGAGGACCCGGCGGGGCTCGCGACGGTCGCCCTGGGCAGCACCGGGGGGCTCGGCGGGCTCGGTCAGGAGGTGGTGGAGTCAGCGCCGGGGCCGGAGGCCGAGGCGGGGAACCTGGGCGACGGACTGCGGCTCGCACCCGATCCCGTACCGCCGGCCATACCGGTGACGCCGCCCGAGGTCGTACGGCACAAGGCGCCGGTGCCGCCCCAGCCGGCGCCGCCGCGCTTTCCCGCCGGGCCCACGGACCCGGCCCTGCTGGCGGAGGCGCTCGCCGAGCTGGAGGGCATGGTGGGCCTGGAGCCGGTGAAGCGGCAGGTCAAAGCGCTGTCCGCGCAGCTGAAGATGGCCCGGCTGCGGGCCGAGCAGGGGCTTCCGGTCCAGCCGCCGAAGCGGCACTTCGTCTTCTCCGGTCCGTCGGGCACCGGCAAGACCACCGTGGCGCGGATCTTGGGGCGGGTCTTCTACGCGCTCGGACTGCTCGGCGGCGACCACCTCGTGGAGGCTCAACGGGCGGACCTGGTGGGCGAGTTCCTGGGTCAGACCGCGGTCAAGGCCAATGAGCTGATCGATTCGGCGGTCGGCGGGGTGCTGTTCGTCGACGAGGCGTACGCGCTCTCCAACACCGGCTACAGCAAGGGCGACGCCTACGGGGACGAGGCCCTTCAGGTCCTTCTGAAGCGGGCCGAGGACAACCGTGACCATCTGGTGGTCATCCTCGCCGGTTACCCGGAGGGCATGGACCGGCTGCTGGCCACCAACCCCGGGCTGTCCTCCCGGTTCACCACCCGGGTCGACTTCCCGTCCTACCGCCCCCTGGAGCTCACCGCCATCGGCCAGGTGCTGGCCGCGGCCAACGGGGACGCCTGGGACGAGGAGGCGCTGGACGAACTGCGCTCCATCAGCGGGCACGTCGTCGACCAGGGCTGGATCGACGAACTGGGCAACGGCCGTTTCCTGCGCACCCTGTACGAGAAGTCCTGCGCCTACCGCGACCTGCGGCTCTCCGGATACGCGGGCACCCCGACCCGGCACGATCTGGCCACCCTGCGCCTCGCGGACCTGATGCAGGCCTACGGCGAGGTCCTCTCGGGCCGCGGGCCGGCCGACCGGGGGCCGCAGCAGGAACCGCCGTTCTAGGGGGCCTTGCCGATCGAGCCGGATCAGGGGAATGACAGAGTGGCGGTGTGATCGAACCGTCGGAGAACCCGGAGCTGTGGCAGTTCCTCGGCTCGTTGCGGGAGGGGCAGCTCCTCTCCGGGACGGTCGCCGCCATCGAGCCGTTCGGGGTCTTCGTCGCCCTGGACGAAGGGCCCCCGCACCCGTGTTTCCCCGGGGTCGGGTTCCTCACACTGCCGGAGCTGTCGTGGCGGCCCGTCGACGAGGCGTCGGAGGTCGTTCGGGTGGGGCAGCGCGTCACCTGCGTGTTCCTGTGGTTCGACACCTGGAACGGGGAGGCCAGGCTGTCGCTCAGGAGCGCGCGGCCCGACCCCTTCCAGGCCTTCGCCGACCGCGTCGGCGTGGGGCGGGAGCTGACGGCGCGGGTCGTCGAGCGGCTGCCCTTCGGGATCGTCGTGGCGGTCGCCGACGGGATCGAGGGGGTGGTCCACGTGAGCGAACTCGCCGGTGACCGGCCCGATCCGGAGCGCGACTTCTCCGTGGGGGACGAGATCGCGGTGGTCGTCACCGCGGTCGACCGGCAGCGCCGTACGGTGGGCCTGTCCCGGCGGCGGGTCGCGTCCTGACGGGGGCGCGGGCTCGCCGTGCGCGGCCCGTGGGTGCCGGATTCGGCCGAACTCCCCTGGGTCGGCGCCGCTTTGGACGGGTCGGGCGGCGATACTGACCGGGACAGGCGTGTCCCGCCCGCCGAACCCGGCCGGGGACGCCGGTGTGTCGTCGCCTCGGAGAGGAGCCGTTCATGACCACGGCGAAGGACCTGTTCATCATCGCCATGGAGGAGGGGTCGGAGCCGGCCGTGGGGCAGGGCGACCTGTCGCTCGCGCTCGCGGGGGCCGAGCTGATCGACCTGCTGGAGACGGGGGCCGTCACGGTGGACGGCGACGTCGTCGTACCGGGTGACCCGGCGGTGCCGGGTGACCGGCTGCTCGCCCGGGCGGCGGAAGCGGTGACCCGGCAGCCGCCCCACGAGACGATCGAGGACTGGTTGTGGCGGCGGGGCCGGGACCTGGCGGCCGGCTACCAGGCGGCCCTGGAGGAGGACGGGGAGCTGACGCGGAAGCGCGGCGGCCGGCTGCCCTTCGGCCCGGAGCGCGTGGAGCCGGTCGACGGCCCCGCCCGCCGCCGGGCCGCCGACCGCTGGGCCGGGCGCGAGCCCGTTCTGACCGCCCTCGCCTCGGTCCTCGGCATCGGCGAGGAGCCGTCCGGTGACCGGCCCGGCTTCGACGAGGAGGGCGTGACGGCCGTGGTCGCCGCCGTGCACGACGCGGTCATGGAGCTGGAGGCCGTACGCCAGCGGCGGACCATCGAGAACGCGGCCTTCGCCAACCTCTGGCGCGGGGTCTGAGACCGAGCCGCGGAGGGCTCCGCCACCGGCCCCTGTTCCGGGGACCGGTGGGGGTGCGGGCCCGCGCGGTGGGAGGCGGCCGGCCGCCGTCTGCCTGACGGCCCGGCGCTCAGGAGCGCCGGGCCGCTGGTGGACGTGCGGCCGGCCGCCTCGTCCCGCTACCCGCCGGACCGGGCCGAGAACGGCGCGGACAGCGAGGCCGGTCCCGGGGCGGAGTCCGCCGCGGCCGGCGCGCCGTGCGGGGGCAGGCGGTGGGAGGGGTCGCGGACCTCGCCCACGAGTTTCTCGAGGACGTCCTCCAGGGCGACCAGGCCCAGGACGCGGCCCGACGCGTCGGCGACCTGGGCCAGGTGGGTGGCCGCGCGGCGCATCACCGTGAGGGCGTCGTCGAGGGGGAGCTCCGCGCGGAGCGTCGCCATCGGGCGCCACAGCTGCTGCGGCACGGCCCGCTCCTGGTCCTCCACGTCCAGGACGTCCTTCACGTGCACGAAGCCCATGAAGGCCGGGCGGCCCTCGGCGCGGACCGGGAAGCGTGAGTAGCCGGTGCGTACCGTCAGCTCCTCGATCTCGCGGGGGGTGACGGAGGGCGGGACGGTCACCAGGGCGGCGGGGGCGAGGAGCACGTCCGTCACGGGGCGGCTGCCCAGTTCGAGGGCGTCCTCCAGGCGCTCCTGTTCCGCCGGGTCGAGGAGTCCGGCCAGACCGGCGTCCTCCACGAGCCGGCCGAGTTGGGCGCTGGTGAAGACGGCCTCCACCTCGTCCTTGGGTTCCACCCCGAAGGCCCGCAGGACCACACGGGAGCAGGCGCCGAGCGCGGTGGTGACCGGCCGGCACAGGCGGGCGAAGCCGACGAGGGCGGGGGCGAGCCAGAGGGCGGTCCGCTCGGGCGCGGCCATGGCCAGGTTCTTCGGCACCATCTCGCCGATGACGAGGTGGAGGAAGACGACCACGGCGAGGGCGATCACATAGCCGAGCGGGTGGACGAGTCCGGCCGGGACGCCGAGGACGTGGAAGACCGGTTCGAGGAGATGGGCGACGGTCGGCTCGGCGACGGCGCCGAGGGTCAGCGAACAGACCGTGATGCCGAACTGGGCGGCCGCCATCATCTGCGGCAGGTTCTCCAGGCCGTGCAGGACCTTCGCGGCGCGGGCGCCGCCGAGGGGCTCGATCTGGCTGCGGCGGACGGAGACCAGGGCGAACTCGGCGCCGACGAAGAAGCCGTTGGCCAGGACGAGCAGCCCGGCGAGGAGGAGCTGGAGCGTGTTCATCGGACCGCCTCCGCCGTCGCGGGCACCGGGGCCTTCGCCGTCCCGGGGGCCGGGGCCCTGTCCGTCGAGGGCGCCCAGGACTCGTCCGTCGTGGGGGCCGGCGCCAGGCGGACGAGCCGGACCCGCTCGGCGCGGTAGCGGTCGACCTGGCGTACCGAGAGCCGCCAGCCGGGCAGTTCGGCCCGGTCACCGGGGGCGGGGATGCGCCCGAGGAGATCGGCGACGAGCCCGGCGACCGTCTCGTACGGCCCGTCGGGCACGTCGAGGCCTATCCGGCGCAGGGTGTGGACGCGGCAGGAGCCGTCGGCGTCCCAGGCGGGGCGGCCGTCCTCGGCGGGGGCGGCGGCCAGCTCGGGGCGGCCGTCGGCGGCCGTGTCGTGCTCGTCGCGGACCTCGCCGACGAGTTCCTCCACGATGTCCTCCAGGGTGACGACGCCGGCGGTGCCCCCGTACTCGTCGACGACGACCGCGATGGGCTGCTCGCGGCGCAGCCGCTCCAGCAGGGCCTGCACGGGCAGCGTCTCGGGGACGAGGAGCGGGGGGACCGCGATCCGGCCGACGGGGGTGCGCAGCCGGGCGTGCGGGGCGACCGCGAGGGCGTCCTTCAGGTGGACCATGCCGACGACCTCGTCGATGCGGTCGCGGTAGACCGGGAAGCGGGAGAGGCCGGTGGCCCGGGTGAGGTTGAGGACGTCGGCCGCGGTGGCGTCCCACTGGAGGGCGCTCACCTTCACCCGCGGGGTCATGACCTGCCCGGCGGTGAGTCCGCCGAGGGACAGCGTCCGTACGAAGAGGTCGGCGGTGTCCTGTTCGAGGGCGCCGGCCCGTGCGGAGTGCCGGGCGAGCGAGACGAGCTCGCCGGGGGTGCGCACGGAGTCCAGCTCCTCGGTGGGCTCGACGCCCAGGAGCCGGACCAGCCGGTTGGCGACCCGGTTGAGCAGGGCGATCACCGGGCGGAAGAGGGTGGAGAAGCGGCGCTGCGGGGCGGCCACGAAGCGGGCGACCTGGAGCGGCCGCGAGACGGCCCAGTTCTTGGGGACGAGCTCGCCGACCACCATCTGGACGGCGGAGGCCAGGAGCATGCCGATCACCACGGAGACGCCGGAGACGGCCCCGGCGGGCAGGCCGGTGGCGGTGAGCGGCCCGTGCAGCAACCCGGCGAGCGCGGGCTCGGCGAGCATGCCGACGACCAGCGAGGTCAGGGTGATGCCGAGCTGGGTGCCGGAGAGCTGGAACGAGAGCTCGCGCAGGGCCGAGACGACCGTGCGGGCGCGCCGGTCACCGGCGGCCGCGGCGCGTTCGGCCTCGGCACGCTCGACGGTCACGAGACCGAATTCGGCGGCGACGAAGAACCCGTTGGCGAGGATCAGCAGGAAGGCCGCGGCGAGCAGGAGAAGGGAGACGATCATGCCGCCGCCTCCGGGGAGGGGGCGGCGGAGGTACTACCGGACGATCCGTCCATTGCCGGAGGGAGTCACTCCTCGGGTCGTAGGGAGGCCCCGCGGGCCGCGGCGGCGGCCCTTCACGCGCGAGGCGGTGGCGCCACTCGGCACCACCGCCTCAAGAGTAATCACGGGGAGGCCCCGGAGGGCAGGGGGTCGGCCCCGTACGGGGGACGGGCCAGGGTTCTCCCTGGCGGGAGGGCCCTGAGGGGGGCCGGGGTCAGCGGGTCTCGGAGCCCGTGCCCCGGCTGTCCGCCAGGGCGCGCAGCGCGCGGGCGTCGCGGATGGCGGCCGCCTTGGCGATGCCGGGCTGGATGCCGAGCGCGGGCAGGCTGGTGCCGTCGCTCAGGTCGAGGAAGACCCAGGGGTCGCCGGGCCGCAGGTTGACGCGGAGGATCTCCGCCCAGGCGAGCCGCCGGGTGCGGGTGATGTTGACGACCGTGACGCCCTCGTCGTCGGCGACGACCTTGGGACGGCTGAGCAGGACGAGGACGCCGAGGAAGAGGGCGGCGGTGAAGACGAAGCTGGCACGCTCCCCCGGTCCGAGCCGCTCCAGCATCAGCGCCACGGCGGTGATGGCGGCGAACATCGCGAGTCCCACGGTCAGCAGGACGGCGCGGGTGCGTCCCGGCCGGAAGGTGACCGGGAGGGCGGGCGGGGTCGACTCGGACATCGGGTTCCTCGTGCCTGGGGGTGCGTGCGGGGCCGGGCCGCCGTCAGAGGCGGCAGGCGTGGATGGCGGTGGTGAGGATGGCGCGGGCGCCGAGCTCGTACAGGTCGTCCATGACCCGCTGCGCGTCCTTGGCGGGGACCATGGCGCGGACGGCGACCCAGCCCTCGTTGTGCAGCGGGGAGATCGTCGGCGACTCCAGGCCCGGGGTGAGGGCGACGGCCTGCTCCAGGTGCTCGGCGCGGCAGTCGTAGTCCATCATCACGTAGCTGCGGGCGACCAGGACGCCCTGGAGGCGGCGGAGGAACTGCTGGACCTGCGGGTGGTCGCCGTCGGCGCCCTGGCGGCGGACGACGACGGCCTCGGAGGTCAGGATCGGCTCGCCGATGACTTCCAGGCCGGCGTTGCGCAGGCTGGTGCCGGTCTCGACGACGTCGGCGATGACCTGGGCGACGCCCAGCTGGATCGCGGTCTCCACGGCGCCGTCGAGGTGGACGACGGAGGCGTCGATCCCCTGGTCGGCGAGGTGCTTGGCGACGATGCCCTCGTAGGAGGTCGCGATCGTCATGCCGCCGAAGTCCTCGGGTCCCTTGGCGGTGCCGGGGCGGGTGGCGTAGCGGAAGGTGGAGCGGCCGAAGTTCAGCGCGAGGATCTCCTCGGCGCTGGCGCCGGAGTCCAGGAGCAGGTCACGGCCGGTGATGCCGATGTCCAGCTTGCCGGAGGCGACGTAGATCGCGATGTCCTTGGGCCGCAGGTAGAAGAACTCGACCTCGTTGTCCGGGTCGATGACCACCAGCTCTTTGGACTCCTTGCGCTGGCGGTAGCCGGCCTCATGGAGCATGGCCGACGCAGGTCCGGAGAGGGAACCCTTGTTGGGGACGGCGATGCGCAGCATGGGGTGGCTTCCTTTGCCTGGAGTCGGGGTAGGGGTGGTCGTCGTGCCGGGGGGAGCGGTCGTGCGCGGAGCGGGTGGGCTCAGAGGTGGGCGTAGACGTCGTCGAGCGAGATCCCGCGGGCGACCATCATCACCTGGACGTGGTACAGCAGCTGCGAGATCTCCTCGGCGGCGGCTTCCTTGCTCTCGTACTCGGCGGCCATCCAGACCTCGGCGGCCTCTTCGACGACCTTCTTGCCGATGGCATGGACGCCCTTGTCCACCAGTTCCGCGGTGCGGGAGGTGGCGGGGTCGCCGGTCTCGGCCTTGAGCTTCAGCTCGGCGAAGAGCTCTTCGAAGCTTTTACGGGTTTCGTTCGCCATGATGTCCTAAGAGTACGGGGTAAGGGTCGCGCACTCAGCGCCAGGGTTCGCTGACCGTGCGCAGGGTGGCCGCGGTGGCGACGGCGGCGGTGACGGCCTCGTGTCCCTTGTCCTCGGAGGAGCCTTCGAGGCCCGCGCGGTCGAGGGCCTGCTCCTCGTTGTCGACGGTGAGGACGCCGAAGCCGACGGGGACGCCGGTGTCGATCGAGACCTGGGTGAGGCCGTGGGTGACGCCCTGGCACACGTACTCGAAGTGGGGCGTCCCGCCGCGGATGACGACGCCGAGCGCCACGATGGCATCGTAGCCGCGGCCGGCGAGGACCTTCGCCACGACCGGGAGTTCGAAGCTGCCGGGGACGCGCAGGAGGGTCGGCTCCTCGATGCCCAGCTCGCCGAGGGCGCGCAGGGCGCCGTCGACGAGTCCGTCCATGATCTTCTCGTGCCACTGGGCCGCGATCACCGCGACCCGCAGGTCGCCGCAGTTCTTCACGCTGAGGACGGGTGCGCCCTTGCCGCTCATGATTCTCCTTGACGGTGGTACGTAGGGGGTTACTGGTTGCCGCAGGTGGAGGCGGGAGAGCCGTCCAGCCAGGGCAGGTCGTGGCCCATCCGGTCCCGCTTGGTGCGCAGGTAGCGGAGGTTGTGCTCGCCGGCCGTGACCGGCACGGGCTCGCGCCCCTCGACCGTGAGGCCGTGGCGCGTGAGGGCGTCGATCTTGTCGGGGTTGTTGGTCATCAGGCGCAGGCTGCGGACGCCGAGGTCGCCGAGGATCTGCGCGCCGGCCGCGTAGTCGCGGGCGTCGGCGGGCAGGCCGAGCTCCAGGTTGGCGTCGAGGGTGTCGCGGCCGCGCTCCTGGAGTTCGTACGCGCGCAGCTTGGAGAGGAGGCCGATGCCCCGCCCCTCGTGGCCGCGGAGGTAGACGACCACGCCGCGGCCCGCCTCGGTGATGCGGTCCATGGAGGCCTGGAGCTGGGGGCCGCAGTCGCAGCGCAGGGAGTGGAAGACGTCGCCGGTGAGGCATTCGGAGTGGACGCGGACGAGGACCTCCTCGCCGTCGCCGATCTCGCCGTGGACGAGGGCGACGTGCTCGACGCCGTCGACGGTGGAGCGGTAGCCGTACGCGGTGAACTCGCCGTGCGCGGTGGGGAGGTGGACCTCGGCCTCGCGGCGGACGGTGGGTTCGGCGGAGCGCCGGTAGGCGATCAGGTCCTCGATGGAGATGATCGTCAGGCCGTGCTTGCGGGCGAAGGGGACCAGCTCGGGCAGGCGCAGCATGACGCCGTCCTCGCCGGCGATCTCGACGATCGCGCCGGCCGGGCGCAGGCCGGCGAGGCGCGCGAGGTCGACGGCGGCCTCGGTGTGGCCGTTGCGGGTGAGGACGCCGCCGGGCTGGGCGCGCAGCGGGAAGATGTGGCCGGGGCGGACGAAGTCGGAGGGCTCGTGGGTGCCGCTCGCGAGCATCCGGAGGGTGGTGGCGCGGTCGGCGGCGGAGATGCCGGTGGTGACGCCGTGCTCGGGGGCCGCGTCGACGGAGACGGTGAAGGCGGTCCGCATCGACTCGGTGTTGTGCTCGACCATCTGCGGCAGGTGGAGGCGTTCGAGCTCGTCGCTCTCCATGGGGGCGCAGATGAGGCCGCGGCACTCGCTCATCATGAAGGCGACGACCTCGGGGGTCGCCTTCTCGGCGGCGATGACGAGGTCGCCCTCGTTCTCGCGGTCCTCGTCGTCCACGACGACGACGGGGCGGCCCGCGGCGATGTCGCGGATGGCCTGCTCGACGGGGTCGAGGGCGAGGTCGGTGGTGTCCCAGAGGGAATGGGCGTTCACGCGTGGGCTCCTTCCAGGACGGTGGTGGTGCGGGAGCGCAGCCACCAGTCGCGCAGGCCCCACAGGACGAGCGCGCCGTAGACGACGTAGACGAATCCGGAGAAGGCGTAGCCGTTGGCGAAGTTCAGCGGGACGCCGACCAGGTCGACCAGCAGCCAGGCGAACCAGAACTCGACCATGCCCCTGGCCTGGGCGTACATGGCCACGATGGTGCCGACGAAGATGTACGCGTCGGGCCAGGGGTCCCAGGACAGGGTCGGGAAGGCCTTGAAGAGGAGGGCCACGGCGACGGTGCCCGCGGCGGCCGCGGCGATCATGGCGGCTCGCTCGCGCCAGGTGGCGAAGCGCACGGTGATGTGGCCGTCCGCTCCCTGGTCCTTTCCGCGCTGCCACTGCCACCAGCCGTAGAGCGCCACGAGCACGACGACGACCTGCTTGCCGGCGCTGCCGGCGAGGTGGCCGTAGAAGGCGACGAAGAGGATGAGGCCGGCGAGGAACTGCACGGGCCAGGTCCAGACGGACCGCCGCCAGCCGAGCGCGAGGGCGGCGAGCCCGAAGATGTTGCCGATCATGTCGGACCAGATGATCCTCTGGTCGAGGACGGTGAACGCCTCGGAGTTGAGCCAGTTCACTTGACGTTCTCCCGGGCGTTGGGGCCGAGCAGCCGCTCGACGTACTTGGCGATGACGTCGACTTCCAGGTTGACCGGGTCGCCGGGCTGCTTGCGGCCGAGCGTGGTCAGGTCGAGCGTGGTGGGGATGAGGCTGATGGTGAACCAGTCGTCGGTGACCTCGACGACGGTGAGGCTGACGCCGTCGACGGTGATGGAGCCCTTCTCGACGACGTACCGGGAGAGGTGGGCGGGCAGGCCGACCTTGACGAGCTCCCAGTGCTCGGAGGGGGTGCGCTCCAGGATCGTGCCGGTGCCGTCGACGTGGCCCTGGACGATGTGTCCGCCGAGGCGGCCGCCGACGGCCATGGGGCGTTCGAGGTTGACGCGGGAGCCGGTCTCCAGGGCGCCGAGGGAGGAGCGCTTGAGGGTCTCGGCCATGACGTCGGCGGTGAACTCGCCGTCGCCGGTCTCGACCACCGTGAGGCAGACGCCGTTGACGGCGATGGAGTCGCCGTGCCGGGCGCCCTCGGTGACCAGGGGGCCGCGGAGCCGGAAGCGGGAGGCGTCCGCGAGCTGCTCGACGGCGACGACCTCGCCCAGTTCTTCGACGATTCCGGTGAACACGGTCAGGCTCCCTTGGTGGTGGGGACGGCGGTGACGCGGAGGTCGGGGCCGAGGCGCACGGTCTCGGTGACGTCGAGCCGCAACGCGTCCGCGATGGTGGTGATTCCGGCGTCGGCGAGGACGTGCGGTCCGGCGCCGAGGAGGACCGGGGCGAGGTAGCCGACGATCTGGTCGACGGCGCCCGCGGCGAGGAAGGAGCCCGCGAGGGTGGGGCCGCCTTCGAGGAGGACGGAGCGGACGCCGCGCGCGTGCAGGGCGTCCAGGAGGGCGGGTACGGACAGGCCGCGCCCGGCGCGGGGCAGCCGTACGACGGGCTCGAGGGCGGTGTCGGCGTCCTCTGCGACGGCGATCAGGGTGGGCGCGGCGTCGTCGAGGACCCGGGCGCCGGGTTTGACGGCGGTGGCCTCGGTGTCGACGACGACCCGGAGGGGCTGGACGGCGCCTTCGACGCCGCGGACGGCGAGGTGGGGGTCGTCGGTGCGGGCGGTGCCGGAGCCGACGACGACGGCGTCGGACTCGGCGCGCAGCCGGTGGACGTCGGCGCGGGACTCGGCGGAGGTGATCCAGCGGGAGGTGCCGTCGGCGGCGGCGGAGCGGCCGTCGAGGGTGGCGGCGTACTTCCAGCGGACGAAGGGGCGGCCGCGGCGCACGGAGGTGAGCCAGGCGGTGTTCCCGGCCTCGGCCTCGTCGGCGAGGAGGCCCTGGGAGACTTCGATCCCGGCGGCGCGCAGGGTGTCGGCGCCGCCGGTGGCCTGCGGGTTCGGGTCGCCGACGGCGTACACGACGCGGCTGATGCCGGCGTCGACCAGGGCGTGGGCGCAGGGGCCGGTGCGGCCGGTGTGGTTGCAGGGTTCGAGGGTGACGTACGCGGTGCCGCCGCGGGCCAGGACGCCGGCCGCGCGCAGGGCGTGGACCTCGGCGTGGGGGCCGCCGGCGCGCTGGTGCCAGCCTTCGCCGACCGGGTGGCCGGAGGCGTCGGTGATGACGCAGCCGACGACGGGGTTGGGGCTGGTGGCGCCGAGTCCGCGGGCGGCGAGTTCGACGGCGCGTCGCATGGCGGTGATGTCGGCCTGCGGGTCCACCGGGTCCTCCTGCCTCTTCGGGCACGGACTCCGGGGCCTGTCGGTGACGACAGGGAGCGGGTACGACACCGGGGCGAGGTGCGCCGAGGCCGCGTCGCGGGTACGCCGGGCCCGGCCCCCGGCGGGGGCGGACGGCGACCAGCGGACGTACGGCCGGCCCACCCCTGACAGGGGTCGCCCGCCGCGCACTGCCTCCCATCCGGACTTTCACCGTCGGTCCAGGAATTTCACCTGGTCAACCGGCCGCTGGCTGCGGACGGGTCGCGGACTATACCGCCGGTTCGGAATTACACCGACCCCGGAGTGCGCTGCTGCTGATACACGGCCAGTCTGCCACGGGTGTCCGGGGGCCATGCGGCCGGGCGCTGTGCGATGACTCACACGCCCTCCCGGAATCCCCAGTTGGTCCAGACCTATTGACGCACTGGTCTAGTCCTCTTAATGTCCGTGTCACCTCCGAGGCACGGCCCGCCGGTGTGCGCACTCCACGGGCCCCACACGTACCACCCCCTTGTTCGTTGCGTGTCTCCCCTCCCCCGCGCCCGAGGGCGTGGCGGGACCCCCACCCCAGGAGGACCCGATCGTGCTGTCCCCCACGACCAAGAGAGCCTCGCTGCTCGCGTCCGGCGCGGCCGTCGCCGGGCTGCTGCTCAGCTCGCTCTCCGGAGGCGTCTCCTACGCCGCCGACCACGAGTCCTGTCGCCCCGACGGCCTCTACAAGACGCCCGGCGTCGACGTCCCGTACTGCTCGGTCTACGACACCGAGGGCCGCGAGAAGATGGGCGCGGACCACCAGCGCCGGGTCATCGGCTACTTCACCGGCTGGCGCACCGGCAAGAACGGCGAGCCCGCGTACCTCGCCAAGGACATCCCGTGGGACAAGATCACCCACATCAACTACGCCTTCGCCCACGTCGGCGGTGACAACAAGCTCTCGGTCGGCACGGACGGCCCCAACAACGCGGCCACCGGGATGACCTGGTCCGGCGTGGCGGGCGCGGAGATGGACCCGGCCCTCCCCTACAAGGGCCACTTCAACCTGCTGAACAAGTTCAAGAAGCAGCACCCGGACGTCAAGACGCTGATCTCGGTCGGCGGCTGGGCGGAGACCGGCGGGTACTTCGCCGACAACGGCGAGCGGGTGAACTCCGGCGGCTTCTACTCGATGGCGACCAACGCCGACGGGTCGGTCAACCAGGCCGGGATCGACACCTTCGCCGCCTCGGCGGTCGACTTCATCCGGAAGTACGGGTTCAACGGCGTCGACATCGACTACGAGTACCCGACCACCATGAAGGACGCGGGCAACCCCCTCGACTGGCAGCTCGCCAACGCCCGCCGCGCCGGTCTCGTGCAGGGCTACGCGGCCCTGATGAAGTCCCTCCGCGAGAAGCTGGACACGGCCGGCGCCGCCGACGGCAGGCACTACCTGCTGACGGTCGCCGCCCCCTCCTCCGGCTACCTGCTGCGCGGCATGGAGACCTTCCAGGTCCAGAAGTACCTGGACTACGTCAACATCATGTCGTACGACCTGCACGGCGCCTGGAACGAGTACGTCGGCCCCAACGCCTCCCTCTTCGACGACGGCAAGGACGGCGAGCTCGCCGCCGCCAACGTCTACGGCTCCGCGCAGTACGGCGGCATCGGCTACCTCAACACCGACTGGGCGTACCACTACTTCCGCGGCTCCATGCCGGCCGGCCGCATCAACATCGGCCTGCCGTACTACACCCGTGGCCACAAGAACGTGCAGGGCGGCACCGACGGCCTGTGGGGCAAGGCAACCGCGGCCACCTGCCCCGCCGGATCCGGTCTGACCAAGTGCGGTGACGGCGCCGTCGGCATCGACAACCTGTGGCACGACAAGGACACCGCGGGCAAGGAGTCCCCGGCCGGCTCCAACCCGATGTGGCACGCCAAGAACCTCGAGAAGGGGATCGTCGGCGACTACGTCACCCGGTACGGCTTCCCGGCGAACACCACCCTGACCGGCACCTACGTCCGCAAGTACGACCCGACCCTGGTCGCGCCGTGGCTGTGGAACGCCCAGAAGAAGGTGTTCCTCTCCACCGAGGACGAGCAGTCCGTGGCCGCCAAGGCCGACTACGTGGTCGACCGCGGCATCGGCGGCACCATGGTCTGGGAGATGGCCGGCGACTACGCCTGGAACGCGGCCAAGGGCCAGTACGAGATGGGCTCGACGCTCACCTCGCTGATGTACGACAAGTTCAGGACGGCGACCCCGTACGGCGCGAAGAAGTCCAACAAGCCGCTGCCCGCGAAGGCGGTGAACATCGACGCGCAGTTCACCGAGTTCAAGCTCGGTGACTCGAACTACCCGATCACCCCGAAGATCAAGATCACCAACCGGACGAACACGACCCTGCCGGGCGGCACGGAGTTCCAGTTCGACTACGCGACCTCGGCGCCGGGCAACGCCTCGGACCAGTCCGGTTTCGGCACCAAGGTCATCAGCAGCGACCACACGGGCGGCAACGTCGGCGGCCTGAAGGGCGACTTCCACCGCGTCTCCCTGAAGCTCCCGGCCTGGCAGTCGCTCGCCCCGGGCGCGACGGTCGACCTGGCGTTCAACTACTACCTGCCGGTGTCCACCCCCTCCAACTGGACGGTGAACATCAACGGCACGACCTACGCCCTCGCCGGCGACCTGGCGCGCGGCACGACGGTCGTGGAGCCCGGCTCCACCACCCCGCCGACCACTCCCCCGACGACCCCGCCCACCACTCCCCCGACCACGCCGCCCACGACCCCGCCGACGACGCCGCCCACCACGGGCTGCACCGCTCCGGCCTACGTCGCGGGCACGGTCTACACGGCCGGCAGCGAGGTCTCGCACAAGGGCCGCACCTGGAAGGCCCAGTGGTGGACCCAGAACGAGGAGCCGGGCACGACCGGCCAGTGGGGCGTCTGGAAGGACCTCGGCGCCTGCTGACGTCCCCGGCCTGACGGTGCTCCCAGCCCCCGGCGGGGACGCTCACGGCCCTTGCCCCCGCCGGGCCCCCTCCGCGCCGCGCCCCCTCCCCGGGACGCGGCGCGGAGGCGCGTCCGGGGCTCCGGCGTCCACGCCCCCTGGGCCGTGTCCGGAAAGTAGCGGCGTCTGCCCGCAGGGCAGGGCCCGCGGCGTCTGGTGCGTGCCCTCGCAAGGCGGAGGGTCGCCCTCGTACTGGGCGTACTCGGGTGATCCCGACAACGCAGCGAGGGTGCGTGCGCATGGGGGCACCTCCCAGGCGAAGCTCTGGGGGAGTCGCGGGCCAGGCGCGACTTTCCGGACACGGCCTAGGTGTATTGACCCGCAGCGTTGTTGACGCGGGTGATGGGCGGGTGTCCGCTGAGTGCGGTGTGGCAGCGGTGGTGGTTGTAGGTGTGGAGG
>NZ_JBEORS010000034.1:0-43091 GCF_040302405.1 Streptomyces sp. NPDC126503
AAGCTCGTGCGCTTGGCGCAGAGCACCAGCGCGCAGCCGCCTCCACACGAGCGCTCACGATCCCTCACTCTGTGGACGGCACCCCCCTACCCCTCCCGGCACCGCCCAGGCCGGGTCCGCCGCGACGGCGGAGGGCACGCCGACGCCCAGGAGCAGGGCGGCGGCGAGCAGGGTGCGGGTGGTCTTTCCCATGCTGAACTCCCGTGGGGGAAAACGTCGTTCCGGACGGTTCCCATCCTGCTGACCGGAGTCGCCGCGCGGATCGCCCGCACCGGCGGCATCGCCGCGCCGGTTCCTCACCGCCACGGGGGAGGGACCGCCCCCGCGCCTCCCCCGGCCGGGGGAGCGCCCGCCGCGACCAGGCCCGTCTCGTAGGCGCAGATGACCGCCTGCACCCGGTCCCGCAGCCCCAGCTTGGCCAGCACGTTGCCCACGTGCGTCTTCACGGTGTGCTCGCTCACCACCAGTTCCGCCGCGATCTCCGCGTTCGACAGGCCGCGCGCGAGGAGCAGCAGCGTCTGACGCTCCCGCCCCGTCAGGACGCCGAGCCGCGGGTCCGGGTCCGTCCGGCGCGGCCCGCCCGCCGTGTACTGCTCCACGAGCCGCCGCGCCACGGACGGTGCGAGCAGCGAGTCGCCCGCCGCCACCACCCGGACCGCGTGCACCAGGTCGTCGCGCCGCACGTCCTTCAGGAGGAAGCCGCTCGCGCCCGCGTGCAGCGCCTCGTACACGTACGCGTCCGTGTCGAAGGTCGTCAGCATCACCGTCCGGCAGGCGGACTCCGCCGCGATCGCACGGCAGGCCTCGATGCCGTCCACGCGCGGCATCCGGATGTCGAGCAGCGCCACGTCGGGCGCGTGCGCCCGCACCGCCGCGATCGCCGCCGCGCCGTCGCCGGCCTCCGCCACCACCTCGATGTCCGGCTGCGCGTCCAGGATCATCGCGAAGCCGCCGCGGACCAGCTCCTGGTCGTCGGCCACCACCACACGGATCGTCACGACCCCACCTCCGCCGTGGAGGGTACGGGCAGCAGCACCCGCACCTCGAACCCGCGCCCGCCCGGGCCCGGGCCCGCCGTCACGCTCCCGCCGTGCGCGGCGGCCCGCTCCCGGATGCCGACCAGACCGTGACCGGTGCCCGGCGCGGCGGCGGGGGAGCGGGGCCCGCGCCCGTCGTCCCGTACGAGCACGGTCAGCCGGCCGTCCGCGTGGTCGAGGCGGACGCTCGCGGTCCGGGCCCCGGCGTGCCGGACCACGTTGGTCAGCGCCTCCTGCACGATCCGGTAGACCGTCGCACCGACCGAGGAGGGCAGCGCCCGCACCCCGCCGGAGGTCTCGTACACGACGCCGAGGCCGCCGGCCCGTACCCGGTCGAGCAGGGCGGGCAGTTCGCCGAGGTCCGGCTGCGGCGCGCGCGGCGGCCCGCCCGCGCCGGGGTCCTCCCGCAGCACGCCCAGCATCCGCCGCAGCTGGACCATCGCCTCCCGGCCCGTCTCCGAGATCGCCTCGAAGGCGGCCTCGGCCCGCTCCGGCGCCGTCCGTACGGCGACGGGCCCGGCCTCCGCCTGGACGACCATCAGGCTCACCGCGTGCGAGAGGACGTCGTGCATCTCCCGGGCGATCCGGGCCCGTTCCCGCGCGGCGGCCCGCTCGGCCTCGACCACCTGGGCCCGCTGCCGGGCGGCGGTGAGCCGGCCGAGGACGTACGCGGCGCCGAACACGAAGAGGGAGAAGGTCAGTTCACGCGCCGACCGGGTGTTCAGCCACACCGAGACCGGCACCGCCACCACCAGGACCGCGGCGGTCACCACCCGCTTCCAGACCACCGAGAGCGCGGCGATCGTGTACACGGCGACGAGTCCGGTGTACGGCAGGGGCTGCCCCGGACCGTCCACGGCCAGCGTGTACAGGGCGCTCGTCGCGAGGACCGCCCACAGCACCGCCACCGGCGCCCGCCGCCGGGCCACCAGCGGCAGCACGGTGAGCGTCATCAGGCCGTACGCGCTCCACGTCGCCGGCTCCAGGTGCGCCGGGCGCGGCACCACGAACGGCATCGTCATCGCGGCCTGCACGAGCAGCGCGAGCCCGCCGTCCACCGCCCAGGGATTCGCCGCGCCCCAGGTCCGCGCCCGCGTCCACCGGTCGCGGACGTCCCCCCGTGCTCCCACGCCTACCGGCCCTCGCGCAGGACGGCGGCGAGCGCGTCGACCCGGTTGGTGGTGACGGAGTCGGCCCCGGCGGCGATCAGCCGGCGCATGGTGCGCCGGGTGTCGGCCGTCCACGCCGAGACGAGCAGGCCGTCCCGGTGGATCCGGTCGGTCAGCGGCCGGCTGATCAGCCCGAAGCGGTAGTTCAGCCACTTGGGGCGGACCGCGTCGAGCAGCACCGGCCGGGGCGGGGCGAGCGAGGTCCACGTCAGGGCGATCTCGGCGTCCGGGTCGGCCGCCCGCACCTGGAGCATGGCGACCGCCCCCGCGCAGTAGTAGACGCGCTCGGCGGCCCCGCACTCGCGGACGGTGCCGACGACCGTGCGGACCGACTCCTCGTTCCCGCCGGGCAGATCCAGCATCAGCCGGTGCGACCCCGCCACCACCAGCGCCTCGCGCAGGGTCGGCACCCCGCCGTCCGTCAGCTCGCGCAGCCGCGCGTACGGCAGGGAGGCCAGCGGCAGTTCGTGCCGCCACAGCCGCTTCAGCGTGTCGTCGTGGAGGAGGACGGGCACCCCGTCCGCGGTGAGCCGGACGTCGACCTCGACGGCGTCCGCGCCCCGCTCGATCGCGGAGGCGATCGAGGGGAGCGTGTTCTCACGGACGCGGTACGGGTCGCCGCGATGACCTACGACAGTGACAGGGCGCATGGGCCCATTGTCGGTGTCTCAGCGGGTGAGCCAGGCCTCGGTGTACGTGTCGATCTCGGCGGCGAGCCGGGCCTTGCCGGCCGGGTCGAGGAAGGAGGCCTCGACGGCGTTGACGGCCAGGGCGGCGAGGCCGCGCTCGTCCAGGCCGAGGAGCCGGGCGGCCACCGCGTACTCGTTGTTGAGGTCGGTGCCGAACATCGGCGGGTCGTCGCTGTTGACCGTGACCAGCACCCCGGCGTCGACCATGGCCCGGATCGGGTGCTCGTCCAGGGTGGCGACGGCCCGGGTGGCGATGTTGGACGTCGGGCAGACCTCCAGGGCGATCCGGTGCTCGGCCAGGTGGGCCAGGAGCTCGGGGTCCTTGACCGAGCTGGTGCCGTGGCCGACGCGCTCGGCGCCGAGTTCGCGCAGCGCGTCCCAGACCGTCTCCGGGCCGGTCGTCTCGCCCGCGTGCGGGACGGACCGCAGACCGGCCGCCCGGGCCCGGTCGAAGTACGGCTTGAACTGCGGGCGCGGCACGCCGATCTCGGGGCCGCCGAGGCCGAAGGAGACCAGGCCCTCCGGCCGGATGCCGTCCGTGGTGGCGAGCCGCGCGGTCTCCTCGGCGGCCTCCAGGCCCGCCTCGCCGGGGATGTCGAAGCACCAGCGCAGGACCGTGCCGAACTCGGCCTCGGCCGCCTTGCGCGCGTCCTCGATCGCCTCCATGAAGGCCCGCTCGTCGATGCCGCGTCGGGTGGAGGAGTAGGGGGTGACGGTCAGTTCGGCGTACCGGATGTTCTGCCGGGCCATGTCCCGGGCCACCTCGAAGGTCAGCAGCCGCACGTCCTCCGGGGTGCGGACCAGGTCCACCACCGAGAGGTAGACCTCGATGAAGTGGGCGAAGTCCGTGAAGGTGAAGTAGTCGGCCAGTGCCTCCGGGTCCGTGGGGACCTCGGAGTCCGGGTGCCGGGCGGCGAGCTCGGCGACGATCCGGGGGGAGGCGGAGCCGACGTGGTGGACGTGCAGTTCGGCCTTGGGCAGGCCGGCGATGAAGGGGTGGAGATCCGGGCGGAGGCCGGGGCGCAGATCGGTCATCCGGTCATCGTAGGCCGGTCGGTTCCCCCGTACGGGGGAGGCCGTAGCATGACGTGACCACGATGGGGGAGGCCCATGTCTGACAACCGACACCAGCAGCCGGGCGGCTTCGACCCGGCGGACCCGTGGGCTCCGCCGAACCGCGACGGGGTGGAACTGAGCAAGGGCTCGGCCACGTCCCCGGTCCACGACCAGCCGACCGTCACGTCCATGCCGTCCGCGGGCGGCCCCGCCGCCGACGTCCCGCCGCCCCCGGTCGCCCCCGGCGGCCCGGCGGCCACACCCGGCGCCTACGGATACCCGGCCCCCGCTTCCGCCCCCGCCGCGCCGCCCGGGCCCTCGTACGGCTACCCGCCCGCCTACGGGTACGGGACGCAGCCCGGCTGGGGCGCCAGGCCCGCCAACGGCATGGGCATCACGGCCATGGTCCTCGGCATCGTCGCCGTGGCCGGTTTCTGCTTCTGGGGCCTCGGCGTCGTCCTCGGGATCATGGCCCTCGTCTTCGGCGTCATCGGCATGAAGAAGGCCAACCGGGGCGAGGCCACCAACCGTGGCATGGCACTCGCCGGTGTCATCCTCGGCTCGATCGGCATCGTGATCAGCGGGGCCTTCCTGGGCTTCCTCATCTGGTCGCTCACCCAGGACTCCTCGTCGTCCGGCTCCGACGAGGACCCGTTCCCCACCAGCCTGTCGGACACCCGGTAGGGACCGGCCGCGGCAGCCGCCCGGCAGGAGGCGTTCCCGCCGGCCGCGCGCGGGGGCCCGGTGTCACCCGGCCGCCGCGCGCAGCCGGTCCCGGGCCTCCATCAGGGCGAATCCCAGCAGGTTGAGGCCGCGCCAGCGGGCCGGGTCGTGGGCGCGCGGGTCGTCGGCGGCGAGCCCGATCCCCCAGATCCGGTCCAGCGGGCTGGCCTCCACCAGGACCCGGGTGCCGGTGGAGAGAAGGAAACCGCGCAGGGCCTCGTCCGCGGAGAACTTGTGGACGCTGCCCGCGACGACGACCCCGAAGCGCTCCCGCTCCCACACCGCCTCGTCGAAGTCCCGCACCAGCCGGCCCGCGTTCTTCGCCTCCGCCGGGGTGGCGGAGGCCAGCACGGCCCGCTCGGCCGCGGCGTCGCCGAAGAGACGGGCCTTCGCCGCCATCATCCAGTGCTCGGCGGTCGCGTACTCCACCCCGTCCACGGTGAACGGCGCCGGCCACCACTGGCTCAGGCAGCTCGCCGAGAGCCGCCCGTCGGGTCGCGGACGGTGGCCCCAGAAGTGCAGCCACTTCACCCGTTCACCCTTGCTGACCTGCTGTGTCAGCTCCTCGATCATGGTCATGCACGCGAGTCTGGCAGGCGCCACGGACACTCCGTACGGAGATGTTCCGGCGGCCTCGACACATGGTCGACCGATTCCGTCGCGTAACCAAAAGGCAACAACGGAATCACTTGTTGGGCCGACAGGCCTCTGTCAGGATCGGCACTCAATTCGAGCTGGAACAACGGAGAGCGTCATGGGCAACCGCTTCCAGGTGACGGACCGCTTCGCGGACGGCGCACAGTACATCGGCGGGCGACCGCGCCACGGAACCTCGGGTCAGGACCACCACGTGATCGATCCGGCGACGGGGGAGAGCGTCCTCACCTACGCGCTCGCCTCCACCGCCGACGTGGACGCCGCCGTCGCCGCCGCCGAGGCGGCCCTCCCCGCGTGGGCGGGCGCCACCCCCGGCGAACGCGCGGAGGCACTCCACCGGCTCGCCGGCGTCCTCGCCGAGCGGGCCGACGACTTCGCCCGGGTGGAATCCCTCCAGTGCGGCAAGCCCCTCAAGCTCACCACCGAGTTCGACGTGCCCGGCACCGTCGACAACACCGCCTTCTTCGCCGGGGCCGCCCGCCACCTCCAGGGCCAGTCCGCCGGCGAGTACAGCGGCGACCACACCTCCTACGTACGGCGCGAGCCCATCGGCGTCATCGGCTCCATCGCCCCCTGGAACTACCCCCTCCAGATGGCCGCCTGGAAGATCCTCCCGGCCGTCGCCGCCGGCAACACCGTCGTCCTCAAGCCGGCCGAGCTCACCCCGCTCACCTCCCTCATGTTCGCCGAGGCGGCCACCGCCGCCGGCCTCCCCGACGGCGTCGTCAACATCGTCACCGGCGCCGGCCGCACCGCGGGCGAACACCTCGTCGGCCACCCGTCCGTCGCCATGACCTCCTTCACCGGCTCCACCGCCGTCGGCAAGCGGGTCGCGGAGATCGCCACCGCCACCGTCAAGCGCCTCCACCTCGAACTCGGCGGCAAGGCCCCCTTCGTCGTCTTCGACGACGCCGACCTGGAGGCCGCCGCCCACGGCGCCGTCGCCGCCTCCCTCATCAACACCGGCCAGGACTGCACCGCCGCCACCCGCGCCTACGTCCAGCGGCCCCTCTTCGACGCCTTCGTCGCCCGCGTCGCGGAACTCATGGAGACCGTCCGCCTCGGCGACCCCTTCGACCCCGCCACCGACCTCGGCCCGCTCATCAGCCACGCCCAGCGCGACCGGGTCGCCGGCTTCGTCGAGCGCGCCCGCGGCTACGCCACCGTCGTCACCGGCGGCGAGGCTCCCGGCGGAGACCTCAAGGACGGTGCGTACTATCGACCGACCCTGATCACCGGCGCCGCGCAGGACAGCGAGGTCGTCCGCTCGGAGATCTTCGGTCCGGTCCTGGTGGCCCTGCCCTTCGACAGCGACGACGAGGGCATCCGGCTCGCCAACGACACCCCCTACGGCCTCGCCGCCTCCGCCTGGAGCCGCGACGTCTACCGGGCGGGCCGGGCCACCCGCGAGATCAAGGCCGGCTGCGTCTGGGTCAACGACCACATCCCGATCATCAGCGAGATGCCCCACGGCGGATACCGGGCCTCGGGCTTCGGAAAGGACATGTCGGTGTACTCCTTCGAGGAGTACACGCAGGTCAAGCACGTGATGTACGACAACACGGCGGTGGCCGCCAAGGACTGGCACCGCACGATCTTCGGGGACCGATAGCAGCCCGCCGCCCGACCAGCGGCGAACCATCCCGAAAGGGCACAGCGCATGGAGCAGTACGAGCCCGACAGCCTCTCCGCCGCGCAGCGCGCGGCGATACGGCGCAGCCTCACGAACGGCCGGGGCGCCCTCAGCCGCCGTTCGCTGCTGCGCGCGGGCGGTGTCGGCGCGCTCACCGCGGGCGGCCTCACCACCCTGAGCGCCTGCGGCATCCCGCCGGCCAAGCGCGAGGGCCAGGGCCCCGCCTCCACCGACTTCTCGGCCAAGGAGAAGACCCTCGCCTTCTCCAACTGGACCGAGTACATGGACGTGAGCGAGGACGAGAAGTCCCGCCCCACCCTGGAGGCGTTCACGAAGCGCACCGGGATCAAGGTCAAGTACACCGAGGACATCAACGACAACGTCGAGTTCTTCGGCAAGATCAAGCCGCAGCTCGCGGCCGGCCAGGACACCGGCCGCGACCTGATCTGCGTCACCGACTGGCTGGCCGCCCGCATCATCCGGCTCGGCTGGGCCCAGAAGCTCGACCCCTCGAACCTCCCCCACGCCTACGCCAACCTCTCGGCCCAGTTCCGCAGCCCCGACTGGGACCCGGGCCGCGCCTACTCGTACCCGTGGACCGGCATCTCCACCGTCATCGCCTACAACGCCAAGGCGACCGGCGGGAAGAAGGTCGACTCGGTCAGCCAGCTGCTCGACGACCCCTCCCTCAAGGGCCGCGTCGGCTTCCTCACCGAGATGCGCGACTCCGTCGGCATGACCCTCATCGACATGGGCAAGGACCCCGGCAGCTTCACCGACGCCGACTTCGACGCCGCCGTCGGCCGCCTCCAGAAGGCCGTCGACAAGAAGCAGATCCGCCGCTTCACCGGCAACGACTACACCTCCGACCTCGACAAGGGCGACCTCGCGGCCTGTCTGGCCTGGGCCGGTGACGTCATCCAGCTCCAGGCCGACAACCCCGACATCAAGTTCGCCATCCCCGCCGCCGGTTACATCACCTCCAGCGACAACCTGCTCGTGCCCGCGCAGGCCCGGCACAAGACCAACGCCGAGAAGCTCATCGACCACTACTACGAGCTGCCCGTCGCCGCCCAGCTCGCCGCCTACATCAACTACGTCTGCCCCGTCGACGGGGTGAAGGACGAACTCGCCAAGATCGACCCCGAACTGGCGGACAACCCGCTGATCCTCCCGGACAAGGCCATGGCCAGGAAGTCCCGCGCCTTCCGCTCGCTCAGCAGCGCCGAGGAGTCCGCGTACGAGGAGAAGTTCGCCAAGCTCATCGGCGCCTGAGGCAGTCGTCGTCCACCCCTCTCACCGACCGGGACCAGCACCCATGACCGACACCACCACCGGCGGCGACGTCCGTCTCACCGGCATCAGCAAGACCTACGGCTCCTTCACCGCCGTCCACCCGCTCGACCTGACCGTCCCCCAGGGCTCCTTCTTCGCCCTCCTCGGCGCCTCCGGCTGCGGCAAGACCACCACCCTGCGCATGATCGCCGGCCTGGAGGACCCCAGCACCGGCAGCGTCTTCCTCGGCGACACGGACGTCACCGACCTGCCGCCCTACAAGCGGCCGGTCAACACCGTCTTCCAGTCCTACGCGCTCTTCCCGCACATGGACATCAGCGAGAACATCGCCTTCGGCCTGCGCCGGCGCGGCATCAAATCGGTGAAGAAGCAGGTCGACGACATGCTGGAACTCGTCCAGCTCGGCGACAAGGCCAGGCACCGGCCGCACCAGCTCTCCGGCGGCCAGCAGCAGCGCGTCGCCGTGGCTCGCGCCCTCATCAACCACCCGCAGGTGCTCCTCCTCGACGAGCCGCTCGGCGCCCTCGACCTCAAGCTGCGCCGCCAGATGCAGCTGGAGCTCAAGCGCATCCAGACCGAGGTCGGCATCACCTTCGTGCACGTCACCCACGACCAGGAGGAGGCCATGACCATGGCCGACCAGGTCGCGGTGATGAACGGCGGCCGGGTCGAGCAGCTCGGCGCCCCCGCCGACCTGTACGAGAACCCGCGCACCACCTTCGTGGCCAACTTCCTCGGCACCTCCAACCTCATCGAGGCGGAGGTCGTCGAGACCGGCGCCGACGTGCTCGTCACGGCCGGTGGCGGCCGGCTGCGGGTGCCCGCCGACCGCTGTACCTCCGCCGTCCGCAAGGGCGGCAAGCTCCTCGTCGGCGTACGCCCCGAAAAGATCTCGCTCGCGCACGCCGACGACGCGGGGGAGATCGGCGCGGGCCGCAACCGGGTGACCGGACGGATCGCCGACTCCTCGTTCATCGGGGTCTCCACCCAGTACGTGGTGAACTCGCCGGCCGGGGCCGAGCTCCAGGTGTACGAACAGAACGTGGAGAGGCGCGCCGGGCTCCTCCCCGGTACCGAGGTCGTCCTGCACTGGAACCCCGCCCACACCTTCGGCCTCGACGCCGACCAGGACATCGACGCCGGTGTGGAGACGGTGGAGGACTCGCTGTGAGCGCCACACCGACGACACAGGCGCCACCGGTGGCCGGGCCGGTGCCGCGCAAGCCCGCCACCCGCAAACGGCTCGTCCCCTACTGGCTGCTGCTGCCCGGCATCGTCTGGCTGCTCGTCTTCTTCGCGCTGCCGATGGTCTACCAGGCCTCCACCTCCGTGCAGACCGGCTCCCTGGAGCAGGGCTTCCAGGTCACCTGGCACGTCCGGACCTACTGGGACGCCTTCCAGGAGTACTGGCCGCAGTTCGTCCGCTCCCTGCTCTACGCCGGGACCGCGACCCTGCTCTGCCTGCTGCTCGGCTACCCGCTCGCGTACCTCATCGCCTTCCGGGCCGGCCGCTGGCGGAACCTGCTCCTCGTCCTCGTCATCGCGCCCTTCTTCACCAGCTTCCTCATCCGGACGCTGGCCTGGAAGACGATCCTGGCCGACGACAGCCTCCTGGTGGACGCGCTGGGCGCCCTGCACGTCCTCGACGTGACGAGCTGGCTCGGCTGGACCGAGGGCGACCGCGTCCTCGCCACCCCGATGGCGGTCGTCTGCGGCCTCACGTACAACTTCCTGCCGTTCATGATCCTGCCCCTCTACACCTCCCTGGAGCGGATCGACACCCGGCTCCACGAAGCGGCGCGGGACCTGTACGCCTCCCCGGCGACCACCTTCCGCAAGGTGACTTTCCCGCTGTCGATGCCCGGCGTGGTCTCCGGCACCCTGCTCACCTTCATCCCGGCGAGCGGCGACTACGTCAACGCCGAACTGCTCGGCTCCACCGACACCAAGATGGTCGGCAACGTCATCCAGTCGCAGTTCCTCCGCGTCCTGGACTACCCGACCGCCGCCGCCCTGTCCTTCATCCTCATGGCGATCGTGCTGCTCATGGTCACCTTCTACATCCGCAAGGCGGGAACGGAGGACCTGGTCTGATGCGCCGGCTCCGCAAGAACCTCGTCGTCATCGCCGGCCTGCTGACGCTCGCGTACATGATCCTGCCGAACGTCGTGGTCATGGTCTTCTCGTTCAACCGGCCGAACGGGCGCTTCAACTACTCCTGGCAGCGGTTCTCCACCGACGCCTGGAAGGACCCGTGCGGCGTCGCCGACCTGTGCCGGTCGCTGACACTCTCCCTCCAGCTGGCCGCCTGGGCCACGCTCGGGGCGGTCCTCCTCGGCACGATGATCGCCTTCGCGCTCGTCCGCTACCGCTTCCGGGCCCGGGGCGCGATCAACTCGCTCATCTTCCTGCCGATGGCGATGCCCGAGGTCGTCATGGCCGCCTCGCTGCTCACCCTCTTCCTCAACATGGGTGTCCAGCTCGGCTTCTGGACGGTCCTCATCGCCCACATCATGTTCTGCCTGTCGTTCGTCGTGACGGCGGTCAAGGCCCGGATCATGTCCATGGACCCGCGCCTGGAGGAAGCCGCGCGCGACCTCTACGCGGGGCCCGCGCAGACCTTCCTGCGCGTCACCCTGCCGATCGCCGCGCCCGGCATCGCCGCCGGCGGCCTCCTGGCCTTCGCGCTCTCGTTCGACGACTTCATCATCACCAACTTCAACGCGGGCCCGTCCACGGTGACCTTCCCCATGTTCGTCTGGGGCTCGGCACAGCGCGGAACGCCCGTTCAGATCAACGTCATCGGCACCGCCATGTTCGTCCTGGCGGTACTGATCGTCGTGACCGGCCAGCTCATCGCGAACCGGCGCAAGAAGACCGCAACGGCCTGACCGGCAGCCGGTCAGGCACCGAAGGAGTTGGAAACCATGGCCCCAGTCGCCATGCGTCTCGCTGCACAATCTCTCTCCGACGCCCAGCCCGTCCCCTTCTGGCTGGAAGACCCCGGCAAGCCCGGCGCCCTGCCCGCCCTCACCGGCACCGAGAAGTGCGACCTCCTCGTCGTCGGCGGCGGTTACAGCGGACTGTGGACCGCGCTCCTCGCCAAGGAGCGCGACCCCTCCCGGGACGTCGTGCTCATCGAAGGCCGCGAGGTGGGCTGGGCCGCCTCGGGCCGCAACGGCGGCTTCTGCGCCGCCTCCCTCACCCACGGCTTCGGCAACGGACTGGCCCGCTGGCCCGGTGAGCTGCCGAAGCTGGAGCGCATGGGCGAGGCCAACCTCGACGCCATCGAGGAGGCCGTCGCCCGCTACTCCCTGGACTGCGACTTCGAGCGCACCGGCGAGATCGACGTCGCCACCGAACCGCACCAGACCGAGGAACTCCACCAGTGGTACGAGGAGGCCGACCGGCTCGGCCTCGCGGACGGACTGGAGCTCCTGGACCGGGACGCCGTACGGGCCGAGGTCGACTCCCCGACCTTCCTCGCCGGCCTCTGGGACCGGCGCGGCGTCGCCATGCTCCACCCGGCGAGACTGGCCTGGGGCCTCAAGCGCGCCTGTCTGGACCTCGGCGTGCGGATCTTCGAGAACAGCCCCGGGCTCGACCTGGTGCCCGCGGGCGGCGGCATGGCCGTCCGCACCCCGTACGGCCGCGTCGCCGCCCGCCGGGTCGCCCTCGGCACCAACGTCTTCCCCTCCCTGGTCAAGCGGGTGCGGCACTACACCGTCCCGGTCTACGACTACGCCCTCATGACCGAACCGCTCAGCCCCGCGCAGCTCGCCTCGGTCGGCTGGAAGAACCGGCAGGGCCTCGGCGACTCCGCCAACCAGTTCCACTACTTCCGCATCACCGCCGACCACCGCATCCTGTGGGGCGGTTACGACGCGGTGTACCGCTTCGGCGGCAAGGTGGCCGCCGAGATGGACCACCGCCCCGAGACGTACCTCAAGCTGGCGCAGCACTTCTTCACCTGCTTCCCGCAGCTGGAGGGGCTCCGGTTCAGCCACGCCTGGGGCGGCGCCATCGACACCTGCTCGCGCTTCTCCGCCTTCTTCGGCACCGCCCACCAGGGCAGGGTGGCGTACGCGGCCGGGTTCACCGGCCTCGGGGTGGGCGCCACCCGCTTCGGCGCCGAGGTGATGCTCGACCTGCTCTCCGGTGAGCGCACCGAGCGGACGGAGCTGTCGATGGTCCGCTCCAAGCCGCTGCCGTTCCCGCCGGAACCGATCGCCTGGGCCGGGATCGGCCTCACCAAGTGGTCCCTCGCCCGCGCCGACGCCAACGGCGGCCGGCGCAACCTGTGGCTGAAGGCGATGGACCGCCTCGGCCTCGGCTTCGACAGCTGAGCCCCGGGCCGGTGCGTGTGACTCAGGTCACACGCCACGGTCGGGTGATGTCGCGTAAGAGCGGCCGTCCGGCCCGCTCTCTCCGTGCGGACACCGTGTCCGCACGGAGAGGAGAACGCTGCGATGACAGGTACGGGGGCCCCGGGGATCCGGAGCGCGGTGGAATGGCTGGTCTCGGTCGCGCCCGAGCCCGACGCCTGCCGGTGGGAGTGGGAGCGCAACCCGCACGGGGTCGCGCTGCTGCCCGCCGGCCGGCGCTGGGACGTGCTGATCCTGCCGGGCGGGCTCGGCCGGCCCGCCCTCGACGTCCTCACCCGGCTCCTGGACCGGCCCGGCCCGGTCCTCGCCGACCTCGGGGACGCCCGCACCGGCTTCTTCGTCCCGCCGGGCACCGCCGCCCGCTGGCTCGGTACCGGGGTGCGCGCCGCGGGTTCCGGCACCTGGGTCGTGGTGCCCCACCCGGGCCGGGTGACGACCGGTGGCGTGCGCTGGCTGGTGCCCCCCGACGGCACGGGCACCCTCACCGACCCGGCCCTCCTGGAGCGGGCCATGCACGAGGCGGCGGGGGAGCTGGCCGCGCGCGGGCGCCCGGAGGAGGCCCTTGGCGGCCTGCCGCCCGCCGACCCCGGCCCCGTCCAGAGGTCTTGACCACCTGATTGGTCTGGACCATGCTGTGCCGCGCTCCACTCCGATCCCCCACCTCCGGAGGCAGTCGTGGACCGCACCAGACCTCTCAGCCTGTTCCTCGCGGGCGCGCTCGCCGTCGGCGGGCTCGCCACGCTCTCACCGGCCGCCCGGGCCGCCGACACCGAACTCGCCCGCAACGGCGGCTTCGAGGCCGGTCTGGACGGCTGGAACTGCACGGCGGGCAGCGGCGCCGTCGTCACGTCCCCCGTGCACGGCGGGACGAAGGCGCTCCAGGCCACCCCCGCCGGCAGCGACCACGCCAAGTGCTCCCAGACGATCACCGTCAAACCCCACTCGGCCTACACGCTGAGCGGCTGGGTCCGAGGCAGCTACGTCCATCTGGGCGTCACCGGCACCGGCACCACCGACGTCTCCACCTGGACCCAGTCGGCCCCCGACTGGCAGAGGCTCGCCACCACCTTCACCACCGGGGCGAACACCACCTCGGTCACCCTCTACACCCACGGCTGGTACGGCACCCCCGCCTACCAGGCCGACGACCTCTCCCTCCACGGACCGGGCGGAGACCCGGCGCAGGTCCCCGCCGCGCCCACGGGCCTCGCCGCCGGCAGCCCGACCTCCACCTCGGTGCCGCTCACCTGGCCCGCGGTCGCGGGAGCCACCTCGTACAAGGTCTACCAGGGCGGCTCCCCGCTCGCCGCGACCACCGGGACCTCGTACACCGCCACCGGCCTCACCCCGGGCACCGCCTACAGCTTCCAGGTCTCGGCGGTCAACGGCGCGGGCGAGTCCGCGAAGTCCGCGGCCGTCACCGCCACCACGACCTCCGGAGGCGGCGGAGGCGCGGAACTTCCCGCCCGCGCGCTCGTCGGCTACCTCCACGCGAGCTTCGCGAACGGCTCCGGCTACACCCGGATGGCCGACGTACCGGAGTCCTGGGACGTCATCAACCTCGCCTTCGGCGAACCGACCTCGGTGACCTCCGGCGACATCCGCTTCCGTCTCTGCCCCGTCACCGAGTGCCCGAACGCCGAGTCCGAGGCCGACTTCAAGGCCGCGATCAAAGCCAAGCAGGCCGCGGGCAAGAAGGTCCTCATCTCCATCGGAGGCCAGAACGGGCAGGTCCAGCTCGCCACCACCGCGGCCCGCGACACCTTCGTCGCGTCCGTCTCGAAGATCATCGACGAGTACGGCCTCGACGGCCTCGACATCGACTTCGAGGGCCACTCCCTCTCGCTCCGGACCGGCGACACCGACTTCCGCAACCCGACCAGCCCGGTCATCGTCCACCTCATCCAGGCGGTCAAGACCCTCAAGGCCCGGTACGGCGCGAAGTTCGTCCTGACCATGGCCCCGGAGACCTTCTTCGTCCAGCTCGGGTACCAGTTCTACGGCTCCGGCCCCTGGGGCGGCCAGGACCCACGCGCCGGCGCGTACCTCCCGGTCATCCACGCCCTGCGCGACGACCTCACGCTGCTCCACGTCCAGGACTACAACTCCGGCCCGATCATGGGCCTCGACAACCAGTACCACTCCATGGGCGGCGCCGACTTCCACATCGCCATGACCGACATGCTGCTCACCGGCTTCCCGGTCGCCGGAAACGCCGAACGCTTCTTCCCGGGCCTGCGCCCCGACCAGGTCGCCATCGGCCTGCCGGCCTCCACCCAGGCGGGCAACGGCCACACCGCCCCCGCCGAGGTGAACAAGGCCCTCGACTGCCTCACGAAGAACCGGAACTGCGGCGGCTACCGGACCCACGGCACGTGGTCGTCCCTGCGCGGCCTGATGACCTGGTCCATCAACTGGGACCGCTTCAACGGCTGGGAGTTCAGCCGGAACTTCGACGCGTACTTCGGACAGAACGCAGCCGGCCGGAGCTGACGCCCAGGATCAGGAAGCCGAGGCAGCCACTGGCCACCACGTCCAGCGGCCAGTGGTAGCCGCGCAGCACCAGGCCGGTCCCCGTCACCGCCGTCAGGGCGGCGGCGACGGGGAGCAGGCGGCGCGAGACAAGGAAGGCGGCACCGAAGTAGGCGACCATCGCGGTCGCCGTGTGCCCCGAGGGGAAATAGCCCTCGGCCCAGGGCTCCAGCGGGCCGGGGCGGGCCGTCCACTCCTTCAGGGGGACGACGAGCAGCGGGACGGCGGCCATCGCGAGACCCGCGAAGAGGGCGTCCCGACGACGGCCGCGCCACACCGCGTACGCCGTCGCGCAGACCAGGACCGGCAGGGCGACCGTCAGATTGCCGAGGTCGGAGGCGAGTTCGCTCAAGGGGCGGGGCACGGCGTCCACCAGGGAGCGGGACACCCGCTCGTCGAGCCTGGCCAGAGGGCCGTGGACGAGCACCTGCCAGGTCACGACGGCGAGGGCGACGAGCGCCGTGAAGAGAGCCGGCCGCCCTGGAACAGGGGGGGTGGTTCCAGGGCGGCCGAGGGGATCGGGCTGCCGCCCGCCCCGGGGGGTGTGGGGCGTGCGGCCATCCGATCGGTGAGGAGTCCCGGGGCACGAGGCCCCGGCGGTGTGCGCGAAGGCACGGTGTGGGCGGGGCTGGGGAGGCTCCGCCCGGGGTGTTTCTCTCATCTGCGGAAACCGTACGGCAGAGACGAGGGGACCGACAGCGGTACGCGCGACCCGCCATCGGCCCCCCACAGAGTCTTCACACCGTGTGTGAGATGCGGGGCCCCGGACACGCCGGGGCCCGCGCGGCTCAGATCTGGGCGAAGGCGTTCTCGATGACGTCCAGGCCCTCGTTCAGCAGGTCCTCGCCGATGACGAGCGGCGGCAGGAAGCGCAGCACGTTGCCGTAGGTGCCGCAGGTGAGGACGAGGACGCCCTCGGCGTGGCACGCCTTGGCCAGCGCGGCGGCGGCCTCCGGGTGCGGCTCCTTGGTCGCCGGGTCCTTCACCAGCTCGATGGCGATCATGGCGCCACGGCCACGGATGTCACCGATGACCGGGAACTTCTCCTGCATGGCGGTGAGGCGGCCCTTCATGACCTCCTCGATGCGCTTCGCCTTGCCGTTGAGGTCCAGCTCCTTCATCGTCTCGATGGCGCCGAGCGCACCGGCGCAGGCCACCGGGTTGCCGCCGTAGGTGCCGCCCAGACCGCCGCCGTGGACGGAGTCCATGATCTCGGCGCGGCCGGTGACGGCGGCGAGCGGCAGACCGCCCGCGATGCCCTTGGCGGTGGTGATGAGGTCCGGGACGATGCCCTCGTCCTCACAGGCGAACCACTGGCCGGTGCGGCAGAAGCCGGCCTGGATCTCGTCCGCGACGAAGACGATGCCGTTGTCGTTGGCGAACTTCACGATCGCCGGCAGGAAGCCCTTGGCCGGCTCGATGAAGCCGCCCTCGCCGAGGACCGGCTCGATGATGATCGCGGCGACGTTCTCGGCGCCGATCTGCTTGGTGATGTTGTCGATCGCCTGGGCGGCGGCCTCGGGGCCGCAGTTCTCCGGGCCGGTGGGCCAGCGGTAGCCGTAGGCGACCGGCACGCGGTAGACCTCGGGCGCGAACGGGCCGAAGCCCTGCTTGTACGGCATGTTCTTCGCCGTCAGCGCCATCGTGAGGTTGGTGCGGCCGTGGTAGCCGTGGTCGAAGACGACGACGGCCTGGCGCTTGGTGTACGAGCGGGCGATCTTGACGGCGTTCTCGACGGCCTCGGCGCCCGAGTTGAACAGCGCGGACTTCTTGGCGTGGTCGCCCGGGGTCAGCTCGGCCAGCGCCTCGCAGACCTCCACGTAGCCCTCGTACGGGGTGACCATGAAGCAGGTGTGCGTGAAGTCCTGCAGCTGCGCGGAGGCGCGGCGCACGACGGCCTCGGCGGAGGCGCCCACGGAGGTCACGGCGATGCCGGAACCGAAGTCGATCAGCAGGTTGCCGTCGACGTCCTCGATGATGCCGCCGCCGGCCCGCTTGGTGAAGACGGGCAGCGTGGAGCCCACACCGCCGGCGACCGTGTCGAGGCGGCGGGCCTGAAGCTCCTGCGACTTCGGACCGGGGATGGCGGTGACGACGCGCCGCTCCTGCGGGACAGCGTTCATGCGGGGCTCCTGGGGGTGTTCTGGACGCACTTGCGGGTTTCCTCCGCAGGCTAGGCGTGGGGGAGGGGGTCAGGCATGCGCCGTTCGGGAGTGATGGCGGCGTGTCGTTGTCCGCGATGGACAGGGCGACGGGTGTCCGCGCGGACGGCGGCGCCGGACCGCACGGCCGGGAGAAACCGCTCCGGGGCGGCCGCGGGCCATTAGATTGACGAGGGCACAGTGGCGGCGACCTGGCTGGTCAGGGGGCAGGGGTTCATGGAGACCGACGGCACGTACGACTCGCGCGACACCAGGGGGGCGGCGGTGCCCCGCCCGACCCCGCCGCCCCCGGCGTCTCCTCCCGCTCCGCACGCCCCCACGGCCCCGCCGTCGCCGGCCGCTCCGCCGCCGTACCCGCCGGGCGGGGGGCCCGCGCCGGGATCCCCGGCGGGCTCCGGTACGGGCGGGGGCCCCGGGGCCGTACCCCCGCCGCCCGCCCACGCGCCCGGAGAGCACCCACAGCCGGCGGCCATGCCGCCCCGGCCCGCCGGGACGCCCGCCGCCAAGGGGCCCGTCGCCGAGTGGCTGGACGCCCCGCGTCCCGAGGCCGCCCCCGGCGTCTGGCGTCTGAGGCACGTCCCCGCGGCCCCGCACCGCCCTGCCCGGCGCATCGCCCCGGTCACCCTGGCCGGGGTCGCCGTCCCCCTCCTCCTCGGCCTCGTCCTGTGGTCGGTCTGGCGCAACGGCGGCGTCCCCTACCTCTGGGTCCCGCTGACCGCGCTCACCCCGCAGGAGTGGTGGTACTACGGCACGGCCAGCGCCCGCGGCTGGGAGGGAGGCCAGGCCCGCGTCGTCTACGGGGGCGTCGTCTTCGCCCTGATCACCGTCACCGTGACCCGCCTCGGCGCCTGGGGCCAGCTGGCCCGGCACCTCCTGGAGCCGTACCGGCCCCCCGTACGGGCCGCGCTCGCCGCCGTCGCCGCCCTCCTCGCGCTCACGCTCGTCTGGCCGGAGGCCTTCCCCGGCGTCGGCTGGGACCCGCTGCCCGTCGTCGGCCCGGTCCTCTCCCTCGTCGTCCTCGTCGGCGGCGGCTTCGACGTCCTCACCTCCCCGGTCCTCGTCTACACCCTCTACGCGCTGATCACGGCGGCCGTCCTCTGGCCCTTCGCCCGCCTCGGCGGCTGGGGAGCCCTCGCCCGTACCTGGCTGCGCCCCCGCCCGGACGCCGCCGGCGTCCCGGCGGCGACGGCCCCGGCGGCCCCCCGCTCCCAATGGCCCGCGCTGCGGGAGGCCGGCCAGGCGCGGGCGGCCGACCTGCTCACCGGCGAACTGCACGCCGGACGCATG
Organism: Streptomyces sp. NPDC126503; assembly: GCF_040302405.1. Taxonomy (NCBI): domain Bacteria; kingdom Bacillati; phylum Actinomycetota; class Actinomycetes; order Kitasatosporales; family Streptomycetaceae; genus Streptomyces; species Streptomyces sp. NPDC126503. The sequence goes on from NZ_JBEORS010000034.1 coordinate 18,627, forward strand.
AACGAGGTCGACGCCGCCCGGATCGACCGCCACTGGCGGCGTGCGCGCGGCGACGCCGGCCGCCTCGCCTCCTTCGTCGACACCGTGCTCCGCCACGGCGCCACCGCCTGGGCGCACCCGTCCGGCGCCCGCGACCTGCCCCGCCGCACCGTCCCCCACGACCTCCTCCTCGGCCAGGTGCGGATCGGGCGCTGCGTCGCCGGGGAGCGGAACCCCGCCGCCTACCGGGGCGCGGGCCTGGCGCTCGACCCGGCCGTCCTCGGCACCTCCCTGCTCGCCGTCGGCCCCTCCGGCTCGGGCAAGACCGCCCGGCTGACCGGTCCCGTCGCCGAAACGCTCGCCCTCCAGGCCCTCACCGGCGACTGCGCGGTCGTCGCCGTCGGTTCCGCCGACGCGCCGCTCGGCCCCGACACGGCGTACGACGTGGTCGTCAGGATCGGAGACCCGGAGTCCCCCTACGACCTCGACCCCTACGCCGGCCTCACCGACCCCGACGAGGCCGCCGCCCTCCTCGCGGAGGGCCTCGCCGGCGACGTGGAGACGGTCGACGCCCGGCGCGCCGCCACCGTACTCGCCCAGCTGATCGGCCCCTACCGGGCCGTGCACGGCCGCTTCCCGACCGTCCCCGTCCTGCGCGAACTGCTCGAAGCCGCCCCCCGCACCCTGTCGGAGCTGCTCGCCCGGCTGCCCGCGGACGCGCCCACGATGCGCCGCGAACTGGAGGCCCGCATCCGGAACGCCGGCGGGGCCGCCGACCCCGCGCCCCTCCTCGCCGACCGCCTCGCGCTGCTCGACCGCCCCGCCTTCGCCGACTTCTTCGGCGCGGAGGGCGACACCGGCCGCGTACGGCCCTTCTCGCTGCGGTCCGTCGTCCAGCACCCGCTGCGCGTCCTGGTGCAGCTGCCGGAGCGCGGCCACGAGGAGGCGTCCCGGCTCCTCACCCGGCTGGTGCTCGCCCAGTTCCTGGCGGCGGCCCGGGGCGGCACCGGCCGCTCCCACTTCGTCTGCCTCGTCCTCGACGACGCCACCGGCGCGCTCACCACCGGCACGGTCCGCTCCCTCCAGCGCCTCCGCCCGCACCACGCCGGGGTCGTCCTCGGCCTGCGCACCCTGGCCGACGTACCCGACTCCCTGCACGGGCCGCTGCTCGCCGCAGTCGGCTGCCGGGCGGCCTTCTCCGGGGTGACCACCTGGGACGGCCGCGGCTTCTCCGAGGCCTGGGGCACCGAGTGGGTGGAGACCGTGGAGGTCGCCCAGCACGCGGTCTTCGCGAACCAGCCGATGACCCGCGCCTACCACGCCCTGCGCAAGAAGCTCACGGGCAAGGCGGTCACCACCGACGCGGTCACCCGCCGCACGGTGGAGCGCGAACGCTGGTCCGCCTCCGAACTCGCCCACTCCGTCCCGGCCGGTCACGCCGTGATCTCCCTGACCACGGTCACCGGCGACCACACCCCCCCGATCCTGGTGGACCTCCGCGCCTGACGCCGGGGCCGGGCCCCGACGGACCCGGGCGGCTCCGGCGCGCCCGCAGCGAGCGGGACCGGACGGTACGGCCGCCGGCACCGGCGGCCGTGACGGGGCGCCCGGGCCCCGCGCGCCGGTGCGGCTCGGCGGGGCCCGGGTCCCCGCCACCGGAGCCTTACCCGCGCCCGCGCCCGCCCCCGCGCCGTCGCGCCCGCGCGGCCGGGGACCGGCCCTGGCACAATCGGGTGCGCCGCTCCGTCGAGCGGCGCCCTCCCCGTCGCCGCGCACGGCTCCCCCCGCGCGCGGTCCTCGCTCAAAGGTCCGCCGGTTCCCCGATGCCGCCCACCCTTGCCTCGCTCGTCCAGCACTCCTCCCTCAAGCTCGTCGTCCGCGCCGGTGAGGACCGTCTCGACACGCCCGTCCGCTGGGCCCACGTCAGTGAGCTCACCGACCCCGTCCCCTACATGGAGGGCGGCGAACTGCTGCTCACCACCGCCCTCACGCTCGACGCGGAGGACCCGGCGGCGATGCGCCGGTACGTGCGGCGGCTCCTCGCCGCCGGTGTCGTCGGTCTCGGCTTCGCCATCGGCGTCAACTACGAGGCCATCCCGGACGCCCTGCTCGACGCCGCCCGCGAGGAGCACCTGCCGCTCCTGGAGGTGCCGCGCAGGACGCCGTTCCTCGCGATCAGCAAGGCCGTGTCGGCCGCCATCGCGGCCGACCAGTACCGGGCCGTGACCGCCGGGTTCGAGGCCCAGCGCGAGCTGACCCGGGCCGCGCTCGCGGAGGGCCCGGACGCCGTCGTCGCCCGGCTCGCCGCGCACGTCGACGGCTGGGCGGCGCTGTACGACACGTCCGGGACCGTCGTCGCCGCCTCACCCGACTGGGCGGCACGCCGGGCCGCCCGGCTCACCCCCGACGTGGAGCGGCTGCGCGAGCGGCCCGCCCCGGCGAGCGCGGTGGTCGGCGGGACGGACGACCGGGTCGAGCTCCAGTCCCTCGGTTCGGGGCGGCGGGTCCGGGGCGCGCTCGCCGTCGGCACCGCCGCGCCGCTCGGCACCGCCGAGCGGTACGCGGTGCACTCCGCGATCGCCCTGCTCACCCTCACGACGGAGCGTTCCCGCTCGCTCCAGGCCGCCGAACAGCGGCTCGGCGCGGCCGTGCTGCGCATGCTGCTCGCCGGCCAGCCGGACCACGCCCGGGCGGTGGCGGGCGACGTGTACGGAAACCTGCTCGACGCCCCCTTCCGGCTGCTCGTCGCGGAGACCGCGGCGGGCGGCGAGAAGAGCCCGGCGGAACCGGCGCTGCCGGTGCTCGCCGAGGCGCTGGAGACGGCGGCGGCCCGCGCCGGCGAGGCGGTACTCGCCGTCCCGGAGGGCGACGACCGGCTCGTCGTCCTGGCCGGGGACGGCGGAGCGGTCGTCGCCGCCTGCGCCGGTTACGCCGAGCGGGAGGCGGAGGAGGCCGGGCTCGTCGTCGGCCTGTCCGCCCCGGCCGGCCCCATCGCGGCGGCCGCCGCCTACCGCCAGGCCGAGCAGGCGCTGTCGGTGGCCCGCCGCCGGGGCCGCGCGCTGGTCGAGCACGAGGAACTGGCGGCCGGCTCGGTCCTCCCGCTCCTCGCCGACGACGCCGTACGGGCCTTCGCCGACGGGATGCTCCGGGCGCTGCGCCAGCACGACGCCACCGGCCGCGGCGACCTGGTCGCCTCCCTGCGGGCCTGGCTCTCCCGGCACGGCCAGTGGGACGCGGCGGCGGCGGACCTGGGGGTCCACCGCCACACCCTGCGCTACCGGATGCGGCGGGTGGAGGAGATCCTGGGCCGCTCGCTGGACGACCCGGACGTCCGCATGGAGCTGTGGCTCGCGCTCAAGACCACGGGCGAGGACACCCCGTAGGGCCTGTCCTGTCCTGTCCTTTCGGGTCCTGCCGGGCTCGCGCCCGGCGGACCTCTCCGCCCGCCCGGGCCCGCGCGCAGGGTTCAGGGCCCGCGCCGGGCAGGGCCGCGGCACCCGCGCCCGCGGGACCCGCCGCGCACGGCACCGCGACCCGCCCCCCGAACCGGGGCACGGCCCCCTGGACCCGCGCCCCGCCCCGTACCGCCCTCGGCCGTCAGCCGCCGGCCGTCAGCCGTCCCCGCCCTGGGCCGGCTCCCCGTGCGAGGCGCGCCCTCCGCGCGGCGCGCGGCGGACCGCCTCGCCGCCGAGCACGGTGAGCCGCGCGACGACCCGGACCCACGGCGGGCCGCCCCGGGCCGCCCACACCACACACACGCACCCGCCCACGACGAGCGCGAGCACACCGATCAAAACGAGCAGGATCACGCCCGTCCCCCCTTCACCGACCATGGTCGGCACCATCGTCTCACCTCGCCCGAGGCCGGATTCCGCCCCACTCCTGCCCGGATCCGGGCAAAATTATTGGCTCGGAGAACCGTGTCTCCCTAGTCTCCTGATCATGACAAGTCCCGCCGTCGATCCGGCTCCCGAGACGTCCCCGGCCCCCACGGGCCCCGCCCCCGCCGCGCCCGCCGCCCCCGGCCCCGCCCGCCGCCGGATCACCGGCGCCGTGTGGCTCGCGCTGGGCATCGTGTACATCGTCTGGGGCTCGACCTATCTCGGCATCCGGATCGTCGTGGAGACGATCCCGCCCTTCCTCTCCAGCGGCGCCCGCTTCATCGCCGCCGGGCTGATCCTCACCGCGATCGTCGCCTGGCGGCGCGGTCCCTCCGCCCTCAAGGTCGACCGCCGGCGGCTCGGTTCGGCCGTCCTCGTCGGCCTCCTGCTCATCCCCGGCGGCAACGGCCTCGTCGTCCTCGCCGAGACCTCCCTCTCCTCCGGCCTCGCCGCCCTCCTCATCGCCGTCGTCCCCGTCTGGGTCGTCCTCCTGCGGACCCTCCTCGGAGAGCGCCCCGGCCTCGGGGCCTTCGGCGGCGTCCTGCTCGGCCTCGCGGGCCTCGGCGTCCTCACCCTCCCCGGGCTCAGCGGCACGGTGAAGCTGAGCGGCATCCTCCTCGTCATCACCGCGGCCCTGCTCTGGTCGCTGGGCTCGGTGGCCTCCTCCCGGCTCCCGATGCCGGCCGACCCCTTCACGGCGAGCGCGTACGAGATGATCGCCGGCGGCATCGCCGGCCTCGGGATCGGCCTGCTGCGCGGCGAGCACCACGGCCTCGACCTCGGCGCGATCTCGGGCCGCTCCTGGGCGGGCCTCGCCTACCTGCTGCTCGTCGGCTCCCTCGTCGGCTTCACCGCCTACGTCTGGCTTCTTCAGGCCGCCCCGCTCTCGCTGGTCGCCACGTACGCGTACGTGAACCCGATCGTCGCCGTGTTCCTCGGCGCCCTCGTCCTGAACGAAGCCCTGACCTGGCCGATCATCCTCGGCGGCGCGATCGTGGTCGCCGGGGTCTGTCTCATCGTCTCGACCGAGCGGCGGAGGTGATCCGCGGTCCCCTACCCTGACGGGGCTTCGGACGTTCGAGTGAGCCAGGGTGGGGATCCGATGGCAGAGGGCACGACCGGCCGCACGTGGCGGGAACGAGGGGGGTTCGCGGTCGCCGTGCTGGTCGTCCTCGGCGTCCCGCTGGCCCTCGTCGGAGGGGTCGCCTCCTGCGTCGCCTCCGACATGGGGCACCTGCCGGGTGACGCGATGGAGCGGGTCTGGGACACGCCGTACGACAAGGAGGCCGCCGCGTACGGCAACGCGGCCTGGGCCGTCGGCGACACCGTCGTCCGCAGCCGCTTCGACGCCGTCACCGCCTTCGACGCCCGGACCGGCGAGCGCCGCTGGGAGTACGCCGTGCCCGGCCGGACCGAGATCTGCGCCACCTCCTCCGCCACCGACTCCGTCGCCCTCGTCGGTCTCATGGAGCCGCAGGACGGCAAGGGGTGTGCGACCGTCGCCGCGATCGACCTGAGGAACGGTCGCGAGCTGTGGCGCACCAGCCGGCTCCCGGGAGCTGGAGACCCGAAGGACGGCGACGACGTCCTCGCCACCGGGGCCGGCCTCGCCGTGGTCCGCGACGAGGACGAGCAGTGGAACGACGAACCGGACCGGCGCACGCGGCCGGTCGTCCCCGGTGACCAGGCGGTGCGGGCCTTCGACCTGCGGACCGGCGCCCCGCGCTGGAAGGCGGTCGTGCCCAAGGGCTGCCTCCCCGGGGGCCTCGCCGTCTCGTCGAAGCAGGTCCTGGTGCCGCTCGCCTGCGCCACCGAGGCCAAGCTCGCCGCCTTCGACGCGGCCGACGGCAAGGAGCGGTGGACCGTTCCGCTGGGCGCCCGCCGTCCCGTCGCCCCGGACTCGTTCGTGTCCTTCCTGTCCGCCGAGCCGATCGTCCTCGACGTGCGGGAACCGACGCCGCACGGGGTGGACGCCCACTTCTCCTTCGGCCCGGACGGCCGGCGCCAGGCAGAGTTCGTCCTCGGTGGCGGAGAGACGGCCGTCGCCGAGGGCAAAGTCTTCGAAGCCTCCGGAGGCGGCGTCACCGCCTACGACGTGGAGACCGGGAGGGAGGTGTGGAGCGCCGGGGGCGGGAGCGCGTGGACGGAGACGACGGCGCTGCGCGTGGGAGGGGGCCGCGTGACGGTCTTCACCCATTCCCGCAAGGGCCCCGAGAAGTTCTACGTCCACGACGCCGCCACCGGCGAGACGGTGGACGAGCGCACCTTCGACCCGGACACCGCCCCGGGTGCCGCCGAGACCAACGCCCTGTTCCGGCACGGGGACCTGTGGATCGTCGCCCGCCGGCACGACGGAGCGGAGCGGCCCTTCTCGGCGTACCGCACCTGGTGACGCGGGGCCCCGCCCGCCACGCCTCGGCCCCTTCGGCCAAACCGGACAGGTGAAGTGGTCCACCACTCCATCACGGACAAGCGCCCCTTCGCCCGCTTCGCCCTAACGTGGCACGAGAGCGCGAGAAGACCCCCTCGCACCACCCCTGAAACGGAAAGGGCCGGGACGCAATGACGACCACCCACGCCTTCTGGCTCGCCGGCCGCGAGGCCACCGGCGACGCCACCTTCGACGTCACGAACTCGTACGACGGACGTCTGGTCGGCAAGGTCAGCGTGCCCACCGAGGCCCAGGTCGAGGAGGCCGTCGCCGCCGCGCACGCCGTCGTCGACGAGTTCGCCGCGACCCCGGCGCACGTCCGCGCCGCCGCCCTCGACCACGTGTCGAAGCGGCTCGCCGAGCGCACCGAGGAGATCGCCCAGCTGATCTCCGCCGAGAACGGCAAGCCCATCAAGTGGGCCCGCGGCGAGGTCGGCCGCGCCGTCTCCGTCTTCCGTTTCGCCGCCGAGGAGGCCCGCCGCTTCAACGGCGGCGAGGCCCAGCGCCTCGACACCGAGGCCGGCGGCGTGGGCCGCCTCGCGCTCACCCGCCGCATCCCCAAGGGCGTCGTCCTCGGCATCGCGCCGTTCAACTTCCCGCTGAACCTCAGCGCCCACAAGGTCGCCCCGGCCATCGCCGTCGGCGCCCCCATCATCCTCAAGCCGGCCCCCTCGACCCCGATCTCCTCCCTGATCCTGGGCGAGATCCTGGCCGAGACGGACCTGCCGGCCGGCTCCTGGTCGATCCTGACCGTGCCGAACGACCGCATGCCCGCCCTGGTCCAGGACGAGCGCCTCCCGGTCATCTCCTTCACCGGCTCCGACACGGTCGGCTACGCCATCCAGCAGTCCGTGCCGCACAAGCACTGCACCCTGGAGCTCGGCGGCAACGCCGCGGCCGTCGTCCTGCCCGACTGGTCCTCCGAGGAGGACCTGGACTGGGCGGCGACCCGCATCGCCACCTTCTCCAACTACCAGGGCGGCCAGTCCTGCATCTCCGTGCAGCGGGTCATCGCCGACGCCTCCGTGTACGACCGCCTGCTGCCGAAGATCGTCGCCGCCGTCGAGGCCCAGGTCACCGGCGACCCGGCGGACGACGCCACCGACGTCGGCCCGCTCGTCGACGAGAACGCCGCCCAGCGCGTCGAGGCCTGGGTGGACGAGGCCGTCGCGGCCGGCGCCAAGCTGCTCGCGGGCGGCAAGCGCGAGGGCGCCACCTACGCCCCGACCGTCCTCACCGACCTCCCGTCCGGCGTCACCCTGGCCCGCGCCGAGGTCTTCGGGCCGGTCCTGACCGTCGCCAAGGTGGACGGCGAGGCCGAGGCCTTCGCCGCCGTCAACGACTCCGACTTCGGCCTCCAGGCCGGCGTCTTCACCCACGACCTGCAGGCCGCCTTCCGCGCCCACCGCGCCCTGGAGGTCGGCGGCGTGATCATCGGCGACGTCCCGTCCTACCGCGCCGACCAGATGCCGTACGGCGGCGCCAAGCGCTCCGGCGTCGGCCGCGAGGGCGTCAAGTACGCCATGGACGACTACACCTACGAGCGCGTCCTCGTCCTGACGGGCCTCGCCCTGTAACCCGTACCGCCGCGCGCCGGTACGGTCCACGAGACCAGGCGGCCTGAGCCCACTGTGCGGGGGCTCAGGCCGCCTTCCCGTCTTTCCGGACCCGCGCACATCGGGTACGACGGACATAGCACCCAGGAGGTGAGCATGTCCGCACCCACGCAGCGGCCCAAGGTCACCGAGCGCGAGGCCCGGCAGGTCGCCGAGGCCGCGCGCGAGCAGGACTGGCACAGGCCGAGCTTCGCCAGGGAACTCTTCCTCGGCCGCTTCCGCCTCGACCTCGTCCATCCCCACCCGCTCCCCGCCGAGGAGGACGTACGGCGCGGAGAGGCCTTCCTGGCCACGCTCCGGACGTTCTGCGAGACCCGGATCGACGGCGCCCGCATCGACCGGGAGGCCCGTATCCCCGACGAGACGATCTCCGGACTGAAGGAGATCGGGGCGCTTGGGATGAAGATCGACACCAGGTACGGCGGCCTCGGCCTCACCCAGGTGTACTACAACCGCGCCCTCGCGCTCGTCGGCTCCGCGAGCCCCGCCGTCGGCGCGCTGCTCTCCGCGCATCAGTCGATCGGCGTACCGCAGCCGCTGAAACTCTTCGGCACCCAGGAGCAGAAGGACACCTTCCTGCCCCGCCTGGCCCGTACCGACCTCTCGGCCTTCCTGCTCACCGAGCCCGACGTGGGCTCCGACCCGGCCCGGCTCGCCACCACCGCCGTGCCCGACGGCGACGCGTACGTCCTCGACGGCGTGAAGCTGTGGACCACCAACGGCGTCGTCGCCGACCTGCTCGTCGTCATGGCCCGCGTCCCGGCCGGCGAGGGCCACCCCGGCGGCATCACCGCCTTCGTCGTCGAGGCCGACTCGCCCGGCATCACCGTCGAGCACCGCAACGCCTTCATGGGCCTGCGCGGCCTGGAGAACGGCGTCACCCGCTTCCACCGCGTCCGGGTCCCCGCCGCGCACCGCATCGGCCCCGAGGGCGCCGGCCTCAAGATCGCCCTCACCACCCTCAACACCGGCCGGCTCTCCCTCCCCGCCGCCTGCGCGGGCGCCGCCAAGTGGTGCCTGAAGATCGCCCGCGAGTGGACCGCCGTCCGCGAGCAGTGGGGCAAGCCGGTCGCCCGCCACGAGGCCGTCGGCACGAAGATCTCCTTCATGGCGGCCACCGCCTTCGCCCTGGAGGCCGTGGTCGACCTCGCCTCCCAGATGGCCGACGAGAACCGCAACGACATCCGCATCGAGGCCGCCCTCGCCAAGCTGTACGGCTCCGAGATGGCCTGGCGTATCGCCGACGAACTCGTCCAGATCCGCGGCGGCCGCGGCTACGAGACGGCCGACTCCCTCGCCGCCCGCGGCGAACGGGCCGTCCCCGCCGAGCAGCTCCTGCGCGACCTCAGGATCAACCGGATCTTCGAGGGATCCACCGAGATCATGCACCTGCTGATCGCCAGGGAGGCCGTCGACGCCCACCTCTCCGTCGCCGGCGACCTCATCGACCCCGACAAGACCCTCGCCGAGAAGGCGCGGGCCGGCGCGCGGGCCGGCGGCTTCTACGCCCGCTGGTTCCCCGGCCTCGTCACCGGGCCCGGACAGCGGCCCGGCGCGTACGGGGAGTTCGGCCCCCTCGCCGGCCACCTGCGGTACATCGAGCGGACCTCCCGCAGACTGGCCCGCTCCACCTTCTACGCGATGTCCCGCTGGCAGGGCCGCATGGAGCTCAAGCAGGCCTTCCTCGGCCGGATCGTGGACATCGGCGCCGAACTCTTCGCGATGAGCGCCGCCTGCGTCCGCGCCGAACTGCTGCGCACGACCGGCGACCACGGTCCCGAGGCGTACCGCCTCGCGGACGCCTTCTGCCGCCAGGCCCGGCTGCGCGTCGAGGAACTGTTCGGCCGCCTGTGGTCCAACACCGACGAGGTCGACCGGCGGATCGTCGACGGCGTCCTCGACGGCCGTTACACCTGGCTGGAGGCGGGCGTCGTCGACCCCAGCGGCGACGGCCCCTGGATCGCCGACGCCACCCCCGGGCCCTCGCGGGAGGAGAACGTCCGCCGCACGCTCCCCTGACCCCCGCACGGGCGGGCGGTCCGCCATCCGGAACGCCCGCCCACCACGGCCGCCCCGCCCGGCAGGATGACGCCGTGACCGTCATCGACATCCCCGGCTCCAAGTCCGTCACCGCCCGCGCGCTGTTCCTCGCCGCCGCCGCGGAGGGCACCACCACCCTCCTGCGGCCCCTCGTCTCCGACGACACCGAGGGGTTCGCGGAGGGCCTCACCGCCCTCGGGTACACCGTCCGCCGCGAGCCGGACGTCTGGCACGTCGAGGGCCGCCCCGGCGGCCCCGGCACGGACACCGCCGAGGTCCACTGCCGCGACGGGGCCACCACGGCCCGCTTCCTGCCCGCCCTCGCCGCCACCGGCCGCGGCACCTACCGCTTCGACGCCTCCGCCCAGATGCGCCGCCGCCCCCTCGGCCCCCTCACCACCGCGCTGCGCGGCCTCGGCGTCGACCTCCGGCACGGCGCGCGCGAGGGCCACCACCCGCTCACCGTGCACGCCGACGGCGTCGGGGGCGGCGCGCTCACCCTGGACGCGGGGCAGTCCTCCCAGTACCTGACGGCCCTGCTCCTGCTCGGCCCGCTGACCGCCGGGGGCCTCGACATCACCGTCACCGACCTCGTCTCGGAGCCGTACGTCGAGATCACCCTCGCGATGATGCGGGACTTCGGCGCCGAGGTCCGCCAGGAGGGCCGGACGTACTCCGTCGCCCCCACCGGCTACCGGGCCAGGACCTACGCCGTCGAGCCCGACGCCTCCACCGCGAGCTACTTCTTCGCCGCCGCCGCCCTCGAACCGGGCCGCTCCGTCACCGTCCCCGGCCTCGGCACCGGAGCCCTCCAGGGCGACCTCGCCTTCGTCGACGTCCTGCGCCGCATGGGCGCCGAGGTGACGGTCGGGGCCGAGCGGACCACCGTCCGCTCCACCGGCACCCTGCGCGGCCTCACCGTGAACATGCGCGACATCTCCGACACCATGCCGACCCTCGCCGCGATCGCCCCCTTCGCCGACGGACCGGTCCGCATCGAGGACGTCGCCAACACCCGGGTCAAGGAGTGCGACCGGCTGGACGCCTGCGCCGAGAACCTGCGCCGCCTCGGCATCACCGTCCGCACCGGCCCCGACTGGATCGAGATCCATCCCGGCACCCCCACCGGACCGGCCACGATCGCCACCCACGGCGACCACCGCATCGTCATGTCCTTCGCCGTCACCGGCCTGCGCACCCCCGGGATCACCTTCGACGACCCCGGCTGCGTCAAGAAGACGTTCCCCCGCTTCCACCAGGTCTTCGACGCCTTCCGCGGGGCCGCGCCGGACCTGACGTGAAGTCCCCGCGCCCGTTGCGGCGAGAATGGGGGGCATGAGCGACCGCCCCTCTCCTCTCGCCGACCCGCACACGGCCTTCGACCTGACCGAAGGACGCCGGGACATCGTCGTCCTCGGCTCGACCGGGTCCATCGGCACACAGGCCATCGACCTGGTGCTGCGCCACCCCGACCGCTTCCGGGTCACCGCCCTGGCCGCCTCCGGCGGCCGGATCGGCCTGCTGGCCGAGCAGGCGCACCGGCTGAGGGTCGGGACGGTCGCCGTGGCCCGCGAGGAGGCGCTGCCCGCCCTGCGCGAGGCGCTCACCGCCCGGTACGGCTCCGAGCCGCTGCCCGAGCTCCTCGCCGGGCCGGACGCCGCCACCCAGGTGGCCGCCTCCCCGTGCCACACGGTCCTCAACGGCATCACCGGCTCCATCGGCCTCGCGCCGACCCTCGCCGCCCTGGAGGCCGGCCGCACCCTCGCCCTCGCCAACAAGGAGTCGCTGATCGTCGGCGGCCCGCTGGTGAAGGCGCTGGCCGAGCCCGGCCAGATCATCCCGGTCGACTCCGAGCACGCGGCCCTGTTCCAGGCGCTCGCCGCCGGAACCCGCGCCGACGTCCGCAAGCTGGTGGTCACCGCCTCCGGCGGCCCCTTCCGCGGCCGTACCCGCGAGGAACTGGCCCACGTCACCCGCGAGGACGCGCTCGCCCACCCGACCTGGGCCATGGGGCCGGTCATCACGGTCAACAGCGCCACCCTGGTGAACAAGGGCCTGGAGGTCATCGAGGCCCACCTGCTCTACGACATCCCCTTCGACCGCATCGAGGTCGTCGTCCACCCCCAGTCGTACGTCCACTCGATGGTCGAGTTCACGGACGGCTCCACGCTCGCCCAGGCCACCCCGCCGGACATGCGCGGCCCGATCGCCATCGGCATCGGCTGGCCCGAACGGGTCCCCGACGCGGCCCCCGCCTTCGACTGGAGCAAGGCCTCCACCTGGGAGTTCTTCCCGCTCGACACCGAAGCCTTCCCGTCCGTCGGCCTCGCCCGCCACGTGGGCGAGCTGGGCGGCACCGCCCCCGCCGTCTTCAACGCGGCCAACGAGGAGTGCGTGGAGGCGTTTCTCGGCGGCCGGCTGCCGTTCAACGGAATCATGGATACGGTCACCGCTGTCGTCACCGAGCACGGCACCCCCGCGCGGGGAACCTCGCTCACGGTGTCGGACGTCCTGGAAGCGGAGACCTGGGCCCGGGCCCGGGCCCGTGAGCTCGCAGCGATGGCAACCGCGGAGGCGCGCGCATGACCGAAGTGCTCCTGTACGTTCTCGGCCTCGTGCTGTTCGCGCTCGGCCTGCTCGTCTCGATCGCCTGGCACGAGCTCGGCCACCTCTCCACGGCCAAGCTGTTCGGCATCCGCGTGCCGCAGTACATGGTCGGCTTCGGCCCCACGATCTGGTCGAGGAAGCGCGGCGAGACCGAGTACGGCATCAAGGCCATCCCGGCCGGCGGGTACATCCGCATGATCGGCATGTTCCCGCCCGGCGACGACGGCAAGATCGAGGCCCGCTCCACCTCGCCCTGGCGCTCCATGATCGAGGACGCCCGCGAGGCCTCCTTCGAGGAGCTCCGGCCCGGTGACGAGAAGCGGCTGTTCTACACGCGCAAGCCGTGGAAGCGCGTCATCGTCATGTTCGCCGGACCCTTCATGAACCTGGTCCTCGCGGTCGCGCTGTTCTTCGGCTCGATGATGACCCTCGGCATCGAGGGGCCGACGACGACCGTCGCCGGCGTCCAGAAGTGCGTCCTCAAGCAGAACGAGAAGCGGGAAGCCTGCCGCGGCGACGACCCCGTGTCCCCGGCGCACGCGGCCGGCCTGCGGGAGGGCGACAGGATCCTCGCCCTCGACGGGCACCCCGTCGCCGACTGGGACACCCTCTCCGAGCGCATCCGCGCCACCATCGGCCGCGCCACCCTCACCGTCGAGCGGGACGGGCAGCGCGTCGACCTCCACCCCACCCTGGTCGTCAACAAGGTCGAGAAGAAGGACGAGGACGGCAACGTCGTCCGGCCCGTCCAGTACGTCAGCGCCGGCTACCTCGGCTTCCAGCCGAAGTCCGAGGTCGCCCCCCTCAGCTTCGCCGAGACCACCGAGCGGATGACCGGCCTCCTGGAGAACGGCGTCCACTCCGTCATCGCCCTGCCCGGCAAGATCCCCGGCCTGTGGGACGCCACCTTCGGCGACGGCGAACGCGCCGAGGACTCGCCCGTCGGCGTCGTCGGCGCCGCCCGCATCACCGGCGAGCTCATGACCGTCGAGGCACCGCCCACGACCATCCTCGTGATGTTCATGAACCTGCTGGTCATGTTCAACGTGTCGCTGTTCCTGTTCAACATGCTCCCGCTGCTGCCGCTCGACGGCGGCCACATCGCGGGCGCCCTCTGGGAGTCCGTACGCCGCCACACGGCCCGGATCTTCCGGCGGCCCGACCCCGGCCCGTTCGACGTGGCCAAGCTGATGCCCGCCGCCTACGTGGTGGCCGGCGTCTTCGTCTGCTTCACCCTGCTCGTCCTCGCCGCCGACATCGTCAACCCGGTGAAGATCACGTAGCACTCCCGGGGGGCCGGCCGCGCCCGGCGCTGTCAGGCCCCCCGTGCCCGGGGCGGTAACCTCGGAGACCTGAGCCCGCCGACGCACAACCTTGAGGTTGCACTACAGATGACCGCGATTTCTCTCGGTATCCCTACCGTCCCGACCCGGCTCGCCGAGCGGCGCAAGAGCCGTCAGATCCAGGTCGGCAGCGTGGCCGTCGGCGGCGACGCACCCGTCTCGGTGCAGTCGATGACCACGACCCGCACCTCCGACATCGGCGCGACGCTCCAGCAGATCGCCGAGCTGACCGCCTCCGGCTGCCAGATCGTCCGCGTGGCCTGTCCGACGCAGGACGACGCCGACGCCCTCGCCACGATCGCGAGGAAGTCGCAGATCCCGGTCATCGCGGACATCCACTTCCAGCCGAAGTACGTCTTCGCGGCCATCGACGCCGGCTGCGCGGCCGTCCGGGTCAACCCGGGCAACATCAAGCAGTTCGACGACAAGGTCAAGGAGATCGCCAAGGCGGCCGGGGACGCGGGCGTCCCCATCCGCATCGGCGTCAACGCGGGCTCCCTCGACCGCCGTCTGCTCCAGAAGTACGGCAAGGCCACCCCCGAGGCGCTCGTCGAGTCCGCCCTCTGGGAGGCGTCCCTCTTCGAGGAGCACGGCTTCCGCGACATCAAGATCTCGGTCAAGCACAACGACCCGGTCGTGATGGTCAACGCCTACCGCCAGCTGGCCGCCCAGTGCGACTACCCGCTGCACCTCGGCGTCACCGAGGCGGGCCCCGCCTTCCAGGGCACCATCAAGTCGGCCGTCGCCTTCGGCGCGCTGCTCGCGGAGGGCATCGGCGACACCATCCGCGTCTCCCTCTCCGCGCCGCCGGCCGAGGAGATCAAGGTCGGCATCCAGATCCTGGAGTCGCTCAACCTGCGCCAGCGCCGCCTGGAGATCGTCTCCTGCCCGTCGTGCGGCCGGGCCCAGGTCGACGTCTACAAGCTGGCCGAGGAGGTCACCGCCGGCCTCGACGGCATGACCGTCCCGCTGCGCGTCGCCGTCATGGGCTGCGTCGTGAACGGCCCGGGCGAGGCCCGCGAGGCCGACCTCGGCGTCGCCTCCGGCAACGGCAAGGGCCAGATCTTCGTCAAGGGCGAGGTCATCAAGACCGTCCCCGAGTCGAAGATCGTGGAGACCCTCATCGAGGAGGCGCTGAAGATCGCCGAGCAGATGGAGAAGGACGGCATCGAGAGCGGCGAGCCGACGGTGGCCGTCGCCGGCTGACGTCCCCCGGCACCCCGTCACCCCGCGACCCCTCCGCGCCCCGCAGGCCGGAGGGGTTCGCGCATGGGGCCGGGAAACCACGGGCATACGGCCCCCGGTGCCCGGAGGCGAACCGAGCCCGCCGGAAAAGGGGAAGGGGTACAGTGCGAGGACCAGCAGAACCGTCCCGTGAGGCCCCCACGTGCTGACGCAAACCCACACCCGGGTCCTCGAGCCCGCCGATCTCGGCGCCGCGCTCGCCGTTCTGGAGAGCGACCCCGTCGAGAACGCCTTCGTCACCGCCCGCGTCCAGGTGGCGGGTCTCGATCCGTGGCGGCTGGGCGGGGAGATGTGGGGCTGGTACCAGGACGGCCGGCTGCGCTCGCTCTGCTACTCCGGCGCGAATCTGGTGCCGATCTGCGCGACTCCGGAGGCGGTCCGGGCCTTCGCGGACCGGGCGCGCCGGGTCGGCCGCCGGTGCTCGTCGATCGTGGGCCCGGCGGGCCCGACCGGCGAGCTGTGGCGGCTCCTCGAGCCGAGCTGGGGCCCGGCGAGGGACGTCCGGCCGTGCCAGCCGCTGATGGTGGCGGACGGGCCCTCGACGGAGGTCGCCCCCGATCCGTACGTGCGCCGGGTCCGCAAGGACGAGATGGACGTGATCCTGCCGGCCTGCGTCGCGATGTTCACCGAGGAGGTCGGGGTCTCCCCGATGGCCGGGGACGGCGGACTGCTGTACCAGGCGCGGGTGGCGGAACTGGTCGGTTCGGGCCGGTCCTTCGCCCGGATCCAGGACGGCAAGGTTCTCTTCAAGGCCGAGATCGGCGCGGCGACCCGCCAGGCCTGCCAGATCCAGGGCGTGTGGGTGGACCCGGAGCACCGGGGGAGGGGCCTGTCGGAGACGGGCATGGCGGCCGTGCTGCGCTACGCCCTGGCCGATGTGGCCCCCGTGGTGAGCCTGTACGTCAACGACTACAACGCCCCGGCCCGGGCCGCGTACCGCCGCGTGGGCTTCCGCGAGACGGGCGCCTTCATGAGCGTGCTGTTCTGACGGGCCGTTCGGGACGGGCGCGACCGGCCCCGCTGCCCTGAGCTGCTGTTCCGGGGCGGCGGGCGCTTGTAGGGTGCGCCGCATGGATGACGCACAGGTCGAGATCGCTCCGGTCAACCTCGCCGCCCGGGTGGACGAGGCGCTCGCCGTGCAGGCGGTGGCGTTCGGCCTCGACGACGACGAGGTGGCGGTGCGCCGGCACATCGTGCTGCGCCATCTGCTGAGCCCGGGGGCCCGCGCGTACGGGGCGCTGACTCCGGGCGGGCGGCTGGCCGGGTTCGTGTACGGGATGCCCAACGACCGGACGCACTGGTGGTCGACGGTGGTGGAGCCGTACCTGCGGGCGACGGGCACCGCCGACTGGCTGTCCGGGTCCTTCGTGATCACGGAACTGCACGTGCACCCCGACTTCCAGGGCCGGGGCGTCGGTCGGGCACTGATCACGACCATCACGGACACGGCGGAGGAGGAGCGGTCGATCCTCTCCGCCATCGACACCGACAGCCCGGCGCGCGCCCTCTACCGGTCGCTCGGCTACACGGACCTGGCCCGCCAGGTCCACTTCCCGAGCGCGGCCCGCCCGTACGCGGTCATGGGCGCCCCGCTGCCCCTCAGGCGCGGGGCACGCCAGGGAACTGATTTCTCCGAGCAGGGGCGGCCCGGATAACCTCGGGGCCATCACCCTTCCCCCGGCAGGAGTACGAGAACCATGGCCAAGGCACCGGTCCAGCGCATGTCCCAGTTGATGGCGAAGACGCTGCGCGACGACCCGGCGGACGCCGAGGTCCTCAGCCACAAGCTCCTCGTCCGCGCCGGTTACGTCCGGCGCACGGCCGCCGGCATCTGGAGCTGGCTGCCCCTCGGCAAGAAGGTGCTCGCCAACGTCGAGCGCATCGTCCGCGAGGAGATGGACGCCATCGGCGCCCAGGAGGTCTCCCTGCCGGCGCTGCTGCCCCGCGAGCCCTACGAGGCGACGGGCCGCTGGGACGAGTACGGTGCGGAGCTGTTCCGTCTGAAGGACCGCAAGGGCGGCGACTACCTCCTGGGCCCGACCCACGAGGAGATCTTCACCCTGCTGGTGAAGGACCAGTGCTCGTCCTACAAGGACCTGCCGGTGATCCTCTACCAGATCCAGACGAAGTTCCGTGACGAGGCCCGCCCCCGGGCCGGCATCCTGCGCGGCCGCGAGTTCCTGATGAAGGACTCCTACTCCTTCGACCTGGAGGACGAGGGCCTGGCCCGGTCGTACGCCCTGCACCGCCAGGCCTACCAGCGGGTCTTCGAGCGCCTCGGCCTCGACTACCGCATCTGCGCGGCGACGGCGGGCGCGATGGGCGGCTCGAAGTCCGAGGAGTTCCTCGCCCCGGCCGAGGCCGGCGAGGACACCTTCGCCGACTGCCCGAACTGCGACTTCGCCGCCAACACCGAGGCGATCACCTACGAGCTGAAGCCGGTGGACGCCGAGGGCGTGCCCGCCGCCGAGGAGATCCCCACCCCCGACACCCCCACCATCGAGACCCTGGCCGCCTCCCTCGGCGTCCCGGCCTCCGCCACGCTGAAGAACCTGCTGGTCAAGGTGGACGGCGAGATCGTCGCCGTGGGCGTGCCCGGCGACCGCGAGGTCGACCTCGGCAAGGTGGAGGCGCACTTCGCCCCCGCCACCGTCGAGATGGTGACGGAGAGCGACTTCGCCGAGCGCCACGACCTGGTCCGCGGCTACGTCGGTCCGCAGGGCCTGGAGAAGGTCACGTACCTCGCGGACCCGCGCGTGGCGCCCGGCACCGCCTGGATCACCGGGGCCAACAAGGAGGGCACGCACGCGAAGAACGTCGTCGCGGGCCGTGACTTCGAGGTCGACGCGTACGTGGACGTCGTGGTCGTCGAGGACGGCGACCCCTGCCCGAAGTGCGGCACCGGCCTGAAACTGGACCGCGCGATCGAGATCGGCCACATCTTCCAGCTGGGCCGCAAGTACGCCGACGCCCTGAAGCTGGACGTCCTCGGCCAGAACGGCAAGCCCGTCCGCGTCACCATGGGTTCGTACGGCATCGGCGTCTCGCGCGCCGTCGCCGCGCTGGCCGAGCAGACCGCCGACGACAAGGGCCTGTGCTGGCCGGCCGAGGTCGCCCCGGCCGACGTGCACGTGGTCGCCGCCGGCAAGGCGCTGCAGACCGAGCTGGCCCTGGAGGTCTCCGACCAGCTGGCCGCGGCCGGCCTGCGGGTCCTGGTGGACGACCGGGCCGGGGTCTCCCCGGGCGTGAAGTTCACCGACGCGGAGCTGATCGGTGTCCCGAAGATCCTGGTCGCGGGCCGCCGGGCCGGTGAGGGCGTCGTGGAGCTGAAGGACCGCCGCACGGGCGAGCGCGAGGAGCTGCCGGTCGCCGAGGCGATCGCCCGCCTCTCCGCCTGATCCCGCCGTACGGGGCCGGGCCCGGGGCGTCTTCGCCCGGGGCCCGGCCCTTCCGCGTCCGCGTCCGCTCCGCCCGTCAGGCCGGCTCCTCCCGGGGGGCCGGTTCGACCGAGGTGCCGGTGAGGTCCTCGATGGCGCCCGACGCGTCCGCGCGTCCCGTCAGGTACGCGTCGCCGGGCGGCACGCCCGCCTCCGCGCCGGTGGGCGGGACGGGCGCCCACGCCGCCGCCCGGGCCTCCTGGGCCGCCCTGGCGGCCTGGCCTTCCTGCCCCGCACCGGCCCGCTCCGGCTGTCCCGGCGGGGGCGCGGCGCGCTCCAGGAACCGCAGCAGTTCGACCGGGATGGGCAGCACCAGCGTCGAGTTCTTCTCGGCGGCGACCGCCATGACGGTCTGGAGCAGCCGCAGCTGGAGCGCGGACGGCGCGTCCGCCATCTGGTGGGCCGCCTCCGCCAGCTTCTTCGAGGCCTGGAGCTCCGCGTCCGCGTTGATCAGCCGGGCCCGCCGCTCGCGGTCGGCCTCCGCCTGCCGGGCCATGGACCGCTTCATCGTCTCCGGCAGGGACACGTCCTTGATCTCCACCCGGTCGATCTGCACGCCCCAGCCGATGGCGGGCGAGTCGAGCATGAGCTCCAGCCCCTGGTTGAGCTTCTCCCGGTTCGACAGCAGGTCGTCGAGGTCGCTCTTGCCGATGATGGACCGCAGCGAGGTCTGGGCCATCTGGGAGACGGCGAACTTGTAGTCCTCGACCCGCACCAGCGCCTCGGCCGCGTCCACGACCCTGAAGTAGACGACCGCGTCGACCCGGACCGTCACGTTGTCCCGGGTGATGCCCTCCTGGGCGGGCACCGGCATCGTGACGATCTGCATGTTCACCTTGTGGAGCCGGTCCATCCCCGGGACGATCATCGTGAAGCCGGGCTTGCGGACCTCGCCCCGCAGCCGTCCGAAGCGGAAGACGACACCGCGCTCGTACTGCTTCACCACCCGGGCCGCCGCGCCCACGTAGGCGACGGCGGCCGCCCCGGTACCGGCCGCCGTCATCAGCAGCTCCTGGATCATCGCGGCCCCCTGACGTCGAGCAGAACCGTACCGACCGTCTGGAAACGGTACAGAAAGGGTATTCCCGCTCGGGCGCCGCGCGAACGTCAGAGCCAGCTCGCGAACTCCAGCAGCAGCTCCGCGTCCTGCCGCCGCCCCGCCGTCAGGGCCCGCGTGCCCGACTCCACCGCACGGAAGAGGGTCCAGCCCCGCAGCCGCTCCCGGTCCACGTCCAGGGAGTCCGCCAGCTTGTTCACCCGGCGCCGGGCGATCGAGGCGCCCGCCGAGGCGCCCACCAGGTCCTCCACCCGGTCCCGTACCAGCCGTGCCAGGTCGTACGCCCGCTCACCGACCAGCGGCTCGGGCCCCACGGCCAGCCAGGGCGCCCGGTCCCCGGCGAGCACCTTGCCCTGCCGGAAGGCGCCGTGCAGCAGCAGCGTCTCGGCTCCGTCCGAGGTCAGCTCCTTGCGCGCCGCGAGCGCCGCCGCCGTCAGCGCGCCCGCCACCGGGTCGGCGCGGTACGGCTCCATGGCGGCGGCCTGCCGGGCCGACCGCTCGGCCACCGACTCGAAGCCGTGACCGGCCGGGGGCTCCACCCACAGCCTGCGGAGCGTGCCCGCCGCCTCCAGGAGCGCCTTCGCCTCGGGCAGGGACCGCAGCGACACCTCGGGGTGCAGCCGTTCGAGGACGAGCGCGTCCTCCCCGGCCCCGTCGAGCAGCCGGACCGCGCCCCAGCCGTTCCAGTGCGCGAGGGCCGCGCCCTCCAGGTCCGGACGGGCGAACGGCGGCGCGACCTTCAGGGCGGCGGGGGAGCCGTCCGGCCGGTGCACGAGGAGGACCAGGCTGCTCCGCCCGCCGGGGGCGACCACCCGGTCGGGGGAGAGCGACGCCCGGTCGACCGCCCGCTCGACCGGGCCGGGGAGCGCTGCCAGCCAGTCGGACGCCACGTCCCCGTGCGTCTCACCGAGCCCCCTGACAAGTCGCTGCGGCGGTTCGAAAGCCATGCGTGCGTGTCCTTCTGGTCGGGGCCCGGGCCGGACTCACACCCGCTCGGCGAGCCCAGGAAAGGTTACGCCGGTGCCGCGCCAGCGGACGGCGCGTACCGCCGCCTCCCGCAGCGAGGCGGCGGCCTCGGCCCGCAGCGGGCCCTCGGCCGCCCGGACGAGATCGGAGTAGACGCCGGCCACCCGGTCCTCCAGGTCGGCGGCCAGCCGCACCGCGCCCGCCGGATCGTCCACCGCGAACGGCAGCCGGTAGGCGGCCGCGGCCGCGACCGGCGAGCCGCCGAGGTCCCGCACGGTCCGCCGCAGCGCGTCACGCCGGGCCCGGTGGGCCTCGAAGGCGGCGGTGGCCTCCGCCTTGCGGTCGGGCGCGATCCGGCCGCCGACGACGCCGTACCCGTACACCGCCGCGTGCTCGGCCGCCAGGGCGGCCTGGGCCGCGTCGAGGGCGCTCACGGGCGGGCTCCTTCGGCCAGCAGGAAGGCGTGGGCGGCGCCGGCGGCGGCCACGGAGGCGAGCAGCCGGGCGTACTCGGGCGGGGCGGTGAGCAGGGCCGCCGTGTGGGCGTCCGCGGACCTGCGGGCGGCGGCCGCCAGCTCACCCAGCGCCGCCGCCGGGTCGGCCGGCACCAAGACGGGCGCGGCCGTCGCGGGGGCCGTCGGTGAGGCGGTGGGGGATGCGGTGGCGGGCCGGGCGCCGGTGCCGCCCTCGCCGAGCGCCTTCACGTGCGCGGCGGCGGACGCGCGCAGCGGGCCCAGCCGGGCGGCGAGCGGGGGATGGGCGGCGAGGGTGGCGTCGTAACGTTCCACCAGGGTCCGCGCGGTCGTCACGGACCGCTTCCGCAGCGCCGCCTCGGCGCGCGCCACCCGTTCGGCCCGCGCCCGTTCGGCGCCCGGCCGCCGCGCGCCGCCGTCCCCGGAGGTGCAGCCCGCGAGGAGCGCCGCGGCCCCGGTCGCCGCGCCCGCCGCCAGGAGCGCGCGCCTGCCCGTCGTCGTCACGCTCTCTCCGTTCAGTTCGAAAGATCGTCAGATCACCGCAGGCGAGCGTACCCGCGGCCCCCGGGCCGGTGGACGGCAACACCCTCGCGGACCGGATACCCTTTGATCTGACACGCGACGAACCCACAACAGCACACGCGGCCGAGGAGTCACCCGGATGAGCACCACCCAGAGCGACAGGCTGCGCGGACTCATTGAGCCGCTCGTCCACGCGAAGGCCCTGGATCTGGAGGAGATCGAGGTGTCCCGGGCCGGCCGCCGCGGACTGCTGAGGGTCGTCGTCGACTCCGACGAGGGCGTCGAACTGGACGCCTGCGCCGAGCTGAGCCGCGCGATCTCCGAGAAGCTCGACGAGAGCGACGCGATGGGCGAGGGCGAGTACGTCCTCGAAGTCAGCTCCCCCGGCGCCGACCGCCCCCTCACCGAGCACCGCCACTACGTCCGGGCCACCGGCCGGCTGGTGCGTCTGCAGCTCTCCGAGGGCGGGGACCTGGTGGCCAGGATCCTCGCCGTGGACGAGGACGGCCTCGACCTGGAGGTGCCGGGCGTGAAGGGCCGCAAGGCCACCGCCCGGCGGATCGGCTTCCCCGAGATCACCAAGGCGCGTGTCGAGATCGAGTTCAACCGCAAGGACAAGAAGGAAGAGGAGGCGTAGCCGTGGACATCGACGTGAAGCTCCTGAAGGGCTTGGCGACCGAGAAGGAGATCTCCTTCGATCTGCTGGTCGAGGCGATCGAGTCGGCCCTCCTCATCGCCTACCACCGCACCCCGTCCGCACGCCGTCACGCGCGCGTGGAGCTGGACCGCCACACGGGCCACGTGACGGTGTGGGCGAAGGAAGACCCCGCCGACCTGGAGGAGGGGCAGGAGCCGAAGGAGTTCGACGACACCCCGTCGGACTTCGGCCGGATCGCGGCGAGCACCGCCCGCCAGGTGATCCAGCAGCGGCTGAGGGACGCCGAGAACGACGTGACCTTCGGCGAGTACGCGCGCCGCGAAGGCGATGTCGTCGCCGGTGTCGTACAGCAGGGCAAGGACCCGAAGAACGTCCTCGTCAGGCTGGACGACAAGCTGGAGGCCATCCTTCCGGTGCAGGAGCAGGTGCCGGGCGAGGAGTACACGCACGGTCTGCGGCTGCGGACGTACGTCGTCCGGGTGGCGAAGGGTGTGCGCGGTCCGTCCGTCACCCTCTCGCGCACCCACCCCAATCTGGTGAAGAAGCTGTTCGCCCTGGAGGTGCCGGAGATCGCCGACGGGTCCGTCGAGATCTCCGCCATCGCCCGTGAGGCCGGTCACCGCACCAAGATCGCCGTCCGGTCCACCCGATCGGGCCTGAACGCCAAGGGCGCCTGCATCGGCCCGATGGGCAGCCGCGTCCGCAACGTGATGGCGGAGCTGCTCGGCGAGAAGATCGACATCGTCGACTGGTCGGACGACCCGGCCGAGATGGTGGCGAACGCGCTGTCCCCGGCCCGGGTCTCCCGGGTCGAGGTCGTCGACATGGCGGCCCGCTCCGCCCGGGTGACCGTGCCGGACTATCAGCTCTCCCTGGCGATCGGCAAGGAGGGGCAGAACGCCCGGCTCGCCGCCCGCCTCACAGGCTGGCGGATCGACATCCGGCCCGACACCGAGCCCGCCGAGCCGCGGGACTGAGCCCGCGCCGAGAAGTTTTTTGGCCAACAGCTGTTCGATTTTTGCCCCGCACGGGTGAGGTCGCTACGGGGAGGTAGACTTACTAGTGTCTGGCCGGACGCATGCCCGCGTATGCCCTGAGCGAACCTGTGTGGGATGCCGGGAGCGAGCGGCCAAAAGCGAACTGCTGCGGATCGTGATGAATAAGGACGAGTGCGTTCCCGATCATCGCGGTACGCTGCCCGGCCGGGGTGCGTACCTGCACCCCGCCTCGGTCTGTCTCGACCTGGCGGTCCGCCGCCGGGCGTTCCCACGGGCCTTCCGGGTCCAGGGACCGCTCGACACCGCGGCCCTCCGCCACCACGTCGAGCAGGCGGCACAGCAGTGAACAAGAAGTACGGCACGGAACACCGTGCGGTCAGGTACCTCGCGAGTTGGAAGTAGGTCGAGATTGCGATGAGCACTCGATGAGTACGCGATGAGTACGCCCATGAAGTAGCGACGGTCCGGCGGTAACCGGACCTCAAAGGAGCGATGTGGCTAAGGTCCGGGTATACGAACTCGCCAAGGAGTTCGGTGTGGAGAGCAAGGTCGTCATGGCCAAGCTCCAAGAACTCGGTGAATTCGTCCGTTCGGCGTCCTCGACGATCGAGGCGCCGGTCGTGCGCAAGCTGACTGACGCTTTGCAGGGTCCCGGCGGCAACGCCGGCAAGACCGCTGCCAAGCCCGGCGCGCCCCGCAAGGCGGCGCCCACCCCTGCCGCGCCGAAGCCGGCGCAGGCGAACCCCGCGCCGTCCCCGGCGCAGGCGGCACGTCCCGCCGCCCCGAAGCCTGGCGCGCCCACTCCGGCGCCCAAGCCCGCGGCGGCCGAGAAGCCCTCCGCGGCGCCCGCTCCGGGCCCGCGTCCCACCCCGGGTCCGAAGCCCGCGGCAGCGCCCAAGCCGGCGCCCGCCGCCCCGGCTCCGACCAACCCGGAGTTCTCCGCGCCTCCGGCGGCCCCCGCCGCCGGTCAGCGCCCCGGCGGTGCCGCCCCCGGCCCGCGTCCGGCCGGTGCCCGTCCGGGCCAGTCGTCGGCGCGTCCGGGCCAGCAGGCGCCGCGCCCCGGCCAGCAGACCCCCCGTCCGGGCGGCGCCCGTCCGGCCGGTCCGCGTCCGGGCAATCCCACCACAGACGAGGCGGCCCGCTGATGGGCGACCTGCTCTGGAACATCGCCCTCGTCCTCGCGTTCGTGCTGATCGGCGGTGTCTTCGCTGCG
>NZ_JBEORS010000035.1:0-41668 GCF_040302405.1 Streptomyces sp. NPDC126503
CCGCCCTCCGAGAGTGTTCACGCGCCTGGAGCCGACGGGTCAAGGGTGGGCGCAGCCCATCGCGCAGCGACGCCGAAGGCGCCCTTGACGCGGCGGTGGAAGGCGCGACTCTCGGAGAGAGGGCGGCCGCGCCAGAAGCCCGCGAAGCCGTTCCGCCCCGGGGCCTACGGTTGCCCGACCAGCGCCAGGATGTGCGGGGCCGCCTCCGCCAGGGACGGGAAGTGGCGATGGGCGTCCGGGTGCGGGACCGGGGTGTTGACCGTCCACACCGTCATCCCCGCGTCGAGCCCCGAGCGCACCCCCGACGGAGCGTCCTCGATCACCAGACAGTCCGCCGGATCCGCGCCCAGCTTCTCGGCGGCGGTCAGGTACGGAACCGGCGACGGCTTTCCCTCCGCCACCGAGGCCGCGTCGATGATCAGCCCCGGCAGCGGCAGCCCCGTCCGCTCGAACCGGCCCCGTACCCGGTGCTCGTAATTCGACGTCACCAGCGCCCACCGGTCCGCCGGCAGCGCCCGCAGCAACGCGGCGGCCCCGTCGAAAGCCCCGTACGAACCCGTCCGTACGTCCTCGTCCTCCAGCGCGTGCAACAGAGCGAGACACTCCTCCGGGTCCGCCCCCGGTGCCACGGCGGCGAACGTCTCCACCGGCCGCGTCCGCAGCGCCACCGCGTACACCTCGTCCCCCTCCAGCCCATGACGCGCGGCCCAGGCGTGCCAGACGCGCCGCTGGTTCTCGACGGCGTCCATCAGCGTGCCGTCGACATCGAAGAGAACGAAGTTCTTGGAGGTCACACCCCGGATGCTACGGCCAGGAACGCGGACCAGGAGGCGGGCGAGACGGCGAGCTGGGGCCCCTCGGGGTTCTTCGAGTCCCGCACGTGCACGAGGGAGGGGTGAGCGGCGACCTCGACGCACTCGCCACCTTCACCGCCGCTGTAGCTGGACTTGCGCCAGTCGTAGGCGACCTCGATGCAGTTGCCGCCTTCGCTGCTGCTGTAGCTGCTCTTGAACCAAGCCAGATCCGCGGTGATCATCGTTCTCCCAGCAGTTTCTCGATCCATACCAGGGACTCCCGCTTGGTGAGTGCCTGCGACCGCAGGATCCCATATCGCTCGGAGAACATGCGGACCTCGTCCGGGTCGGTGATCAGTCGCGCGTGCCCGTAGATCTCTGTGTAAGCGACTTCGCGACCTCCCTTGGGAGTGAGGAGAGTGAAAGCGCCGTCGAGGTAAGGATGTTCCTCGCGGTCCTGAGGGAGAATCTGCAGCTCCACGGTGCGTCTTTGGGCCACATCCAGGATGCGTCGAAGCTGTTCCCGGTGGACTTCCCTGCCGCCGAAGGGCCGCAGCAGGACGGCCGCTTCGAGTACGAAGCTGATGGTCGGGACCGGCCACCGGTCGAAGATCAGTTGACGCGACATCCGGTCGGCCACACGCTGGTCCACAGTGGCCTCGTCCAGCATGGGGCGGCGATGCTCGAAGAGGGAACGGGCATAGGCAGGCGTCTGCAAGACGCCCGGCACAGCCTGCACCTCGTAATAGTGACTCGCCACGGCCTTGGACTCCGCATCGGCGAAGTCCCGGAACCAACCCGGATGCCGCACCCTCGCCCGCGCCAGCGCCGCCCGCACGTCCGTCACCGCCGCCACCAGCACCCCGTCCGCGTCCAGCGCGGGATCCGCGCGGATCAGGAAGTCCGGTTGCGGGGTCCGTACGCCCCGTTCGATCGCGGAGACCAGGTCCTCACTGCAGTGCGTGGCGTCCGCCAGTTCCGCCTGGCTCATGCCCGCGTTCTTGCGGAGCACCTTGATGATTTTCCCGAGCGCACTGAACAGGTGCGCCGTACCGTCCACTTCGGAGGGCCGTTCCGGCCGCTCCTCCTCGTTGCCCGACATCCGTACCGCCTTCTTGGCGTACCCGTACAGTTACCCAGCGTCGTCGCGTCGCTGCTGGTCAGCGTACGGCCGGGCCAGCAGGCTCGGGGGCATGAAGTCGGAAACCACCACTCCAACCAGTGAGTTCACGCCCGTGTTCGCGCTCCGTCTGTCGGCCACGCGCCGGGGTGCGCGGCTGGCCCGTCTGCTCGCCGTGCAGCAGCTCCACGACTGGGGCGTGACCGGCCCGGCCGCCGAGGCGGTCGAGCTGGTCGTCGCCGAGCTGGCCGCCAACGCCGCCCTTCACGGGCGGGTGCGCGGCCGGGATTTCGAGGTGCGGATGGAGCGGGAGGAGCACCAGGTCCGGGTGGAGCTGTCGGATGCCCGGGGCGAGCGCCTGCCCTTACCGCGTACGGACCCGGAGCCCGGCGAGGGCGGCTACGGGCTGCTGCTCGTGGCCGCCCTCGCGAGCGCGTGGGGCATGAAGGACCGGTGTGTCGGCAAGACGGTCTGGGCGACCGTGCCGCTCACCGGTCGGAACTTGGCCGTGCCTCCTTCGCCGGGTGCCTGAGGCTCCCGGGAGGGGGGTCAGACGACCGGGTTGAACGGGGTCGTCGTCGCCGGGTGGATGGTGCTGGTCACGCGCGGGCCGAAGGGGGCCGTGGCGTTGCCGGTGCCGGGGTAGACGTAGGAGCCGCCGGGGCCGTACGCGTAGAGGTCATTGCGGCCGTCGCGGTTGGCGTCGCCCAGGCCGACGAGGTGGGTGAACGCGCCCCAGCCGGCGCCCAGGCGGACGCGGGGCGCGAAACCGCCGTTGCCGTTGCCCGGGTAGAACCAGAGGACGCCGGAGGTGTCGCGGGCGAGGAGGTCGCCGGAGACGGTGCCGCCGAGGTCGCCGGTGGCGGTGAGCTGGTTGTAGATGCCGAAGCCGGTGCCGATGCGGACGCGCGGGGCGAAGGGCGCGGACCAGCTCCCGGTGCCCTTGTAGAGCCACAGGCCGCCGGTGGTGTCGGTGGCGAGCATGTCGGCCTTGCCGTCGGAGTTCAGGTCGCTGCCGCCGGTGAGCTTGTCGTACGCGTTCCAGCCGGCGCCGAGCCGTACGCGGGAGGCGAAGGTGCCGTCGCCCTTGCCCAGGTAGAGCCAGAGGACGCCGGAGGCGTCACGGGCGACGAGGTCGGCGGCGGAGGCGCCGCCGATGTTGCCGACGTTCTCGATCCGGTTGTAGATGCCCCAGCCGGTGCCGGCGAGCTTGCGGCCGGTCGACCAGTAGGTGTTGCTCCAGTCGGTGCGGACCTCGTCCTTCCACAGGCGGCCGGAGGCGTCGAGGGCCAGCAGGTCGGGGGTGCCGTTGTCGTCGTAGTCGTGGAGGGCGGCCTTGCGGACGACCTTGAAGGTGCCGGTCTTCCGCAGGTCCGGTCCGATGCCGTTGAGGGGCTTGGCGACGACCTCCCAGACGTAGTCGCCGTTGGGGGCGATGTCGATGCCGAGGGTGCCCGGCCAGTCCAGCCGGAAGTGGTCCATGCGCTCGCCGGACGTCTGCGTGGTCTTGCCGGTGCGGACGTGGCGCAGGGTGATGGTCGTGGCCGCGTTGGACCGGGTGAGGGTCCAGCTCAGCGGGACGGGGCCGTTCTGGTCGAGGTCGACGACGGGCGGGACGGTGTGGGCGGCGAGCCCGACGGCGGTCGGCACGCCGATGCCGACGATCAGGGTGGCGGTGGGCCTGCCGTCCTCACCGGTGGCGATCCGGTAGAAGCCCTCGCCCCGGTCGGTGGTGCCGCCCCGGACGAGGAGGGAGCCGTCGGGGTGGAGGGCGGTGCTGCGGACGTGGTCCAGGAGCCTGACCGTCTCGCCGGACGTGACGTGGCGGGCGGTGAGCGCGTGGAGCGGCGAGGGGGTGAGAGCGGTGCCGCCGCCGGTCTGGGAGGTGAGGGTCCAGTCGCCGGTGAGGTGGGTGCTCTGGGCGTCGGTGCCCTGGCCCAGCGGGGTGGTGACGGCGGGCTGCTCCGGCCCGCGCGGGGAGGTGGCGAGCTGGAGGGTGCCGTCGGTGGACCGCTCGGTCCACGCCCAGTGGCCGGCGGTGAGGGAGGCGGACGGGACGGTCTGTCCGGGCGTCGCCGTGCGCCGCTCGACGAACTTGCCGGTGGTGAGGTTCAGGGCGGCCAGGTGGTACTGGGAGTCGATCCGGTACGTGACGAGCGCCAGGTCCGGGACGGAGGTGCCGGTCACCCGGGTCACGCGCGCGTTGCCGGGGATCTCGGTCACCCGCACGGAGGTGGAGGACGAGGCGTTCGGGTGCTGCATGAGCACGACCACGTCCAGGACGTCCTGGTCGTTGATGTAGCCCATGACGAGCTTGCGGCCGACGATGCCGTAGGGGCGGTGGCGCGGGTCGCCGTAGGAGAGGCCCGTCGAGATGCCGCCGGAGTCCCCGGCCATGTTCTGGAACCAGTAGGTGGACTGGGTCTCGTTGCGGCGGACGACGAGATCGGCCATCTCGCTGCCGAAGTACTCGACGCCGCGTGCCGGCAGGAGCTGCGTCGCGCCGTCGGCGTACGAGGTCCAGCGGTGCTCGGTGCCGTTGACGGTGGGGGTGCGGGTCAGGAAGCCGCTGGGGCCCGCGCTGATGAGGTACGCGGCGGCCGGGACGGCGGCGAGCGGCGCGTCGGCCGTGGCGGTGGGTGCGGCGGAGAGGGAGGCCGGGGCCTGCGGGGCGGCCATCGCGCCGGGGCTCCCGACCAGGGCGCCCGTCGTGACGGCCAGGACGGCGGTGACGGCGGCGGTGAGCCGACGGGCGGAAGAAAGGTGCTGCACGGTGTGAATCCCCCCAAAGGAATCAGGCGTGGCTGTGGCCACACCTGTTCGACTCCTGGCGGGGGCGGGGGGTTGTACCGGAACCGGTTCCGGAGGAGGAACGGCCGTGGCGGGCCGCTCAGTTCGGGCCGGACCACGCGGTCGGTTCAGGCCATGCCGCCCCGCTCCACCACGCCCCGCACGTACCCCGCCTGCCCCGCGTGCTGAAGGTCCTCGGCGAGCACCGAGACCAGGCGCACGCCGAGGGTCACCGGCGGGTCCCAGGCGGTGTCGACGACGCGGTCCAGGTCGGTGTTCTTCACCGGGCGCAGCAGTTCCTCCGTACGGGCGTGCACGGCGTCGTGGTAGCCGAGCAGCAGCTCGGCGGGGGCGCGCACCTTCGCGACCTGGGCGCTGGTGTGGCCGTATCCGGTCTCCCCCTTCGGGAAGGGCAGGCCGAACCGGTCGCGCCAGCCGTCCGTGTCCCACAGCTGCCCGGTGCCGAAGGCCCCCGCGAGGTGGTCGTCCTGGATGCGGGTGAGGTGCCAGACGAGCCAGGCGATCGAGTTCGCCCGGGGGTCGATCCGTACGGCGAGCTCCTCGTCCGTGAGGCCCTCCACGGCCTCGTGGACGGCCTCCCTGACCCGTCCGAACGAGTCCAGCAGCAGACCGGCGGTGTTCATGGGAGCTCCTCTCGGCGACCCGCCCGGGCGGCCCGGGGGGTTCCACCGTCGCACCCGAGGCGGGCGGCGGCAGGTCGGACCCGCGGACCTCTCGCCCGAACCGGTGCCCGGACCATGTGTCCGGCGTACGTCATCCGGCCGTCCCGTATGTGCCGCACGCGGTCTACTGCGCGTCGCGGTCTTCCGGCACCCTGTGGTCGTTCGTTCTCGTCCCACGCGCGTCGACACCCCTGCACCGTCTCCCCCGGAGGACGCATGCGTTCCCTGCGTACGGTACGGATCTCCCTCTTCGGCAGTCTGCTCGCGCTGGTCGCGGGCCTCCTCACCGCCCTCACCCTCAGCAGTCCCGCGCACGCGGCGCCCCTCTTCAAGGCCCCGTTCCCCTGCGGCCAGAAATGGACGTACAGCCATCACTCGGCCGAGGTCCGCCAGGCCCTCGACTTCGTCCGCTCCGACGGCGGTACGACGGCCGGCACGCCGGTCCTCGCCTCGGCCTCCGGCACCGCCTACCGGTACTCGCAGCCGTCCGGCGCCGGGAACTACATCGTGGTCGACCACGGCGGTGGCTGGAAGACGTACTACTTCCACCTCAACGCCTACTCGGTCGCCCACGGCGCCGCCGTCTCCCAGGGCCAGCAGATCGGCACCACGGGCTCCACGGGCAACAGCTCCGGCGCCCACATCCACTACGAGCAGCTCTACAACGGGGTCGGCCAGACCATCGTGATCAACGGCGCCTCCCTCGCGCCGTACCCCGGCTCGTACGGCTCCAAGCACCTGACCAGCGACAACGGCTGCTCCGGCGGGGGCGGCAAGTTCTGGGTGGACACCTTCGCCAACGCCACGGGCTACGCGCAGGCGAACACGAACGACGCGCAGGGCCTGCTGTACGCGGGCACGAACTACGTCTACTGCAAGGTGTGGGGCCAGGAGATCCGGGACGCGTCCGGCAACTACAACCACTGGTGGCTCAGGACCGACCTGGACACCGTGTACGCGGGGAAGAACGGCTACGGGGCGTACGTCTCGGCGTACTACCTGTCCCGCTGGGGCAACGACGAGGCCCGCGACAACAACGGGGCCGTGATCCCGAACTGCTGACCGCCGGCGGGCGTGCCCCGGCGCACGGCCCGGCCCGGAAAAGGGCAGGAGCCCCGCTCGTGCCGCGAGACACGGAGCGGGGCTCCTTGGGTACTGCTCTAGTCGTGCGCTGTCGCCGACCCGGGCACCTTAGGCCGGGGTGACGTTCTCCGCCTGCGGGCCCTTCGGGCCCTGCGTGACGTCGAAGGTCACGAGCTGGTTCTCCTCGAGCGAACGGAAGCCGTTCGCGTTGATCGCGGAGTAGTGGACGAAGACATCCGGGCCGCCGCCGTCCTGGGCGATGAAGCCGAAGCCCTTTTCAGCGTTGAACCACTTGACGGTTCCGGTAGCCATAAGCCCTCCTTGGGCCAAAGGGTTGCCCTGCTCCAGAACCTGCAAACAAGTCTGAAAACTACAAAAGCCTGCGGGTTACATGCTCCGCAGGCTTTGTACTGCAAGGGAAACCAAACTGCAACTTGCGTCGAGCCTAGCACGCAGGGCGCTTGTCGCGGTAGAGGGAAAGATCACGTCACTCGCATGTTTGAACCGCTCTCCGGCGCTGACGCGCGTGCCGCCCCGCCGGCAGGCGCCGCCCCCCGAAGGTGTCCACCGTGCGAGACGGGTCTAGCCTCGCGATGTGGACAATGCAACCGACGACCACCAGCGCAGCCGGCCCCGCGTCGGACACATCCAGTTCCTGAACTGCCTTCCCCTCTACTGGGGGCTCGCCAGAACCGGAACGCTCCTCGACCTCGAGCTCACCAAGGACACCCCGGAGAAGCTCAGCGAGCGGCTCGTCGCGGGCGACCTCGACATCGGCCCGATCACCCTCGTCGAATACCTCCGCAACGCCGGCGACCTGGTCGCCCTGCCGGACATCGCCGTCGGCTGCGACGGGCCCGTCATGTCCTGCGTGATCGTCTCCCAGCGCCCCCTGGCGGAGCTGGACGGCGCGCGTGTGGCCCTCGGTTCCACCTCCCGCACCTCCGTGCGCCTGGCGCAACTGCTGCTCGCCGAGCGGTACGGGGTCCGGCCCGACTACTACACCTGCCCGCCGGACCTCGGCCTGATGATGCAGGAGGCCGAGGCCGCCGTCCTCATCGGTGACGCGGCCCTGCGGGCCTCCCTCCACGAGGCGCCCCGGCTCGGGCTCCAGGTGCACGACCTGGGGCTGATGTGGAAGGAGTGGACGGGGCTGCCCTTCGTCTTCGCCGTCTGGGCGGCGCGCAAGGACTACCTGGCGCGCGAGCCGGAGACCGTCCACGAGGTGCACCAGGCCTTCCTGGCCTCCCGTGACCTCTCCCTCGAAGAGGTCACCAAGGTGGCCGAGCAGGCCGCGCGCTGGGAGGCGTTCGACGCGGGCCTGCTGGAGCGCTACTTCCGGACGCTCGACTTCCGTTTCGGCGCCGAGCAGCTCGCGGGGGTGCGGGAGTTCGCCCGCCGGACGGGTCCCACGACCGGGTTCCCGGCCGACGTGCCGATCGACCTGCTGGCACCGGCGGGCCGCCGGGCGGTCTGAACGCGTCCGGAAATGCGCCGGGACGGAATGCGGCGCATTTCCCCGGCGCGCGGAGAATCGGCTCCGCCGGAGGGGAAGAGGAATCGATTCTTCCGCTCGATTCCCGGGGCGGGTCGGGAGAATCCCCGGGGCGGCCCCGAAGGGTCTGTCCGGATGTTCCCCCGATGTCGCCGGACGCCCTCCGGGATGTCCCTCCGGGCCGGCCCGGAGAGATCCGGGAACGGTCCGGGAACGGGTCGGGGAATCATCGGGCCGGCGGCCCCGCCGCCCCGCCCCGTCAATTGTCCGTTCACCGGCAATTCGTTTTCTCTCCCGGCCGCCGGACCGCACCGCGCCCCCCGCGCCCCGGCCCGCCGCGCCACCCGCCCGAGGGCGTGCGGACCGCTGGCGTAGGCTGGCTTGGTCCGTCGATACGCCTCCGAAAGGGACACGCCCGGTGACCGAGAAGGCCGAACTCCAGTCTGTTCTCGACCGCGCCGCCGCGGGTGGCCGGATCACCCCCGAGGAGGCGCTCGACCTGTACCGCTCGGCGCCCCTGCACGCCCTCGGCGCCGCCGCCGACGCCGCGCGCCGCCGCCGCTACGCCGGGACCGAGCACATCGCGACGTACATCATCGAGCGGAACATCAACTACACCAACGTCTGTGTGACGGCCTGCAAGTTCTGCGCCTTCTACGCCCCGCCGAAGGACACGGCCAAGGGCTGGACCCGCGACCTCGACGACATCCTGCGCCGCTGCGCGGAGACCGTCGAGCTCGGCGGCACGCAGATCATGTTCCAGGGCGGCCACCACCCGGACTACGGCGTCGAGTACTACGAGAAGCACTTCGCCGCCATCAAGAAGGACTTCCCGCAGCTGGTCATCCACTCCCTCGGCGCCTCCGAGGTCGAGCACATGGCCCGCATCTCCGGTGTCTCCGTCGAGGAGGCCATCACCCGCATCCACGCCGCCGGCCTGGACTCCTTCGCCGGTGCCGGCGCCGAGCTGCTGCCCGAGCGCCCGCGCAAGGCCATCGCCCCCCTCAAGGAGAGCGGCGAGCGCTGGCTGGAGATCATGGAGATCGCCCACAAGCTGGGCGTCGAGTCCACCTCCACCATGCTCATGGGCACCGGCGAGACCAACGCCGAGCGGATCGAGCACCTGCGGATGATCCGCGACGTGCAGGACCGGACGGGCGGCTTCCGCGCCTTCATCCCCTACACGTACCAGCCCGAGAACAACCACCTGAAGGGCCGCACCCAGGCCACCCTCTTCGAGTACCTGCGGATGATCGCGATCGCCCGCCTCTTCCTCGACAACGTGGCCCACATCCAGGGCTCGTGGCTGACCACCGGCAAGGAGGTCGGCCAGCTCTCCCTGCACTACGGCGCCGACGACCTCGGCTCGATCATGCTGGAGGAGAACGTGGTCTCCTCCGCCGGTGCCAAGCACCGCTCCAACCGCCTGGAGATCATCGACCTCATCCGCAAGGCCGGCCGCGTCCCGGCGCAGCGCGCCACCACGTACGAGCACCTCGTCGTCCACGACGACCCGGCGAACGACCCGGTCGACGACCGCGTCGTCTCCCACATCTCCTCCACCGCGATCGAGGGCGGCACGGCACACCCCGAGCTGAAGCTGCTCGACGCCCGCTGAACGCCGGTGCTGACGATCCACGTCGCCGAGGCGACGCCCGGGGCCGCCGTCCTGGTCGACGGCGCGCGCGTCGCCGCCGTCGGCCCGTACGAGGAGCTGGCCGCCGCCCACCCCCGGGCGCGCACGCGCCGGTGGCCGGGCATCCTCACACCCGGCCTGCTCAACCCGTACGGGCCCGAACTGCTGGAGCAGACCTACCACCCGGATCCCCGGGAGGCCGCGACCCTCGGCACCGAACCGCTCACCGGAGAGCGGGCGCGGGCCGTCTTCCGCGCCGACCCCGCACGGCGGGGCGCCTCGGCGCGGCGCGGGGTGCAGCGGCTCCTCGCGCACGGGACGGTGGCCGTGGCCGGCGAGCTGCGCGACCGGGCCGTGCTCGACGCGGTGCGCCGGGCGGGGCTCGCCGCCGGCCACCGCCCCCAGGCCCTGCCGGGCCCTCCGTCGCTCTCCCCGGTGCCGCTCGTCCTGCTGCCCCGGCTCGTGGCCGGTGGCGTCGCGCGGTTCGCCGTCTTCGACGTCCCTGACACGGCGGCCCTCGTACGCCGGGGTGCCGGCACCTGCGTGGCCACGGTCATCGACGGCCGCCTGGTCTTCCGCCGCCGGTAGGGACGCGGCGGGGGCGGTCCCGGGCACGGGGGAGGGCGGCTGCCACAATGGGAGGCGTGACCCGCGCATCCCTGGACAAGCAGCCGCACGAAGTCGCCTCGATGTTCGACGACGTGGCGGCGAACTACGACCTGACCAACGACGTCCTCTCGCTCGGCCAGGACCGCCGCTGGCGCAAGGAGGTCGCGAAGGCGGTCGACGCCCGCCCGGCGCAGAAGGTCCTCGACCTGGCCGCCGGCACGGCCACCTCCTCCCAGCCCTTCGTGCAGGCGGGGGCGTACGTCGTGCCCTGCGACTTCTCCCTCGGAATGCTCCGGGTCGGCAAGGAGCGCCACCCCTGGATGCCCTTCACGGCGGGCGACGGCATGAAGCTGCCGTTCCGCGACGACGTCTTCGACGCGGTCACCATCTCCTTCGGCCTGCGCAACATCCAGGACACCGAGCGGGCGCTGAGTGAGCTGTACCGGGTGACGAAGCCCGGCGGCCGGGTCGTCATCTGCGAGTTCTCCCACCCCACCTGGGCGCCCTTCCGCACGGTGTACGAGGAGTACCTGATGCGCGCCCTGCCGCCGGTGGCCCGCGCGGTCTCCTCCAACCCCGACGCCTACGTGTACCTCGCCGAGTCCATCCAGTCCTGGCCGGACCAGCCGGCCCTCGCCTCCCTCCTGCAGAAGGCCGGCTGGTCGAAGGTGGCCTGGCGGAACCTCACGGGCGGCATCGTCGCCCTGCACCGGGGCTTCAAGCCCGCCGCGGCGTAGCACCGCCGCGGGCACGGTGCGACCCCCGCGCCGCGTACGGGCCTGAGTACCCGCGCCCATGCGGCGCGGGGCTCCGGCGGCCGAGGATCGGCCCATGAGACCGCTGCTCCCGTCCCGTCCCTTCCCCCGCCGGCCCGCTCTGCCCCGGCTGCCCCGCGGCCTCCGGCGCGCTCTCACCGGCCTCGTCGCCGCGGGCCTCGCCGTGGGCGGGCTCGCCGTGTGGTTCGGGGCGCCCTACCCCGCCGCCGACCCGGAGGCCTCCGCGGCCCGGCTCAAGGCCGAGGCCGGGCGCGTCCTGGAGGAGGCGCGGCTGCCGCCCGGCACAGGGCCCGTGCACAACGGGGTGGAGACCGGCACGTGTTACTACCGTGGCCTGCGTTCCCTCGCCCACATCGACCAGGGCCGCCCCGACGTCCGGAGCTTCGAACTGTCCTGGCGGGTGACGGGCGTCCCGGAGAAAACGGCCGCCGATGCCCAGGAACGCACCCGCCGGCGGCTCACGGCGGCCGGCTGGACGCGGGTCTCGGAGAGCGGCGACGACCGGGGGTTCCGCTTCGAGCACCCGGACTCGGGCGAGAAGGTGGACGTCGGCTGGTGGGAGCCGACGGGGACGTACGCCGTGAGCGTGTACGCGCCGTGCGGCCGGCTCCCCGAGGGCTTCGACCCGTACCACTGGACGTCGGCGGAGTGGTTCCCCGGGGCGGCGGACCGGCACTGACCGGAACCCTCCGGTGCCGCCGGGACGGGTCCCCATAGACTGCGACACATCCTCATCGCCGAACCCTGGGAGACTCCGCCGTGACCGAGAAGCCCCTCTCCGAGCACAGCGCAGACGTCATCGTCGTCGGGGCGGGCCCGGCCGGCTCCACCACCGCGTACTACCTCGCGAAGGCCGGGCTCGACGTCCTGCTCCTGGAGAAGACGGCCTTCCCCCGCGAGAAGGTGTGCGGCGACGGCCTCACCCCGCGTGCCACCAAGCAGCTCGTCGCCATGGGCATCGACATCTCCGAAGAGGCCGGCTGGCTGCGGAACAAGGGCCTGCGGATCATCGGCGGAGGCGTACGGCTCCAGCTGGACTGGCCGGACCTCGCCTCGTACCCGGACTACGGACTGGTCCGCAAGCGGGACGACTTCGACGAGATGCTGGCCCGTCAGGCGCAGAAGGCCGGGGCCCGGCTGTACGAGCGCTGCAACGTGCAGGGGCCCGTGACCGACGACCGTACGGGCCGGATCACCGGGGTCCGGGCCAAGCTCGGCGAGGAGAAGCGCGAGGTCACCTTCCACGCCCCGCTGGTCGTCGCCGCCGACGGCAACTCCACCCGGCTCTCCCTGGCGATGGGGCTGCACCGGCGCGAGGACCGGCCGATGGGCGTGGCCGTGCGGACGTACTTCACGACCCCCCGCCACCAGGACGACTACCTGGAGTCCTGGCTGGAGCTGTGGGACCGGCGCGGCCCGCAGGACCGGCTGCTGCCCGGCTACGGCTGGATCTTCGGCATGGGCGACGGCACCTCCAACGTGGGCCTCGGCATCCTGGACTCCTCCTCCGCGTTCCGCGAGCTGGACTGGCGCGAGGTGCTGAAGGCCTGGTGCGCCTCGATGCCGGAGGACTGGGGCTTCACCCCGGAGAACATGACGACGCCGATCCGCGGCGCGGCCCTGCCGATGGCCTTCAACCGGCAGCCGCACTACACCAAGGGTCTGCTGCTGGTGGGTGACGCGGGCGGCCTGGTCAACCCGTTCAACGGCGAGGGCATCGCCTACGCGATGGAGTCCGGGCAGATCGCCGCCGACGTCATCGTCCAGGCGCACGCCCGCGCCACCCCGGAGCAGCGCGAGCTGGCGCTGCGGAACTACCCGCGCATCCTGAAGGACACCTACGGCGGCTACTACACGCTGGGCCGCGCGTTCGTGAAGCTCATCGGCAACCCGAAGGTCATGAAGATCGCGGCGCAGCGCGGTCTGACCCACCCGGTCCTGATGAAGTTCACCCTGAAGATGCTGGCGAACCTCACCGACCCGACGGGCGGCGACGCCATGGACCGGATCATCAACGGCCTGTCGAAGGTGGCGCCGAAGGCGTGACCGCACGCCGGTAGGCGGTCGGGGAGAGGCCCAGGGCGCGGGTGAAGTGGCGGCGCAGGTTCGCCGCCGTGCCCAGTCCGCTGTGCCCGCCGACCCGTTCCACCGGCAGGCCGGTCGACTCCAGGAGCATCTGGGCCCGGGCGCCCCGCTGCTGCAGCAGCCACTGCAGCGGCGTGGTGCCATGGGTCTCGCGGACGCGGCGGTGGAAGGTGCGGGGGCTCATGTGGGCCCGGCGGGCCAGGTCGTCGACGGTCAGCGGCTCGCGCAGGTGCTCCTGGGCCCACTGGAGCGCGGGGCCGAGGAGGTCCCGCCCGCCCGGGGGCAGCGGGGCCTCCACGAACTGGGGCCCGGCGCCCGGCCGGGGGCGGGGACCACCAGGCGCTGGGCGAGGGCGCCCGCGACCGTGGCGCCGAGGTCCTTGCGCACGAGATGCAGGCACAGGTCGAGGCCGGCGGCGGCTCCCGCGCTGGTGAGCACGGTGTCCTCGTCGGCCTGCACCTGGAGCTGATGCGGGAGGCGGTGGCGGCCGGGCACGGCGGTGACAGTTACGCGCGGATCGTCGAGGCGTTCCGCGCCGCGTAGGGCCGCCCCGGACACGGCGAAGGGCCGTCGCTCCCCCGAGGAGTGACGGCCCTTCGGCACGGGCGTGGGATCAGAGGATCCGCACGGCGCCCGACGGCGGGTCCCAGTCGAGCGAGCGCTCGACCACGCCGGTGGAGGAGTTCTGCGCGCCGACGTACATGCCGCCGCCGACGTAGACGGCCACGTGGTACGAGCCGCTGCGGCTGCCCCAGTAGAGGATGTCGCCCGGCTGCAGGTCGCTCAGGGACACCGAGGTGCCCATGCTCGACTGCTGGTACGAGATGCGCGGCAGGTCGATGCCGGCGGCGCGGTAGGCGGCCTGGACGAGGCCGGAGCAGTCCCAGGAGTTGGGGCCGGTGCCGCCGGAGACGTAGGCGTCTCCGACCTGGGCGCGCGCGAAGGAGACGATCGCGGCGGCGGAGCCGGAGGCGGGGGCCTGCGTGGTCTCCTCCTCCGAGGCGGAGGTTCCGCTGTCGGAGCCGTCGGACCGGGAGGTCGTGGACCGGGACGACTCCGAGGAACCGTCGTCGTCCGAGGTGCTCGCGGAGGTGGTGGCGAGCTGGGCGCGGGCCTCGGCGCGGGCGGCACGCTCGGCGGCCTCGGCGCGCTCGCGTTCGGCCTTCGCCTCGGCCTCGGCGCGGGCCTTCTCGGCGCGCTCGGCGGCGGCCTTGCGGTCGGCCTCCGCCTTGGCCTTCTTGGCCTCCTGGGCGGCCTTCTGCAGGGCCGCGTTCTCCTGGGCCATGAGGCTCTGGTCGAGGGCCTCCTGCTGGGACGCCTCGGCCGAGGCGGAGACGGCGCTCGCCAGGTCGGTGCCGAGCGAGCCCAGCGTGGGCATCTCGATGGTCTCGGTCACCGGCTCGGCATGCGCCGGTCCGGCAGCACCGGCCACCGCGATGGTGCTGAGGACGCCACCGGCAACTCCGGCGCGGAGCGCCAGCTTGGAGGCGCTGCGGCGGGGCTTCCGGTGGCTGGGTATGTGAGCGGTGTGGGACATGGGTACAACCGCTATCAGGGCTTCACGGTTCCCTTCAAGAAACGTGGGTTGCGCCACAGTTGTGCTCGGAAGGGGCGAATCCGCTTGGCTTGCGCCCTTATTGACGCCGTAACGGGCAAACCGGACAGGGGTGCTCACTGCCGTTGATCACGGGTTTTCAATGAAACGCCCGAATTGCCCCTCGCTTACCACCTCTTCACACCGATGGCCAAGCCCTTCTGTTTCCAGCCACCCTCCACCGTGACACAGGTCACACGCGGTCTCGTGAATGCGCGCACACGTCCACCTCCGTACGCGCAGCCCCCCGACCGGGCGACCGACGGCTCACATATCACCCACGGGTGTCCATGACCAATTTGCTTGTACGTCCCAACTCTTGATAGAGGCAGACCCCTCCTGAGCTGCTCTTTCCGGTCCGGATGTCACGAGTGGTAGTCACTTGGGCGCTTCGCGTGACAAGATCACCGCTGATCCGACTTCATGATCGTTCGACCGGTGGTGGAGATCACAAAACCGTTGCTGCACCCCGTGTCGCAGATCACAGAAGCGCAGGCATAAGATGCGGGCGTCGGGCTTGTGAACTGCCTCACATGGGGGCGATCTTTCAAGAGCCGACGGTGCGGTCCAACGGTCAAGGACGACTGGAAGGAGCGAGGAGCGTGAATGCGTACGCGCCCGTCCTCGTGCTCGGTGCCCTGGGTGCGGGGTTTGCGATCTTCTCCGTGGTCATGGCCACGCTGATCGGGCCAAAGCGGTACAACAGGGCAAAACTTGAGGCATACGAGTGCGGCATCGAACCGACGCCCACTCCCGCCGGCGGCGGTCGCTTCCCGATCAAGTACTACCTGACGGCGATGCTCTTCATCGTCTTCGACATCGAGATCGTCTTCCTCTACCCCTGGGCCGTCAGCTTCGACGCCCTGGGGCTTTTCGGGCTCGTGGAGATGCTGCTCTTCGTGCTCACCGTCTTCGTCGCCTACGCCTACGTGTGGCGGCGCGGCGGCCTGGAATGGGACTGAGGGGCTGAGAGGCACACTCATGGGACTCGAAGAGAAACTCCCGAGCGGTTTTCTGCTGACGACGGTCGAACAGGCCGCGGGCTGGGTGCGGAAGTCGTCCGTCTTCCCCGCCACCTTCGGCCTCGCCTGCTGCGCCATCGAGATGATGACCACCGGCGCCGGCCGCTACGACCTGGCCCGCTTCGGCATGGAGGTCTTCCGCGGCTCCCCGCGCCAGGCCGACCTGATGATCGTCGCCGGCCGGGTCAGCCAGAAGATGGCGCCCGTCCTGCGGCAGGTCTACGACCAGATGCCGAACCCGAAGTGGGTCATCTCCATGGGCGTCTGCGCCTCCTCGGGCGGCATGTTCAACAACTACGCCATCGTGCAGGGCGTCGACCACATCGTGCCGGTCGACATCTACCTGCCGGGCTGTCCGCCCCGCCCGGAGATGCTGATGGACGCGATCCTCAAGCTCCACCAGAAGATCCAGACCTCCAAGCTCGGCGTGAACGCGGCGGAGGCCGCCCGCGAGGCGGAGGAGGCGGCGCTCAAGGCGCTGCCGACGATTGAGATGAAGGGTCTGCTCCGTTGAGCGACGAGACACCCAACCCCGACAAGGACCTCAGCGCGCAGAACCTGCCCGGCCAGCGCGGCGATCACGGTGAGGAGGTGCGCGTCCAGCGGGGCATGTTCGGCGCCCAGAGCGGCGCGGACACCTCCGGCTACGGCGGCCTCGTCCGCTCCGTCCGGCTCCCCGGGCCCGCGTCCCGGCCGTACGGGGGCTGGTTCGACGAGGTCGCCGACGAGCTCGAAGGCGCCCTGGAGGAGCAGGGGCTCCTCCCCGGGAACGCCATCGAGAAGACCGTCGTCGACCGCGGCGAGCTCACCTTCCACATCGAGCGCGAGCACCTCGTCCGCGTGGCCCGCACCCTGCGCGACGACCCCGCTCTCCGCTTCGAGCTGTGCACGGGCGTCTCCGGCGTCCACTACCCGGGTGACAAGGGCCGCGAGCTGCACGCCGTCTACCACCTGCGCTCGCTCACCCACGGCCGGCTGATCCGCCTGGAGGTGTCCGCCCCGGACGCCGACCCGCACATTCCCTCGCTCGTCGCCGTCTACCCGACGAACGACTGGCACGAGCGCGAGGCGTACGACTTCTTCGGCATCGTCTTCGACGGCCACCCCGCCCTCACCCGGATCATGATGCCGGACGACTGGCAGGGCCACCCGCAGCGCAAGGACTATCCCCTCGGCGGCATCGCCGTCGAGTACAAGGGCGCCCAGATCCCGGCTCCGGACCAGCGGAGGTCGTACTCGTGACCACCCCCAACGCGTCTCCCCGCGAGACGACCGAAGGCACCGTCTACACGGTCACCGGCGGCGACTGGGACGAGGTCGTCCGGTCCGCCGCCAAGGCCGACGACGAGCGCATCGTCGTGAACATGGGGCCGCAGCACCCGTCCACCCACGGCGTGCTCCGGCTCATCCTGGAGATCGACGGCGAGACCGTCACCGAGGCCCGCTGCGGCATCGGCTACCTCCACACCGGCATCGAGAAGAACCTCGAGTACCGGACCTGGACGCAGGGCACCACCTTCGTCACGCGCATGGACTACCTCACCCCGTTCTACAACGAGGCGGCGTACTGCCTGGGCGTGGAGAAACTGCTCGGCATCACCGACCAGGTCCCCGACCGGGCGAGCGTCATCCGGGTCCTCCTCATGGAGCTCAACCGGCTCTCCTCGCACCTGGTCTGCATCGCCACCGGCGGCATGGAGCTCGGCGCCACCACGATCATGATCTACGGCTTCCGGGACCGCGAGATGATCCTGGACCTGTACGAGCTGATCACCGGCCTGCGCATGAACCACGCCTTCATCCGCCCCGGCGGCCTCGCCCAGGACCTCCCGCCCGGCGCCGTCGACGCCGTCCGCGAGTTCGTGCGCACCATGAAGAAGAACCTGCCGGAGTACGACAAGCTCGCCACCGGCAACCCCATCTTCAAGGCCCGCATGCAGGACGTCGGCCACCTGGACCTCACCGGCTGCATGGCCCTCGGCGCCACCGGACCCATCCTGCGCTCCGCGGGCCTCCCGCACGACCTGCGCAAGACCGACCCGTACTGCGGCTACGAGACCTACGACTTCGAGGTCCCCACCGCCGACAGCTGCGACGCCTACGGCCGCTTCCTCATCCGCCTGGAGGAGATGCACCAGTCGCTGCGGATCGTCGAGCAGTGCCTGGACCGCCTGGAGCCCGGGCCCGTCATGGTCGGCGACAAGAAGATCGCCTGGCCCGCGCAGCTCGCGCTCGGCCCCGACGGCCTCGGCAACTCCCTCGACCACATCAAGAAGATCATGGGCACCTCCATGGAGGCCCTGATCCACCACTTCAAGCTCGTCACCGAGGGCTTCCGGGTCCCCCCGGGCCAGGCCTACGTGGCCGTCGAGTCCCCCAAGGGCGAGCTCGGCGTGCACGTCGTCTCCGACGGCGGCACCCGCCCCTTCCGGGTCCACTACCGCGACCCGTCGTTCACCAACCTCCAGGCCATGGCGGCGATGTGCGAGGGCGGCCAGGTCGCCGACGTCATCGTCGCCGTCGCCTCCATCGACCCCGTGATGGGAGGCGTCGACCGATGACCGAGAACGTCAGCCTCGGCATGCCCCAGCTCCCCGCGCCCCCGTACCCGCCGGAGGTCCGGGCCCGCCTGGAGGAGGACGCCAGGGCGATCATCGCCCGCTACCCCGGCTCCCGCTCCGCGCTCCTGCCGATGCTGCACCTCGTGCAGTCGGAGGAGGGCTACGTGACCCGCACCGGCATGCAGTTCTGCGCCGACATGCTCGGCCTGACCACCGCCGAGGTCACCGCCGTCGCCACCTTCTACACCATGTACCGCCGCAGGCCCTCCGGCGACTACCAGGTCGGGGTCTGCACCAACACGCTCTGCGCGGTCATGGGCGGCGACGCCATCTTCGAGGAGCTCAAGGAGCACCTCGGCGTCGGCAACAACGAGACCACCCCGGACGGCAAGGTCACCCTGGAGCACATCGAGTGCAACGCGGCCTGCGACTTCGCCCCGGTCGTGATGGTCAACTGGGAGTTCTTCGACAACCAGACGCCCGAGTCCGCCAAGAAGATGGTCGACGACCTGCGGGCCGGCCGCACCGTCGAACCCACCCGCGGCGCGCCCCTGTGCACCTTCAAGGAGACCGCCCGCATCCTCGCCGGCTTCCCCGACGAGCGCCCCGGCGCCGTCGAGGCCACCGGCGGAGCCGGCCCGGCCTCCCTCGTCGGGCTCCGCCTCGCCAAGGGCGAGGCCCCGCACCACCGAATCGTCCATCCGCGCGGCGAAGTGGCCGGTCAGGAGGGAGAGTGATGACCTTGGCAGCCGAAGTCGACAACGCCCGCCCCGAGAAGCTCCTGGCCCCGGTCCTCTCGGCCTTCTGGGACCAGCCCGACTCCTGGACCCTGGAGACCTACGAGCGCCACGAGGGCTACCAGGGCCTCAAGAAGGCCCTCGCGATGAGCCCCGACGACCTCATCGCGTACGTCAAGGAATCCGGCCTCCGCGGACGCGGCGGCGCAGGCTTCCCCACCGGCATGAAGTGGCAGTTCATCCCGCAGGGCGACGGCAAGCCGCACTACCTCGTCGTCAACGCCGACGAGTCCGAACCGGGCACCTGCAAGGACATCCCGCTCCTCTTCGCCAACCCCCACTCCCTCATCGAGGGCATCGTGATCGCCTGCTACGCGATCCGCTCCCAGCACGCCTTCATCTACCTGCGCGGCGAGGTCGTCCCCGTCCTGCGCCGCCTCCACGAGGCCGTCCGGGAGGCGTACGCCGCCGGATACCTCGGCAGGAACGTCCTCGGCAGCGGCCTCGACGTCGAGCTCACCGTGCACGCCGGCGCCGGCGCGTACATCTGCGGCGAGGAGACCGCCCTGCTCGACTCGCTCGAAGGACGGCGCGGCCAGCCCCGGCTGCGGCCCCCCTTCCCCGCGGTCGCCGGCCTCTACGCCTGCCCCACCGTGGTGAACAACGTCGAGTCCATCGCGTCCGTTCCCGCGATCCTGCAGCGCGGCAAGGAGTGGTTCACCTCCATGGGGACCGAGAAGTCCCCGGGCTTCACGCTGTACTCGCTCAGCGGGCACGTCGCCTCGCCCGGCCAGTACGAAGCCCCCCTCGGCATCACCCTGCGCCAGCTCCTCGACATGAGCGGCGGCATGCGCCCCGGGCACCGCCTGAAGTTCTGGACCCCCGGCGGCTCCTCCACCCCCATGTTCACCGACGAGCACCTCGACGTGCCCCTCGACTACGAGGGCGTCGGCGCCGCCGGCTCCATGCTCGGCACCAAGGCCCTGCAGTGCTTCGACGAGACCACGTGCGTCGTCCGGGCCGTCACCCGCTGGACCGAGTTCTACGCCCACGAGTCCTGCGGCAAGTGCACCCCCTGCCGCGAGGGCACCTACTGGCTCGTCCAGCTCCTGCGTGGCATCGAGAACGGGACCGGCACCCTCGCCGACCTCGACAAGCTGAACGACATCGCCGACAACATCAACGGCAAGTCGTTCTGCGCCCTCGGCGACGGCGCCGCCTCGCCGATCTTCTCCTCGCTGAAGTACTTCCGC
Organism: Streptomyces sp. NPDC126503; assembly: GCF_040302405.1. Taxonomy (NCBI): domain Bacteria; kingdom Bacillati; phylum Actinomycetota; class Actinomycetes; order Kitasatosporales; family Streptomycetaceae; genus Streptomyces; species Streptomyces sp. NPDC126503. Next base: position 20,239 of record NZ_JBEORS010000035.1, read on the forward strand.
GACGAGTACGAGCAGCACATCACGGGCAAGGGCTGCCCCTTCGACCCCGCCAAGTCCACCGCCTGGGCGGACAACCACAAGGAGGTGACGGCATGACGGTCACCACGGCCGGTCCGGCCGGCGGCGGTTCCCCGGCCGTACCCCCGGAGGACCTCGTCACGCTGACCATCGACGGCATCGAGGTCTCCGTCCCCAAGGGGACCCTCGTCATCCGTGCCGCCGAACAGCTCGGCATCGAGATCCCCCGCTTCTGCGACCACCCCCTCCTCGACCCCGCGGGCGCCTGCCGCCAGTGCATCGTCGAGGTCGAGGGCCAGCGCAAGCCGATGGCCTCCTGCACCATCACCTGCACCGACGGCATGGTGGTGAAGTCGCAGCTCACCTCGCCCGTCGCCGAGAAGGCCCAGCACGGCGTGATGGAGCTGCTGCTCATCAACCACCCGCTGGACTGCCCCGTCTGCGACAAGGGCGGCGAATGCCCCCTGCAGAACCAGGCCATGTCCCACGGGCAGGCCGACTCCCGCTTCGAGGGGGTGAAGCGCACCTACGAGAAGCCCGTCAACATCTCCACCCAGGTCCTCCTCGACCGCGAGCGCTGCGTGCTCTGCGCCCGCTGCACCCGCTTCTCCAACCAGGTCGCAGGCGACCCGATGATCGAACTCATCGAGCGCGGCGCCCTCCAGCAGGTCGGCACCGGCGAGGGCGACCCCTTCGAGTCGTACTTCTCCGGCAACACCATCCAGATCTGCCCGGTCGGCGCCCTCACCTCCGCCGCCTACCGCTTCCGCTCCCGCCCCTTCGACCTCGTCTCCTCGCCGAGCGTCTGCGAGCACTGCGCCGGCGGCTGCGCCACCCGCACCGACCACCGGCGCGGCAAGGTCATGCGGCGGCTCGCCGCCGAGGACCCCGAGGTCAACGAGGAGTGGGTCTGCGACAAGGGCCGCTTCGCCTTCCGGTACGCGCAGATGCGCGACCGGCTCACCGGCCCGCTGGTGCGCAACCCGGAGACCGGCGCCCTGGAACCGGCCTCCTGGCCGGAGGCCCTGGAGGCCGCCGCCCGCGGCCTCGTCCGCGGCCGGACCGGTGTCCTCACCGGCGGCCGGCTCACCGTCGAGGACGCCTACGCCTACGCCAAGTTCGCCCGCGTCGCCCTCGACACCAACGACATCGACTTCCGGGCCCGCGTCCACTCCGGCGAGGAGGCCGACTTCCTGGCCGCCGCCGTCGCCGGCCGCGGCCACGACCTGGACGGCAGGGGAGTCACGTACACCTCCCTGGAGGCCGCCCCGGCCGTCCTCCTGGCCGGCCTGGAGTCCGAGGAGGAGGCCCCCGGCGTCTTCCTGCGGCTCCGCAAGGCCTGGCGCAAGCGCGGCCAGCGGACCTACGCCCTCGCCTCCCACGCGACCCGCGGCCTGGAGAAGGCCGGCGGCACCCTGCTGCCGGCCGCCCCCGGCACCGAGACCGAGTGGCTCGACGCCCTCACTTCCCGCGCCGGGCTCTCCGGGGACGGCCTGGCCGCCGCCGAGGCGCTCCGCCAGGAAGGCGCCGTCATCGCCGTCGGCGAGCGGCTCGCCGGGGTACCCGGCGCGCTGACCGCCGCCCTGCGCGCCTCGGTCGCCACCGGCGCCCGGCTCGTCTGGATCCCGCGCAGGGCCGGTGAACGCGGCGCCGTCGAGGCGGGCGCCCTCCCGTCGCTGCTCCCCGGCGGCCGGCCCGCCACCGACCCGCGCGCCCGCGAGGAGGTCGCCGCGGCCTGGTCCGTACGCGAACTCCCGCACCGCTACGGCCGCGACACCGGCCAGATCCTGGAGGCCGCCGCCACCGGCGAACTGGCCGCGCTGCTCGTCGGCGGCGTCGAGGTCACCGACCTGCCCGACCCGGCCCGTGCCCGCGAGGCCCTCGACGCGGCCTTCGTCGTCTCCCTGGAGCTGCGGCCGAGCGAGGTCACCGAGCGCGCCGACGTCGTCCTGCCGGTCGCCGCCGTCGCCGAGAAGCCGGGCACCTTCCTCAACTGGGAGGGCCGGGTGCGGATGTTCGAGGCCGCGCTCAAGCCGGAGCACCTGACCCGGCCGCTCGCCCCGGCCGACTCCCGCGTGCTCCACATGCTCGCCGACACACTCGACGCCCACCTCGCCCTGCCCGACCTGAAGTCGATCCGGCGCGAGATGGACCGGCTGGCCCGCTGGACCGGAGAGCGGGCCACCGAGCCGGCCGGCCACGCGCTGCCCGTCCCCCGGGCGGGCGAGGGCGAGGCCGTCCTCGCCGGCCACCGGCTCCTGCTCGACCTCGGCCGGCTCCAGGAAGGCGACGCGGCCCTGGCCGGAACCCGCCACGCGGCGGTCGCCCGGCTGTCCGCCGCCACCGCCGCCGACACCGGCGTGAAGGACGGCGACCTCCTGGAGGTCACCGGCCCCGCCGGATCGGTCACCTTCCCGCTCCAGGTCACCGAGATGCCCGACCGCGTGGTCTGGCTCCCGCTGAACTCGGCCGGCCACGGCGTCCTCGCGGACACCGGCGCCCGCCCCGGCGACCCGGTCCGCATCGGCCCGGCCACCCCGACGGAGGTGCAGGCATGAGCATGCCGCTCGCCGCCGAAGACCTGTCCATGTTCGGCACGGACCCCTGGTGGCTCGTCCTGATCAAGGCCGTCTTCTGCTTCGCCTTCCTGATGATCACCGTGCTGTTCTCCATCGTGTGGGAGCGCAAGGTGGTCGCCTGGATGCAGCTGCGCATCGGCCCCAACCGGCACGGCCCCTGGGGCCTCCTCCAGTCCCTCGCGGACGGCGTCAAGCTGATGCTCAAGGAGGACGTGATCGTCCGGCGCGCCGACAAGGTCGTCTACGTCCTCGCGCCGATCGTCGCCGCCATCCCGGCCTTCATGGCGATCGCCGTGATCCCCTTCGGCCCGGCCGGCAACGAGGTGTCGATCTTCGGCCACCGCACGGCGATGCAGCTGACCGACCTGCCGATCGCGATGCTGTACGTCCTCGCGGTCGCCTCCGTCGGCATCTACGGCATCGTCCTCGCGGGCTGGTCCTCCGGTTCCACGTACCCGCTCCTCGGCGGCCTGCGCTCCTGCGCGCAGATGATCTCCTACGAGATCGCCATGGGTGCCGCCTTCGCCTCCGTCTTCCTCTACTCCGGGTCGATGTCGACCTCGGCGATCGTGGAGGCGCAGGCGGACCGCTGGTTCGTGCTGCTGCTGCCGGTGTCGTTCATCATCTACATCGTCACGATGGTCGGCGAGACCAACCGCGCGCCCTTCGACATGCCGGAGTCCGAGGGCGACCTCGTCGGCGGCTTCAACACCGAGTACTCGTCCATCAAGTTCGCGATGTTCATGCTCGCCGAGTACGTGAACATGGTGACGGTCTCCGCCGTGTCGGTGACCCTCTTCCTGGGCGGCTGGCGGGCCCCGTACCCCGTCTCCACCTTCTGGGAGGGCGCCAACCACGGCTGGTGGCCGATGCTGTGGTTCGTCCTGAAGGTGCAGCTGCTGCTGTTCTTCTTCATCTGGCTCCGCGGCACCCTGCCGCGCGTCCGCTACGACCAGCTCATGAAGCTCGGCTGGAAGGTCCTCATCCCGGTCTCCGTGGTGTGGCTGATGCTCGTCGCCACCGTCCGGGCCCTGCGCAACGAGAACATCGCCCTCACCAACATCGTCATGTACGTGGCGGGGGCCGTCCTCGCGGTGCTGCTGCTCTCCTTCGTGGTGGACGTGCTCCGCGACCGCAAGGCGAAGGCCGCCGCCCCCGAACCGGAGGGGGAGCGCCCCTTCGACCCCATGGCCGGCGGCTTCCCCGTACCGCCCAAGCCCGGACAGTCCCTGCCGCCCGTACCGCGGCGCAGGCCCCGGCACGACCGCGACCTCGTTGTCAGTGGCGGCCCCGATACTGCTACTGCGAGTGAGGGAAAGGAGACGGACGGTGTCTGATTTCCAGAATCCGGTGGCCGGGTTCGGCGTGACCTTCAAGGCCATGTTCAAGAAGCGGCTGACCGAGCAGTACCCGGAGGAGCCCAAGACGACGGCGCCCCGCTTCCACGGCCGGCACCAGCTCAACCGCCACCCGGACGGGCTGGAGAAGTGCGTCGGCTGCGAGCTGTGCGCCTGGGCCTGTCCCGCCGACGCCATCTACGTGGAGGGCGCGGACAACACCGACGAGGAGCGCTACTCGCCCGGCGAGCGCTACGGCCGCGTCTACCAGATCAACTACGCCCGCTGCATCCTGTGCGGGCTGTGCATCGAGGCCTGCCCCACGCGCGCGCTGACGATGACCAACGAGTTCGAACTGGCCGACTCCTCCCGCGAGAACCTGATCTACACCAAGGAGCAGCTGCTCGCGGGCCTGGAGGAGACCATGGTCGACACCCCGCACGCGATCTTCCCCGGCATGACCGAGCAGGACTACTACCGGGGCCTCGTCACCGAGGCGGCCCCCGGCACGGTCCGCCAGGTCGCCGTCTCCAAGGGCGAGAAGGGCGAGCAGGAGGGGGCGGAGGCATGAGCGCGACCCTCGCGGCGTACACGACGTCCACGGGCGAGGCCGTCCAGTTCTGGATCCTCGGCACCGTCGCCGTCGTCGGCGCCCTGTGCACCATCCTCATGCGGAAGGCCGTGCACTCGGCCCTCTGCCTCGCCGGCACGATGATCGTCCTCGCGGTCTTCTACCTGGCCAACGGGGCGTACTTCCTCGGTGTCGTCCAGATCGTCGTCTACACCGGCGCGATCATGATGCTGTTCCTCTTCGTCGTCATGCTGGTCGGCGTCACCGCCGCCGACTCGCTGAAGGAGACCCTCAAGGGGCAGCGCTGGTGGGCCGCGGCCTGCGGCCTCGGCTTCGGCGTGCTGCTCGTCGCCGGCATCGGCCAGGCCGCCCTGACCGAGTTCAACGGTCTGGGCGCGGCCAACACGGCCCACGGCGGGAACGTGGAGGGCCTCGCCGCCCTCATCTTCACCAAGTACGTCTTCGCCTTCGAGATCACCGGCGCGCTCCTCATCACCGCCGCCGTCGGCGCGATGGTGCTCACCCACCGCGAGCGCACCGAACGGGCCCGCACCCAGCGCGAGCTGGCCGAGCAGCGCGTACGGGAAGGCAAGCACCTGCCGCCGCTCCCGGCGCCCGGCGTCTACGCCCGGCACAACGCCGTGGACATCCCGGGCCTGCTGCCCGACGGCACCCCGTCCGAGCTCACCGTCATCTCGACCCTGCGCAAGCGGGGCCAGGTCCGGGACGTGTCGAAGGAGGCGCTGGCCGACCTCAAGGCCCTGGAGCAGCGCGCGGCGGAGCGCCTGGGCCGTGACCGGGACGAAGAGGAGGCCACCCGGTGAATCCCGTCAACTACCTGTACCTCGCCGCCCTGCTGTTCACCATCGGCGCGGCCGGGGTGCTGATCCGGCGGAACGCGATCGTGGTCTTCATGTGCGTCGAGCTGATGCTCAACGCCTGCAACCTCGCGTTCGTCGCCTTCTCCCGTATGCACGGCAACCTCGACGGCCAGATCATCGCCTTCTTCACGATGGTCGTGGCCGCCGCGGAGGTCGTCGTCGGGCTCGCGATCATCGTGTCCGTCTTCCGTGCCCGCCACTCGGCCTCGGTCGACGACGCCAGCCTGATGAAGCTGTGAGGGGCTGACCGTGGAAAATCTCATCGCTCCGCTCGTCGGGGCACCCCTGCTCGGCGCGGCCGTCCTGCTGTGCGGCGGACGGCGGCTCGACAAGGCCGGGCACTGGCTCGGCACGCTGTTCGCGGCGGCCTCCTTCGCGCTCGGCCTGGTCCTCTTCGCCGACATGCTCGGCAAGGGGGCCGAGGACCGGGCGCTGCACCAGCGGCTGTTCAGCTGGGTCCCCGTCGAGGGCTTCCAGGCGGACATCGCCTTCCAGCTCGACCAGCTGTCGATGACGTTCGTGCTGCTGATCACCGGGGTGGGCACGCTCATCCACGTGTACTCGATCGGGTACATGGCGCACGACGAGCGGCGCCGCCGGTTCTTCGGCTATCTGAACCTGTTCGTCGCGGCGATGCTGCTGCTCGTCCTCGCCGACAACTACCTGCTGCTGTACTTCGGCTGGGAGGGCGTCGGCCTCGCCTCGTACCTCCTGATCGGCTTCTGGCAGCACAAGCCCAGCGCGGCCACCGCGGCGAAGAAGGCCTTCCTGGTCAACCGGGTCGGTGACATCGGCCTCTCCATCGCCATCATGATCATGTTCACCACCTTCGGAACCTTCGCCTTCGGGCCGGTCCTGGAGGCGACGGGCCAGGCGTCGCAGGGCACGCTGACCGCGATCGGTCTGATGCTGCTCCTGGCGGCCTGCGGCAAGTCGGCCCAGGTGCCGCTGCAGTCCTGGCTCGGGGACGCGATGGAGGGCCCGACCCCGGTCTCGGCCCTCATCCACGCCGCGACCATGGTCACCGCCGGCGTCTACCTGATCGTCCGCTCCGCCGACATCTTCAACGCCGCCCCCGACGCGCAGCTCGTCGTCACCATCGTCGGCGCCGTCACGCTCCTCTTCGGTGCGATCGTCGGTTGCGCCAAGGACGACATCAAGAAGGCGCTGGCCGGCTCGACGATGTCGCAGATCGGCTACATGGTCCTCGCGGCCGGCCTCGGGCCCATCGGCTACGCCTTCGCGATCATGCACCTGGTGACGCACGGCTTCTTCAAGGCGGGCCTCTTCCTCGGCGCCGGTTCCGTCATGCACGGCATGAACGACGAGGTCGACATGCGGAAGTACGGCGGTCTGCGCAGGTACATGCCGGTCACCTTCGTCACCTTCGGCCTCGGCTACCTCGCCATCATCGGCTTCCCCGGCCTGTCCGGCTTCTTCTCCAAGGACAAGATCATCGAGGCGGCCTTCGCCAAGGGCGGCACCGAGGGCTGGATCCTCGGCTCCGTCGCCCTGCTGGGCGCGGCCATCACCGCGTACTACATGACCCGCGTGATGATCATGACCTTCTTCGGGGAGAAGCGCTGGCAGCCGGCGCCCGACGCCGACACCGTGCCCGGCGCCGAACCGGCCGCCGAGCACGCGGCGGGACGGATGCCGCACCCGCACGAGTCGCCGAAGTCCATGACCGTCCCCATGATCCTCCTGGCCGTCGGCTCGGTCGGCGCGGGCGCCTTCTTCGGCATCGGCGACCGGTTCGTGAACTGGCTCGCCCCCGTGACCCGGTTCGAGCACGGACACCCGCCGGTCAGCGCCGGAGTCATCACCGCCGCCACCGTCGCCGTGATGGTCGTCGGCGTCACGATCGCCTACCTCCAGTACGGCCGCCGGCCCGTCCCGGTGGTCGCCCCGCGCGGCTCGCTGCTCACCCGGGCCGCCCGCCGCGACCTCCTCCAGGACGACTTCAACCACGTCGTCCTGGTCCGGGGCGGCGAGCACCTCACCCGCTCGCTGGTCTACCTCGACCACACCCTGGTCGACGGCGTGGTCAACGGCACCGCGGCCTCCGTCGGCGGACTCTCCGGCCGGCTGCGCAAGCTCCAGAACGGCTACGCCCGCTCGTACGCGGTCTCCATGTTCGGAGGTACGGCGGTGCTGATCGCCGCGACCCTGCTGATGAGGGCGGTGTAATCCCATGTCCTTCCCGCTCCTGACGGTCACGGCAGCGGTACCGGCGGTCGGTGCGATCCTCACCGCCGCCGTGCCCGCCGCCCGCCGTACCGCCGCCAAATGGCTGGCGCTGCTCGTCTCGCTCGCCACGCTCGCGCTCGCCGCCGTGATCTTCGTACGGTTCGAGCCCGGCGGCGAGCGGTACCAGCTGACCGAATCGCACGCCTGGATCAAGGACTTCGGGGTCCGTTACGAACTGGGCGTCGACGGCATCGGGGTCGCGCTCATCGGCCTCACCGCCCTGCTGATCCCCTTCATCGTGCTGGCCGGCTGGCACGACGCCGACCCCGCGGAGACGTCCTCGAAGCGCTGGCGTCCGACGCAGGGCTTCTTCGCCCTCATCCTCATGGTCGAGGCGATGGTGATCCTCTCCTTCGAGGCCACCGACGTCTTCCTCTTCTACATCCTGTTCGAAGCCATGCTGATCCCGATGTACTTCCTCATCGGCGGCTTCGGCGACCGGGCCCACGCGGGCTCCGACGAGAACGCGGCGGCCCAGCGCTCGTACGCGGCCGTCAAGTTCCTGCTCTACAACCTGGTCGGCGGCCTGATCATGCTGGCCGCCGTCATCGGGCTCTACGTGGTCGCGGGGAACTTCTCCCTCACCGAGATCGCCGAGGCCCGGGCCAACGGCTCGCTGGAGATGGCCACCAGCACCGAGCGGTGGCTGTTCCTCGGCTTCTTCTTCGCCTTCGCCGTGAAGGCGCCGCTGTGGCCGCTGCACACCTGGCTGCCCAACGCGATGGGGGAGGCGACCGCCCCGGTGGCCGTCCTCATCACCGCCGTGGTCGACAAGGTGGGCACCTTCGCGATGCTCCGCTTCTGCCTCGGCCTCTTCCCCGAGGCCTCGACGTGGGCCACCCCCGCGATCGTCGTCCTCGCCCTGATCAGCATCGTGTACGGCGCGCTGCTCGCAGTCGGCCAGCGGGACATCAAGCGGCTGATCGCCTACGCGTCGATCTCCCACTTCGGCTTCATCGTCCTCGGCATCTTCGCGATGACGAGCCAGGGCCAGTCCGGCGCCACGCTCTACATGGTCAACCACGGCATCTCCACCGCCGCCCTCATGCTGGTCGCCGGCTTCCTCATCTCCCGGCGCGGCTCCCGGCTCATCGCCGACTACGGCGGCGTGCAGAAGGTCGCCCCGGTCCTCGCCGGCACCTTCCTCATCGGCGGCCTCGCGACGCTGTCCCTGCCCGGACTCGCCCCCTTCGTCAGCGAGTTCCTGGTCCTCGTGGGCACCTACGCCCGCTACCCGGTGGCCGGTGTCATCGCCACCACCGGCATCGTCCTCGCCGCGCTCTACACCCTCGTCCTCTACCAGCGGACGATGACCGGGCCGGTGAGGGAAGAGGTGAAGACCCTGCCCGACCTGCGGGCGCGGGAGCTGGCGGTGGCCGTCCCGCTGATCGCCGTCCTGATCTTCCTCGGCGTCTTCCCCAAGCCCCTGACGGACGTCGTCAACCCGGCGGTCCGGCACACCATGTCCGACGTGCAGCAGAAGGACCCCCAGCCCGCTGTGCCCATCCAGAACGCGGAGGCGGCCAAGTGAGTACAACGGCTGTCCACGACCTGTGGACGACGGCCGCCGAGCCGATCGGCAAGATCCCGGCGCCGCACATCGAGTACGCGCAGCTCGCGCCCGTCCTCATCGTCGTCGGTGCCGCGATCCTCAGCGTCCTGGCCGAGGCCTTCGTGCCCCGCCGGGGCCGCTACCACAGCCAGGTCGTCCTGAGCGTCCTCGCCCTCGCGGGGGCCTTCGCCGCCGTCGTCGCCCTCGCGGCCGGCGGGCACGCCACCACGAAGGCCGGCATCGCGGCCATGGGCGCGATCGCCGTCGACGGTCCCGCCCTCTTCCTCCAGGGCACGATCCTGCTCGCCTCGATCGTCGCCGTCCTCACCTTCGCCGAGCGGCGGCTCGACCCGGCCGATCACGGCCACAAGGTCGACTCCTTCGCCGCCGAAGCCGCCGCCGTCCCCGGCAGCGACCAGGAGAAGGCGGCGGTCAGGGCCGGCTTCACCACCACCGAGGTGTTCCCGCTCGCCCTGTTCGCCGTCGCCGGCATGCTCGTCTTCCCGGCGGCCAACGACCTCCTGACGCTGTTCGTCGCCCTGGAGGTCTTCTCCCTCCCGCTGTACCTGCTCTGCGCCGTCGCCCGCCGCAAGCGGCTGATGTCGCAGGAGGCCGCCGTCAAGTACTTCCTGCTCGGCGCCTTCTCCTCCGCGTTCCTCCTCTTCGGGATCGCCCTGCTCTACGGCTACGCGGGCTCCGTCTCGTACGCCGCCATCGCCGATGTCGTCGACGGCCGCCTGGCCTCCGTCGACCCGGCGCTCGCCGCCACCATGGGCAACGACGTGCTGCTGCTCATCGGCTTCGCCATGGTGCTCATGGGGCTCCTGTTCAAGGTCGGCGCGGTGCCGTTCCACATGTGGACCCCCGACGTCTACCAGGGCGCCCCGACCCCGGTCACCGGCTTCATGGCCGCCGCCACCAAGGTCGCCGCCTTCGGCGCGCTGCTCCGCCTGCTGTACGTGGTGCTCCCGGGGCTCACCTGGGACTGGCGGCCGGTCATGTGGGGCGTCGCCATCGTCACCATGCTGGGCGGCGCGATCATCGCCATCACCCAGACCGACATCAAGCGGCTCCTCGCCTACTCGTCGATCGCGCACGCCGGGTTCCTGCTCGCCGGTGTCATCGCGGCCACCCCGAGCGGCGTCTCGTCCGTGCTGTTCTACCTCGGCGCGTACTCCTTCGTGACGATCGGCGCCTTCGCCGTCGTCACGCTCGTGCGGGACGCGGGCGGTGAGGCCACCCACCTCTCCAAGTGGGCCGGACTCGGCCGCCGTTCGCCGCTCGTCGCCGCGGTCTTCGCGGTGTTCCTGCTCGCTTTCGCCGGCATTCCGCTCACCTCCGGCTTCTCCGGAAAGTTCGCGGTCTTCAAGGCGGCGGCGGAGGGCGGCGCCGGGGCGCTCGTCGTGGTCGGTGTGATCTCCTCGGCGATCGCCGCGTTCTTCTACATCCGGGTGATCGTGCTGATGTTCTTCAGCGAGCCCAAGGCCGACGGTCCCACCGTCGCCGTGCCCTCGGCGCTCACCACGGCCACCATCACCGCCGGTGTGGCCGTCACCCTGGTGCTGGGCCTCGCGCCGCAGTACTTCCTCGACCTCGCGAACCAGGCGAGCGTCTTCGTGCGGTGACGGGGCGCACGCGCCCGTACGAGAGGGGCCCGGCTCACCGCGAGCCGGGCCCCTCCCGCGTGCCTACCGCTGCGGCGCGCCCCCGGGGGCAGGGGAGACACCCTCGGGGCAGTCGCAGCGCACGCGCGGGTTGTACGGGGCGAAGACGCCCCGCGGGTTCTTCTTGTAGATCCACGCGTGCAGCGTGAACACGTCACCGACGCCGGGGATCACGGCCGGCCCGTCCATCGGACGGTCGAAGATCCGGGGCGTCGGCTGGCCCTTGTTGGGGACGACCCACTCGACCGCGACCAGTTCCCGCTTCCCGGTCTCGTGGTTGTCCTCGTACAGCACGGCAGCGGGCCGCGCCGGGTCGGTCGAGCCGACGTTCGCCGGTTTCACGTAGTGGTAGCCCATCCCGCCGAGCCGCTGCGGGCTCTCGTCCTCCACGCACATGTCGGTGCGGAGGAAACCGTCGGCGATGGCCTTCTGCTCGGACCTGTACTTCTTCGTGGCCTCGTACGTCTCCGCCAGGTCCGGGTGCGGGAGCTCCGTGGCCGGCGTCGCGGCGGGGAGGGCGGCGGGCGCGGCCGCGACGGCCGGCGCGGCCCCCAGGGCCAGCGAACCGGCGGCGGCCAGGGCGAGTACGGCCAGAAGAGGCCGGGGTCGTGCGGACATGTGGGTCTGCTCCTCGGGGAGGGGGCGCGGCCCCAGCGGCGGCGCCCGGCACGGGCGGGCTCTCCCCCGCTCCCGCCACCCCAGCAGCATCGGCCGCGCACCGGGGCCGCCGCATGCCGGGTGGCCCATTGGAGGGGGGTGACCTGCGGGCACGGGCGTGCCATCGTGGAAGGCGCCCATTGGTCTGTACCAGCCGAGGAGAGGAGAACCGCACCATGCGCGGTACCACCGCGTTACCCGGCAGCCCCTGTGTCGCACCCCGGAGCGGGGAGCCGCCGTTGCACCGCCTCGAGGTGCGCCTTCCGGGACAAGTGCCGTTCGCCGCCGGGGGGTTCGACGCCATGGGGCCCATGTCGCGGGCCGCGTTCCCCCATCGGCACACGTTCTACGAGATCGTGCACGTCGTCGCCGGGAGCGGGGTGCACGTGCTCGACGTGGAACGGTACGCGGTACGGCCACCGCAGTTGGGCGTGATCCTGCCCGGACAGGTGCACCACTGGGAGGGCGTGCGCGGCCTTGAGGGGTCGCTCGTGCTGTTCACCCCCGAGTTCCTGGGCGGCGGGGGCCGGGACGAGGCGCTGCTGCGAAGGCTGGGGGAGCGGCCCTGGGTGGACCTGGACGAGGCGACGCACCGGCGCACGGCGTTTCTCATGGAGGAGCTGGCCGAGGAGTACCGGCACGGCGACGACGGGTTCGCCGGGGTGCTGCGGTCGCTGCTGCACGTGCTGCTGGTCCGGGCCGCGCGGCTGCCGGGCGGCAGCACCGGGCCCGCCCCCGCGCGGGGGCTCGCGGAGGAGTTCGTACGGCTCGCCGGGCGGGCGGCGACGGAGGGGCTGTCGGTGCGGGAGTGCGCCGAGCGGCTCGGGGTGACCCCCGGCTACCTCGCGGAGACCGTACGCGCCGCCACCGGACGTACCCCCGCCGCGCTGCTCCGCGAAGCCAGGACGCGCGAGGCGCAACGACTCCTCACCGCAACGGAACTGACGGTACGCCAGGTGGCGGCCCGGGTCGGGTTCGCCGATCCCGCCTACTTCTGCCGCTTCTTCCGGCGCGAGACCGGCCTCAGCCCCGGTGACTTCCGAAAACACCACGACCACCGCACTCCGTCCCTCGTCCCCGCCGACCCCCGCGCCTAGGTTCGATGCCGATCCCGCAGCCCCCCACCAGAGGAGCAGGCACCGGTATGGACAGGAACATCGAGAGCGAGACCGGCGGCGCCGGACACGTCACCCGCAAGGCCGTTCTGCGCGCCGCGCTCGCCGCAGGACTCACCGCGCCCGCCGTGCTCATGGGCGTCCCCGCCCTCGCCCGCACCCTCACCGGGAGCGAGGTGCCGCCCGCCCTCACCCCCACCTGCGACGACGGCGACGACCCCACGCCCCCGCAGATGGAAGGCCCCTACTTCAAGCCCAACTCCCCCCGCCGCACCAGCCTGGTGGACGCGAGCACGCCCGGCACCCGGCTCACCGTCAGCGGCTACGTCTTCGGCCTCGCCTGCCGGCCGGTCGCGGGCGCCCTGCTCGACTTCTGGCAGGCCGACGTCAACGGCGCCTACGACAACACCGGGTTCCGCTTCCGGGGCCACCAGTTCACCGACGCGAGCGGCGCCTTCCGGCTCAGCACGATCGTCCCCGGCCTCTACCCGGGCCGCACCCGCCACATCCACGTCAAGGTCCAGGCCCCCGGCCGCCCGGTGCTCACCACGCAGCTGTACTTCCCGGGTGAACCCCGCAACAACACCGACTCGCTCTTCGACCCGCGCCTGCTCATGACCGTGCGGGACGCGGGCGGTGCCAAGGAGGCCGCCTTCGACTTCGTCCTGAACGTGCCGCAGGACCCGGGCCCGAGCCCCACCCCGACCCCCACCGGGACCCCCGGCGGCACCTGGGCCGCCGGGACCACGTACCGGCCCGGCGACTCCGTGACGTACGGCGGCCGGGGCTACGCCTGCCTCCAGGCGCACACCGCCCAGGCCGGCTGGGAGCCGCCGAACGCGCCCGCCCTCTGGCGGCTCCTCTGACGGACGGCCGCACGGCGGTCGTCCGGCCCCCGCGGGGGTGCGGTACGACCGCCGGGCGGCCCCAGGTCAGGCGGAAGGAACGATCCGGCCCCGGACCTCGCCCAGCGCCACGCGCGTGCCGTCCGGGCCCGGCGCCCACGCGGTGAGCACGACCTCGTCGCCGTCCTCCAGGAACGTCCGCTTGCCACCGGCCAGGTCGAGCGCGTCCCGACCGTTCCACGTCAGCTCCAGGAGCGAACCGCGCTGGTTCACCTCGGGCCCGGACACCGTCCCCGAGCCGTACAGGTCACCCGTGCGCAGCGAGGCGCCGTTCACCGTCATGTGGGCGAGCTGCTGGGCCGCCGTCCAGTACATGGTGGAGAACGGCGGCTCGGCGACCACCTCGCCGTTGATCTCCACCGTGATCCGCAGATCGAAGCCGCCCGGCTCGTCCTCGCCCGAGTCGTCCAGGTACGGCAGCGGCGGGACGTCCCGCGCGGGCGGGGCGGTCCGGGCCGCGTCCAGCGCCTCCAGAGGCGTCACCCACGCCGACACCGACGTCTGGAAGGACTTGCCGAGGAACGGGCCCAGCGGCACGTACTCCCAGGCCTGCACGTCCCGCGCCGACCAGTCGTTCAGCAGCGTCAGACCGAAGACGTGCTCCCGGAAGTCGCTCAGCGCGACCGGCCGGCCCAGCTCCGACGGGGTGCCGACGAGGAAGCCGACCTCCGCCTCGATGTCCAGCTTCACCGACGGGCCGAAGACGGGGGCCGCGTCGGACGGCGCCTTGCGCTGCCCGGACGGCCGTACGACATCGGTCCCGGAGACCACCACCGTGCCGGCCCGGCCGTGGTAACCGATCGGCAGGTGCTTCCAGTTGGGGGTGAGCGGCTCGCCGTCCGGGCGGAAGATCCGGCCCACGTTCGTCGCGTGGTGCTCGCTCGCGTAGAAGTCCACGTAGTCCGCGACCTCGTACGGCAGGTGCAGCGTCACCGCGTCCAGCGGGTGCAGCAGCGGCTCGATGTCGGGGCGGTGCGCGGGCACCGTCACCCAGGCCGTCAGCGCCCGCCGCACATCGCGCCAGGCCGTCCGGCCGGCGGCGAGCAGCGGGTTCAGGCTCGGCTGCGCGAGCAGCGCGGCGTACGGGGAGCCGAGCGCGTGCGCCGCGGCCCCCGCGTCCAGCACGTACCCGCCGATGCGGACGCCGAGCCTGCGCCGGCCGGGCTCGTCGGCGGTCGAGAAGACGCCGTACGGGAGGTTGTGCGGGCCGAAGGGGTCGCCCTCGGCCAGGTCGAGCGGGCTGTGCTCGGACATGGCTGCGTGCCTCGCTTTCCACGTGTGTGGGGGACACGTTACGGGGCGGGCCGCCGGGCGCTGATGACATGGATCACAGAGAAACCGGGGCCTCCATGGGCAACTGTCCCGCTTCGGGTGCTTTGTGGTCGGACCGGCGCCGAACCCCCGCCCGAGCTGCGGGAAAGCGGCCCCCGCGCGGCGGTGCCGCCGCCTACGATCAGCGTGGCGCCGCGCCCGCGTGAGGCAGCCGCAGGCGCGCCCCACCACACTCTTCTCGCAGTTCCTCTGACCAGGAAAAGGCCCACACCTGTGAAGATCCGCCGCATCCTGGCGACCGCCGTCGCCGCCGCCGTCACCACGCCGGTCGTGTTCCTCTCGGCCGGCCCCGCCTTCGCCACGCCCACCCCGACGCCCGCGCAGACCCAGGCCCCCGCGACCCACGAGGACGACGAGAAGCCGTCCCTGGAGGAGCTGGAGGAGGCCCTCGACAAGGCGCGGGCCAAGGTCGCCGAGCTCGAGGTGACGTACAAGGCGGCCCTGAAGGACCTCGACGACAACAACGTCGAAGAGGACCTCAAGACCGAGCTCGCCGCCGCCACGGAGGCCCTCAAGGCCGCCAAGGACGCCAAGACCGCCGCCGACACGGTGCTCGTCGCGGCCGAGGAGGCCCTGAAGAAGCTGCCCGGGACGGCCACCGAGCAGGAGAAGGCGGACGCCGAGAAGGCCGTCGCCGACGCGAAGAAGGGCGTCGAGGACGCCACCGCCGCCCTGGCCGCCGCCAAGCTCCGCCACGACAAGGCCGACACCGCGTACGACGACGCCGTCGTCGCCCTGGCGAAGAAGGCGCACATCCTCGGCGAGAGGCTGAAGCTGGCCAAGCAGGAACTCGCCGACGCCCGGGACGCCCTCGAAGGCTTCGAGGAGCTGCCCGAGGAGTGCGAGGAGGGCGATGCCCTCGCCGTCCAGGTGACCGGCCCCACCACCGTGACCGCCGGCACCAGCGCGGTGTTCTCGCTGAAGGTCCGCAACACCTCCGAGCGCACCCTCGACGCCGTCGAGGCCTACGCCTTCGCCGCGACCCTCCCCACCGACTGGGAGGAGATCGACGAGAGCGAGGAGCCGCCGAGCGGCTGGAACAAGTTCATCACCGTCGCGTGGTCCTCCGCCAAGAACCCGGCGTGGACCCCGGTCTCCGAGGAGTTCGACGGCATCGCGCTCGGCGCGCTCGCCAAGGGCGGCCAGGCCGACGTGAAGCTGCGCCTGACCGTCGACGCGAAGGCGCCCACCGCCCAGGGCGTGGCCTTCGCCGCCGGCGCGTACGAGAACGAGGACGGGTCCTGCGGCTACGGCGACAACTCCGAGGCCTTCTTCGACATCGTTCCCGCCGGCAAGGACGACAAGCCGACGCCGACGCCGACCCCGACGCCGTCCCCGTCGACCACCACCGCCACCCCGACCCCGGTGCCCACCGTCACCACCGGCAACGCGAACACCACGCCGTACGGCGGCTCGTCCACCACTCCGGTGAACCGCGGCACCCTCGCCGCCACCGGCTCCGGTGACCACCTGCCGCAGCTCGGCCTGGCCGCCGGTGCCGCCGTCGTCCTCGGCGCCGGAGCGCTGGTCGTCGCCCGCCGCCGCCGCAAGGCCGGCGCCCGCGCGTAACCCCTTCCGGTCCCCCGTACGGCCGCGGCTCAGCCCGCCGTACGGGGGATCCGCCGTTCCCAGGTGCGGTGGAAGACGATCTCGCCGCCCTCCGCGCACACCACCTCGTGCGAGGTGTGGAAGGCGTCCGCGTCGCAGGTGGTCTCGGCGCGCAGCTCCACCGTGACGTCCCAGCCGAGGTCGGGCCGGTGCAGCCGGACCGACCGGTCGGAGCGGGCCCGGGCCGACAACGGGCCGCTCTCCTCGATCGTGTACGTGTCCAGGGCGTCCTCCGTGACCTCCAGGCCGTCCGGGTGGACCCGCGTCCCGCCGTCCCGGGGGTCGTCCTCCAGGCGCCACTCGCCCTTCACCACGTCCCGCACCACCGTCCGCTCCGGCCGCGGCTCCTCCAGGGTGCCCGGGACGGTGACCCCCGTCGGCCCGGCCTGCTCCGGCTCCTCCCAGACGACGGTGTCCCGGGTCGGGGCCCGGACCGGCAGCGTGAGCGAGGAGCCCGCCGGGTCCAGCGCGAAGCCCGCCCCGTCCGGCTGCGGCCAGAGCCACGGCCAGTACGCGGAGGAGACCGCGAGCCGCACCCGGTGGCCGGGCGCGAAGGCGTGCCCGGCGGTGCCCAGCTCGAAGCGGACGCTCTCCCACGCGCCGGTGCGTGCCGGCACCGCCCGGTCCGTGCCGAGGCGGGCGGCGAGGTTCAGGGCGCCCCGGGTCACGAGGGTGGAGGAGCCGTCCGGGGCGACGTCGCAGAGCCGGGCGACGGCCTGGCCGGTGGGGGCGTCCGCGCGCAGGGCGAGGCTCACCGACGGGCGGCCCAGGATCTCGACCGGTTCCCCGTCCTCGGGGACGGTGAAGTCGAAGCAGGCCGAGAGCGCGTCCTCGCCGCGCTGGTCCGGCGGCAGGTCGCCGTCGTTCCCCGACGGCAGGAGACGGCCCGCGTCCACACCGGTCCACGGGGGCGAGGCGACGGCCACCGGCCCGCCTCCGAAGCCGTACGTGACGGGCGTGACGTGCGGGGACGGCCAGGAGGGCTCGGTGACCCAGCGGCCCGGCAGCTCCCGGTACACCGGGGCCGGGGGATGGGAGCCGCCGATCCAGGCGCGCAGCGGCGGATCGTCCGGCACGCCGTTGCCGGCGCCCTTGAGGTGGTGGTCCCACCAGCGCAGGGTCTCCTGGAGGAAGCCGACGGCGGAGCCCGGCGGCAGCGCCCGGTCGGGGTAGTGGACGGACCAGGGGCCGAGGACGGCCCGCACCCGGTCCGGGGGGAGGTGTTCGGCGAGGCGCAGGACGGTGTCGCGGTACGGGTCGTGGAGCCCGCCGACGGCGAGGACGGCGGCCCGGATCGCGCCGTACTCCTCACGGACGGCGCCGGACCGCCAGTGGTCGTCGCGGGTCGGGTGGGCGAGCCACCGGGGGAGGAGCGGCTCCACGGCCTCCAGCCGTTCCAGCCAGCGCTCGCGCCACTCCTCGCCCGCGTACCGGGGGTCGGGCGGCCGGCAGGCCGAGGAGAGCAGGGCGGCGGCCCAGGGCAGCCCTCCGGCGAGGACGGCGCCGCCCAGGTGGTGGGCGCCGGTCCCGTAGGGGTCGTCGGTGGCGCTCACGGCGACGACGGCCTTGAGCGGGCCGGGGGCGCGGGCGGCGATCCGCAGCGCGGCGGTGCCGCCCCAGGAGACGCCGAAGACACCGACCTCGCCGGAGCACCAGGGCTGTTCGGCCAGCCAGTGCACGAGCGCGACCCCGTCGTCCGTCCCGGTGGCGCCGTGCACGTCACCGGGCAGGCCCCCGCTGTTGCCGTGGCCGCGCGCGTCGACGCGGACGGAGGCGTAGCCGTGGCCCGCGTACCAGGGGTGGCGCTGCGCGTCGCGGGCCACCGTCCCGTCGGTCAGCCGGCACGGGTCGTACTCCAGGAGGGCCGGGACGGGCCGGTCGGTGACCGGGCGCCACACGCGCGCGTACAGCGGGGTGCCGTCGGGCATCGCGACGCGGAGGTCCTCGTGCCGGGTCGCGTACGGGAAATCGGTACGGATCCTGGTCATCGGGTCACCTCCACGGCCGCCGTACGCGGTTCGATTTCATGCCGCTCCCCGTTCGTGACAAAACGCCTACTCCTGGTCGTATGAGCTGATCACGAACATACCGGGGGTGACGGGAAGGCGCCCACGGTGATCGAAACGTGACCGGATACGCTGGCTTGAGCGAATCCAGCGACACATCGACAATCCGTGTGATCGTGAGCAACCCGTGTGATCGTCAGCAGGCGTCAGCAGACAGGAGACCCCCTCGTGACCGTCGTCGGGCCGTTCGGTCTTAGCGTGCGGGACCAGGCTCTTGAGGCCGATGTCCAGAGCGGGTTGGCGGCCGTGGAGGCGGGCCTCCTGGACGCCACCAAGAGCGATGTCCCGTTCATCACGGAGGCCGCCCAGCATCTCGTCCTGGCCGGGGGCAAGCGGTTCCGCCCCCTGCTCGTGATGCTCGCCGCCCAGTTCGGCGACCCGCACGCCCCGGGTGTCGTCCCCTCCGCCGTGGTCGTCGAGCTGACCCATCTCGCCACGCTGTACCACGACGACGTCATGGACGAGGCCGACGTGCGGCGCGGGGTGCCCAGCGCCAACGCCCGCTGGGGCAACTCCATCGCCGTCCTCACGGGTGACTTCCTCTTCGCCCGTGCGTCGCACACGCTCGCGGATCTCGGACCCGAGGCCGTCCGCATCCAGTCCGAGGCGTTCGAGCGGCTCGTCACCGGCCAGATCCTGGAGACCGCCGGCCCCACCGACGGCCGCGACCCCGTCGACCACTACCTCGACGTCCTCGGCGGCAAGACCGGTTCGCTCGTCGCCGTCTCCTGCCGCTTCGGCGCCATGATGGCCGGCGCCGACCGGTCCGTCGTCGACACCCTCACCCAGTACGGTGAGCGGCTCGGCGTCGCCTTCCAGCTCGCCGACGACGTCCTCGACATCGCCTCCGACTCCCACGAGTCCGGCAAGACCCCGGGCACCGACCTCCGCGAAGGCGTCCCGACCCTCCCCGTCCTCCGGCTCCGCGCCGCCGCGGCGGCTCACGGCCGCCCCGAGGACCTGGAACTGGTCGCCCTCATCGACGGCGACCTCACCGACGACGAGCGCCACGCCGAGGTCCTGCGCCGGCTCCGCGTCCACCCCGCCCTGGAGCAGGCCCGCCGGGACACCGTGCGGTACGCGGAGGAGGCCAGGGCCATGCTGGCGCCGCTCCCCGACGGCTACGCGAAGGCCGCGCTCGCGGAGCTCTGCGACGCGGTCGTCCACCGCGCGGGCTAGGGTCTTTCTTTCGGATCTTGCCGGGCTCGCGGCGTCTGGCACGCACGCTCGCCGCGTTGTCGTCGGTCGCCGATGCTCCGCATGGACTCCCTCCTCCGCCTTGCGATCGCACGCACCAGACGCCGCTCCCTGATCCGGCCTGATCCGAAAGAAAGACCCCAGACGCTTCTCGGGGTCGCGTCATACCGGAGCAGTACGCCGGGTTGCTCCCCGGGGCTGACGCCCCGGGGCCCTTTCCCTGGTGGGATGGAGACATCGACCACGGAGGGCACGGAGGTAGCGCAGACCATGGCACAGACCCGTAAGGCGAGCCGTTACATCGTTCCGGTGGCGGTGGCCGGAGCGGCCGCCGCCACCATCGGCCTCGTACCGGCCCTGGCGGCGTCCGGGGACCCGGACCTGCCGGAGATCACCGCGCAGCAGCTCATCGAGAAGATCGCCGCCTCGGACACCCAGACCCTGTCCGGCACGTTCAAGATCTCCACCGACCTGGGCCTGCCCGCCCTCGACGGCCTCCTCTCCGGCGTCGCCGGAGGCGGCGGCTCCGGCTCGGCGGACCCCTCGGAACAGCTCACCCGGCTCGTCTCCGGCACCCACACCCTGCGGGTGGCGGCCGACGGACCCGAGCGCCAGAGGCTCACCCTGCTCGACGGCAAGAACGAGTACAGCCTCGTCCACAACGGCACCGACGTGTGGGCGTACGACAGCGCGAGCAACGAGGTCTTCCACGAGAAGACGCCGGCGGAGGCCGGGGAGCAGCGCGGCGAGGAACTGCCGGGCACGCCGAAGCAGCTGGCCGACGAGGTCCTGAAGGCGGCCGGTGACACGACCTCGATCACCGTCGGCGGCACGGCGAAGGTGGCCGGCCGGGACGCGTACCAGCTGGTGATCGCGCCGAAGCAGAGCGGTTCGACCGTGGAGTCCGTGAAGATCGCGGTGGACGCGGCGACGGGCACCCCGCTCAAGTTCACCCTGGCCTCGGTCCAGGGCGGCAAGCCGGTCCTCGACGCGGGCTTCACCAAGGTCGACTTCGGCCGGCCGGCCGCCTCGGAGTTCACCTTCCAGGTGCCCAAGGGCGCCAAGGTGACGGAGGGTGGCGCCCAGGCCGCGGGCAAGGACGCGGAGAAGGAACTGGAGAAGGGCTTCGGCCCCGCCCTCGGTGCCCCGGGCCTCGGCGGCCCCGGGTTCGGCGGTCCCGACGGCGGACCGAACGTGATCGGGGAGGGCTGGACGACCATCGCCAAGCTCGGCACCGGCGCTGCGGCGCCCGGGAAGGGCGAGGCGCCGAAGGAGGTCCAGGGCTTCCTGGACTCCTTCGGCGAGAAGGTCACCGGCTCCTTCGGCTCGGGCACCGTCTTCTCCACGAAGCTGGTGAACGCGCTGATGACGGACGACGGCACGGTGTACGTCGGCGCGGTGACGAAGGACGCGCTGGTGAATGCGGCGAACGCCGACAAGTAGCGGCTGTCGGCGTTCCGTTGGGGACCCGGGCGGGGCGGGGGCGATGGTCACCGGCCCGCCCGGGAGCGTGTGCGGGAAGCCTCCGGGGAGGCTTCCCGGCCGTCCCCCTACGGGAAGGTCAGCTTGACGCCGCTGATGTAGCCGGTGTCGGCGGAGGCCCTGTCCTGGGCGCGGAGCTTCCAGGCGCCGTTGGCGACCTCGGAGGAGGCGTTCACGGTGTAGGTCTGGACGATGTTGTCGGCGCTGCCGCCGGTG
>NZ_JBEORS010000036.1:0-40195 GCF_040302405.1 Streptomyces sp. NPDC126503
ATCCCCGCCGACCGGATGATCGGCGCCGAGGGCACCGGCTTCGCCACCGCGATGAAGACCCTGGACCACACCCGCATCACCATCGCCGCCCAGGCGATCGGCATCGCCCAGGGCGCCCTGGACTACGCCAAGGGCTACGTCACCGAGCGCAAGCAGTTCGGCAAGCCGATCGCCGACTTCCAGGGCGTGCAGTTCATGCTCGCCGACATGGCCATGAAGCTGGAGGCCGCCCGCCAGCTCACCTACGCCGCCGCCGCCAAGTCCGAGCGCGTCGACGGCGATCTCACCTTCTTCGGCGCCGCGGCCAAGTGCTTCGCCTCCGACGTCGCCATGGAGGTCACCACCGACGCCGTCCAGCTCCTGGGCGGTTACGGCTACACCCGTGACTACCCCGTCGAGCGCATGATGCGCGACGCCAAGATCACCCAGATCTACGAGGGCACCAACCAGGTTCAGCGCATCGTGATGGCCCGCAACCTCCCGTAATCACGGGCCGGCCGCACAACGAACACACGGGGCGCCGGAGGCGATCGGCAGTGCTCGCCTCCGGTCCGCGGCGACTCGCGGTTGGGCTAGATTTAGCGCTTCGTACACCCGATCGTGTTAGGGAAGACAATGACGGAAGCGGTGCTGCTGGTCGGCGGGCAGGGGACGCGACTGCGGCCCGTCACGGTGAACACCCCCAAGCCGATGGTTCCGGCCGCAGGTGTGCCGTTTCTGGCCCATCAGATAGCCAGGGCCGCGGACGCGGGTGTGACCCACATCGTCATGGCGACCTGCTACCTCGCCGAGGTCTTCGAGCCGTACTTCGGTGACGGCTCCGACTTCGGCGTCCACCTCGAGTACGTCGTCGAGGACGAGCCGCTCGGCACCGGCGGCGCCATCCGCAACGCCGCGCGCCGCCTCACCGGCGGACCCGACGAGCCGGTCCTCGTGTTCAACGGCGACATCCTCACCGGCCTCGACATCCGCGGCCTCGTCGAGTCGCACAAGGCCGCCGAGGCCGACGTCTCGCTCCACCTCGTGCGGGTCTCCGACCCCCGCGCCTTCGGCCTGGTCCCCACCGACTCCGAGGGGCGGGTGCTGGCCTTCACCGAGAAGCCGCAGACGCCCGAGGAGATCGTCACCGACCAGATCAACGCCGGCTGCTACGTCTTCCGCCGCTCCGTGATCGACGCCATCCCCGAGGGACGTCCGGTCTCCGTCGAGCGCGAGACCTTCCCGGGCCTCCTGGAGTCCGGCGCCAAGCTCTACGGCAAGACCGAGGACACCTACTGGCTGGACCTGGGCAAGCCCGAGTCCTTCGTCCAGGCCTCCGCCGACCTCGTCCGCGGTGTCGTCGCCTCCCCGGCCGTGCCCGGCCCGCGTGGCGAATCCCTCGTGCTTCCCGGGGCCCAGGTGGCTCCCGGGGCCAAGCTGTTTGACGGTACTGTGGTAGGCGCCGGCGCCCGGATCGAGGCCGGCGCCGTCGTGAAGGGCTCCATCGTGCTCGACGGTGCCACCGTCCGGGCCGACGCCCAGGTGAGCGCGAGCCTCATCGGCGCGCGTTCCGTCGTGGGCGAGCGCACCGTCGTGGACGGTGCCGTCGTCGGTGACGGCGCACGCGTCGGCGCGGACAACGAGGTACGCGCCGGTGCGCGGGTGTGGTGCGAGGCAGAACTGCCCGACGCCGCGCTCCGCTTCTCCTCGGACCGCTGACCACCCGTACCACCGCGCGCCCTTCCCCCGGACCCGACCGGTTCCGGGGGAGCCCCGGAACCCCGGGGACACCGGCGCGGCCGGCAGGACCCGGACCCTGAACGGTCCGGCGGAAGACCCGGACCCCGGTCCGGCGGAAGACCCGGATCTCCTTGATCCGGAGGAAGACCCGGACCTCCACGGTCCGGAGGAAGTCCCGGGCCATCGGGGCCACGGGGTACCCGGGCCCGCAACGGCCCACCGGGCCGATCGGGGCCCCGGTCCGGCAGGACCCGCCCCACCCGGATCTCCACCCTTCAGTCGTCAGTGAGGCAGCAATCCAGTGACAGGTGTGTACCAGACCCCCGGTGCGGATGACGTCGCGACCGCTCGTACGGCCACCCTTCCCGACACGTGGGGCCGGACCCCGCTGACCGTGGTCATGCCCACGTACAACGAGGCCGGAAACGTGCCCCGCATGACCGAGCTGCTGATGGACCTGGAGATACCCGGCCTGCGGCTCCTCATCGTCGACGACTCCTCCCCGGACGGCACCGGGCAGATCGCCGAGGAGCTCGCGCAGAAGTACCACGCCGAGGACGGCTCCCCGCGCATGTCGGTCCTGCACCGCACCGCGAAGGACGGCCTCGGCCGCGCCTACACCGCGGGCATGACCAAGGCCGTCGAGGACGGCGCGCACTACGTCCTGCAGATGGACGCCGACGGCTCCCACCCCGAGGGCAAGATCGCCGAGATGCTCGGTGTGGCCCTCGCCACCGACGCCGGTCTCGTCGTCGGCAGCCGGTACGTCCCCGGCGGCACCCTCTCCGACGCCTGGGGCGCCCACCGCAAGCTGCTCTCCCGCTGGGCCAACGCCTACGCCAGCACCATCCTCGGCACGCGCGTGCGCGACATCACCGGCGGCTTCAACCTGTGGAGCGCCGACGCGCTCCGCGCCATCGACCTCTCCTCCGTCGGCAGCGCCGGCTACAGCTTCCAGGTCGAGATGAAGTACGCGGCGCTCCGCAAGGGCTTCCAGGTCATGGAGGTCCCCATCCACTTCGAGGACCGGACCGTCGGCGAGTCCAAGATGAACCTCGCCGTCCAGCTCGAGTCCATCGCCATGCCCTGGAAGCTCCGTGCGCGCGCCCGGGGCCGTAAGTGAGCGTCGACGCCATACGAGGGGACCTCGACGGGGCCGGTTCGCCGGCCGCGGAGCGGTCCCGCGGACACGCCGGGGCGGCGGCCCCCGAGACGCCCGCCCCGCCCCGCAGGCGGTCCCTCGAGGACCGCGTCGCGGGTGCCGCGAACGGCGCCGTCCTGCTCGTCACCGCCGTCCTGGTCTTCGTGGTCGTCCGCCTGCCCTGGGCCGGCGACCTCGGTGTGCACGCGGCCACGATCCACCGGCTGCGCCACAGCCTGCTCGACCCGGGCAACCCGATGGTCGACGCCGACACGGAGAGCCCCTACTACTCGCCGTGGATGGTGTTCCTGACCCTCGTGGCGAAGGTCACCGGGCTGAACACCTTCAACGCGCTGCGGCTCGGCGCGTACATCGGCCTGGCCCTGCTGATCTTCGGCGTCTGGATCTTCACCCGCACCATCAGCGCCCACCGGGCGGCCCCGCCGCTCGCCGTGCTGAGCCTCTTCTTCCTGTGGGGCGTCGACACCATCGCCTGGAGCGGGTACCTGGGCTTCACCTCGCTGGCCCTGGTCATCGCCTACCCCAGCACCGTCACCCTGGGCCTCGGCCTCGTGTTCCTGGCGCTGCTGACCCGCGCCCTGCGCGCGGGCACGGCCACCGGCTGGGCGGCCTATCTGGGCCTCGGTGTGCTGTGGGCCGTGCTCATGCTGAGCCACCAGTTCTCCGGTGTGGTCATCACCCTCGGCGCCGTCGGCGTGCTGGTCTCGGCCCGCCCCTGGCCCGTCAGGGCCACCTGGCTGAAGCTGGGCGGCGCCGTCGCCGCCGGCCTGCTGGTCCTGGTGATCTGGCCGTACTACTCCTTCTTCTCCCTCTTCGGGATCGGGGGCCTGGAGGAGATCCACCAGAACCTCTACAAGGAGCTCTGGCCGCGTTACTGCCTGGCCGCCATCGGTCTCGTCGCGCTGGTCCTGCGGTTCGTCCGCGACCGCCGCGACCCGCTGGTGATCTGGTTCGCGCTCGGCCTCGCGATGGTCGTCGCCGGCGCCGTGACCGGCAAGTACTCCTGGGGCCGGGCCGAGCCCGCCGTCGTCATGCCCGCGCAGATCGCCGCCGCGATCGCGGCCGTCGAGGGCGGCAGGCGCCTGCTGCGCGCGGTCTTCGCGACCGCCCTGACGGCCGGGCTGCTCACCGGCGCCTGGGCGCAGCGCGACGGCTTCGGCTTCGTCATCCGGGACGAGGCCCTGCCGAAGGCCGTCACCGAGGAGGGGCTCATGGAGCTCCCCAAGACGTACGAGTGGACCACCAGGTACGCGAAGTACGGCGACGTCTTCATGAGCGACCCGTTCGCCGCCCAGAAGCTCCCCGCCTACGGCTACTACACCATCGCCATCGGCTACCCGGACTTCTTCCTGCCGGACGAGACCCAGCGGAAGATCGACGTCGTGCAGTACTTCAAGGGCAAGATCAGCCGCGACGAGAAGCTGGCGATCCTGCACAAGTACGACGCCGACTGGGTGGTCCAGTGGCCCACCCAGGGCGGCCTGCGAGCCGACGATCCCGCCCTGAGGAAGGTCGCCACCTCGCCCGAGGGCCGCGTCCTGTTCAAGGTCGTCGGCTGACCGACCACGCGCACGGGTACGCAGAAGGGCCCCGCGGACACCGTCCGCGGGGCCCTTCCGTGCACCCGGGTTGCCGCCGCCTCAGCGGTCCGAGGTCACCGTGACCTTCTCGTCGTTCTGGATCTGCCGGACCAGCTCCTTCACCTTGGGCATGTCCCACTTCAGGGAGCCCTGCGGCGCGCTGCCCGCGATCGGCATGTTCATCGACCGGCCGTCACCGCTGTTGACGCCCTTCATCGCGAAGAACATCTTCCCCAGGTCGTACAGCGACATGTCCTTGTCCACGATCAGCGTGTCCAGGCCCGCGCCCAGCGTCGGGTAGAGCGTGAACGGGTTCAGGATCGTGCCCGGCGTCGCCGCCTGGTTCGCCAGCGCGGACAGGAACTTCTGCTGGTTCTTCGTCCGCTGGAGGTCCGACTGGGCGAAGGCGTACCGGGTACGGACGAAGGCGAGGGCCTGCTCGCCGTTGAGGGTCTGCTGACCCGCCTGGAAGTCGGCGCCGGACTTCTTGTCCTTGAAACCCTTCTCGATGTTCATCTCGACACCGCCGAGCGCGTCCACGATGTTCGCGAAGCCGGCGAAGCCGATCTCCGCGTAGTGGTCGATGCGCAGCCCCGTGTTGTACTCCACGGTCCGCACCAGCAGCTCGGGGCCGTCCATCGCGTAGGCGGCGTTCAGCTTGGAGCCGCCCCGGGGGCCGAACTGCTTGCCCGACTCGGAACCGACGAAGGACGGGATCGTCACCCACGAGTCGCGCGGCAGCGAGATCATCGTGTTCCCGCTGGAGCAGGCCGCGAGGATCATCATCGAGTCGGTCCGCTTGCCCTCGGCGGAACCGGTGTGCAGCTTCTTCTTCTCCTCCGCCGACATGCCCTCACGGCTGTCGGAGCCGACGATCAGATACGTCGTGCAGTCACCCTCCTCCGGCCGCTCGATGACCTTGGAGAGGTCCACCTCGCCCCGCATCTGCGAGCTGGCCCAGGCGTAGGTGCCGATGCCCCACGCCAGGACGCCCACGACCAGCACGATCGAGCCGACCTTGATCCGCTTGCGCCAGTCCACCGGAGCGCCGCCCCCGGACCCGCCGGGCCGCGGCGAGTACTGCGGCGGTACGGTCCCGTGACCGCCGCCGTCACCGCCCCGGCCCTGGGGCCCGCCGTACACCTGGCCGGTGCTGTAGCCGGAGTCGTAACCGGAGGCCTGGGCCTGTGTGAAGTTCGGGTTGTAGCCCTGGTCGTGCCGAGGCGGCTGCTGGGGGACCTGCGGTCGCTGCACATGACGCATGCGGCGAGGGCCCTCGGACCGAGGGTTCGCGCTGCCACGGCCGTATCCGCCGTCGTCGGGCCAGTCATTCATGCCGTCCAGTGTGCCGGGCGGCCCTTTCCCGGCGACAGGCCGGGTGGAGCATCGGACCGGTGCTGTTGCCAAGCTGATGCAAAGCGGACGCGCCCGGGACCCGGCATAAGGTGGAGGGCATGACAGAACAGGGCGATACCCCGGGCGAGCTGCCCGGCAAGCCGACCTCCGCCTCCCGCACCACCCTCAGCCACATCATGACCAGTCACGACACCAACCTCCTCGGTACCGTGCACGGTGGCGTGATCATGAAGCTGGTGGACGACGCGGCGGGAGCCGTCGCGGGCCGGCACTCGGGCGGGCCGGCCGTCACGGCCTCCATGGACGAGATGGCCTTCCTCGAACCCGTCCGGGTCGGCGATCTCGTCCACGTCAAGGCCCAGGTCAACTGGACCGGCCGCTCCTCCATGGAGGTCGGCGTACGGGTCCTGGCCGAGCGCTGGAACGAGTCCACGCCCGCGACGCAGGTCGGCTCCGCCTATCTGGTCTTCGCCGCCGTCGACGCCGACGGCAAGCCGCGCCGGGTCCCCCCGGTGATCCCCGAGACGGAACAGGACAAGCGCCGCTACCAGGAGGCCCAGATCCGCCGCACCCACCGCCTGGCCCGCCGCCGCGCCATCATGGAGCTCCGCGAGGCCCGCGCGGCCCAGGGCTACGACGACTGACCGGGACGGCCCGGAGCCAGGAGGCGGGACCCCGTACGGCACGCGACCGCGCGGCACCGGCCGGTAGGGGAACGGCACCGCACGGCACCGGCCCGGGACCAGGCCCGTACGGGATCACCCGCACACCACCTCGTCCCCCCGGACCGCCTCGAACGGTCCGGCCTTCCGCTCCTCCTCCCCGCGCACCGGGGTGACCCCCTTGTAGTCCCCGCCCACCGTCACCCGCAGCGTCCCGCCCCGCCCGGCGACCTCCCGCAGCTCGGCCCCCGGGAGCGCCGCCGCCAGGGTCTTCGCGGAGCGGTCCCAGCGCGGGTCGTACTCCACGACGGTCCGCTTCCGGACCGGCCCCGACGCGGTCATCGGGGCGCGGGTGGTGTCGAAGCCGGCCGCGCGCAGCGCCTCGTCGACCTTGCGGCCGAGCCCGTCGGTGCGGGTGCCGTTGTAGACCTGGACCCGCACGGAGCGCGGCGGCACGTCCACGACCGCGCCGTCCGGCGCCGCGGGGGCGGCGGAGCCCGTACCCGGGGGGACCGGGGCCGCGGGGCTCGTCCTCGGCGTGGCCAGCGGCCGGTCCTCGCGCAGCGCCTGGAACAGCTTCTGCGCCTTCGCCGCGTCCCACTTCACCGTGGAGCCGATCCCCTTCACCGGGAAGCTCATGTTCCCCACGGGCACGGACACGAACTCCGAGGAGGCCGGGGTGAAGTCGCGCATCGCCTTGGCGAGGGACAGCATCTGGTCCGTACCGAAGCCCTCGTCCGCGCGCACCGACCCCAGCAACGTCGTCGCGACCTGCCGGAACCGCACGGGGTTGAACAGCACCCCGCCGCTGGTGAGCCGGTCGACCAGGGCCGCCAGGAACCGCTGCTGCCGCTGCATCCGCCCGATGTCCGCCGCGCCGTCGATGTGCCGCGACCGCACGTACTGGAGCGCCCGCCCGCCGTCCAGCTCGTGGGTCCCGGCCGCCAGGTCGAGCCCGGTGTACGGGTCCTTCATCGGCCGGGCCGTACAGATCTCCACCCCGCCGACCGCGTCCACGGTCCGCATGAAACTGGTGAAGTCGACCTCCAGGTAGTGGTCGATCTTGACACCGGTCATCGACTCGACGGTCCGCACGGTGAGCGCCGGACCGCCCTCCGCGTAGGCGGCGTTGAGCTTCACCGGGTGCGCCTCGTGCCGCTCGCCGGTGGTGAGGTCGGTGTGCTCGGGCATCTCGGCGTACGAGTCGCGGGGAAGGCTCACCACGCTCGCCCGGTCCCGGTCCCCGGAGATGTGCACGAGCATCACGGTGTCGGTGCAGTGGCAGGGCTCGCCGCCGAGCCGGTACTTCTCCTTCTCCTCGGCGGTGATCCGGTCCCGCCCGTCGGTGCCGACGACGAGGACGTTCATGCCGTGCCCGGCCTGCGGCCGGTTCTTCATGTCCTTGAAGGGGTCCACCCGGGTGATCCCGGTGTCCAGGCCGGTCACCACCGCGTGCCCGATGCCGCCCGCCGCGAGGACCGCCACGGAGAGCGCCGTCGCCATCCGCTTCCCCCAGCGGGGCCGCCGGGGCCGCCCGGGCCTCCTGCGGCCCGGGGCGGGTCGGGGGACGGGCCGGCGAGGGGGCGTGCGGGGCGGTGTGGGCACGGACGGACACCTCCGCGGGTGCGACAAGGGGAGCCGTGAGCACCGTAGGCCCATACGATCAGCGCAAGGGCCCGCCCGCCCCGGCGGCGCGCCAGGGTGTCCCCCATTCGCGGTAACGTGGCGGGCGATACTGCTGTCTCCCGGGCGACGACCCCGGACCCCCCGAGGAATCCATGCAGCCCCCCGTCTCCGTGATCATGCCGGTCCTCAACGAGGAGCGGCACCTGCGCAACGCGGTCCGTCACATCCTGGAGCAGGAGTACGACGGCGAGATGGAGGTGGTGATCGCCCTCGGCCCGTCCACGGACCGCACGGACGAGATCGCCGCCGAACTCGTGCGCGAGGACCCCCGCGTGCGCACCGTGCCCAACCCCACGGGCCGTACCCCCGCCGCCCTCAACGCGGCGGTCCAGGCCTCGCGTCACCCGATCGTGGTGCGCGTCGACGGCCACGGGATGCTCTCGCCGAACTACATCGCCACCGCCGTCCGGCTCCTGGAGGAGACCGGCGCGCAGAACGTCGGCGGCATCATGCACGCCGAGGGCGAGAACGCCTGGGAGGAGGCGGTCGCCGCGGCGATGACCTCGAAGATCGGCGTCGGCAACGCGGCCTTCCACACCGGCGGCGAGGCGGGCCCTGCGGAGACCGTCTACCTCGGTGTCTTCCGGCGCGAGGCACTGGAGCAGCAGGGCGGCTACAACGTGGAGTTCATCCGCGCCCAGGACTGGGAGCTGAACTACCGCATCCGTGAGGCGGGCGGTCTGATCTGGTTCTCGCCGGAGCTCCGCGTGCAGTACCGGCCCCGCCCGTCGGTGAAGGCGCTCGCCAAGCAGTACAAGGACTACGGCCGTTGGCGCCACGTGGTGGCCCGCTACCACCAGGGTTCCATCAACCTCCGCTACCTGGCCCCGCCGACGGCCGTCTGCGCCATCGCCGCCGGCCTGGTCGTGGGGGCCACGCTCACCCCGCTCGGCTTCGTGATCCCGGCCGGCTACCTCGCCGCCATCACGGCCGGTTCGGTCCCCGCCGGCAAGGGCCTCCCGCTCAAGGCCCGCCTGCAGATTCCGGTGGCGCTGGCGACGATGCACATGTCGTGGGGGTACGGCTTCCTCACCAGCCCGCGCTCCCTCGCGAAGAAGGTCATCGCGAGCCGCCGCCCGGCGGTGCGGGCGGAGCGCGTCTGACGCCTTCTCCGCTCCGCGCGGACGGCGACGGCCGGGTCCCTCACGGGGCCCGGCCGTCGCCGTGTCGCGGGGCGGGAGGTCAGTCCTTGCCGTCCCACCGGTAGACGGAGTAGATGTCCATGCAGTCCACCTTGTCGTCGGCGCCCTCGGGCAGGTCGCCCGCCTTGGTCACCGGCCGCTTGTACGTGTCGCCCTCGCGCCAGTCCTCGCCCACGATCAGGGTGACGGTCTCGCTGTTGGTGGCGGCCCGTACGGCCGTGTCGGGCAGGCCGAGCGCCTTGGCCACGGACTGCGCGTTGGCGCGGCCCTGTTCGCCCGTCGCCTTGGGGTAGGTGACGACGGTGTCCTTGCGGCCGCCGTCCTCGCGCGAGGCCTCGGCCCGGGAGAAGCCCTTGCCCTTGAGGGTCTCGGCCATGGCGCCGGCCCGGCCCTCGACGGGGGGCCGGGTGCCGCTGCCGTCCGTGCCGTTGATGACGGCCACCCCGAAGGAGTCCGGGGCCTCCGGCTTCGCCTTGGGCTTCACGGGGCCGGCCGGCTTCGGCTTCGGCTTGGACCCGGGCTTGTCGCCGTTCTTGTCGAGGGCGACGTCGTCCCGGAGCATCGTCCACATCTTGTCCGCGGACTCCGGGACCAGCTGAAGCCATTCGTCGGGCTTCGGCGGGTACGGCTTGGTGGGGACCGTCGCCGTGGTCAGGCGGTCGATCTTCACGTTCTTGAACTGCATCGACAGGTCGAAGAGGGCCGACACCGACTTGATCTCGTCGGAGACCATCAGCGCCTTCGTGGCCGTGTCGGCGAGACCCATGAGGCGGCCGGTGTCGCTCCAGGCGTTCTGGCTCTGGAGCTGCTTCATCATGCCGTTCATGTACATGTGCTGCGCCTTGGCGCGGTTCTGGTCGCTGCCGAAGGCGTGCCGGGTGCGCAGCCACTGGAGGGCCTGCTCGCCCTTGATCTCGTGGGTGCCCTCCGGCAGTTTCAGCCCGGAGCCGCCCTTGACGGTCCTCGTCGAGCGGTCGTGCACACCGGTCTTGACGCAGACCGGGACACCGCCGACCTCGTCCGCCATGGCGACCACACCGGCGAAGTCGACCATCATCCAGTGGTCGATGTAGACGCCGGTCAGCGACTCCCAGGTGGTCAGGGTGCAGCCCGGTCCGCCGCGCTGCAGCGACTCGTTGATGGGCCGGTTGGTGGTGGCCGGGTAGGTGGCGTTCTCGTCCCGGCACTCCGGGATGGGGACCACGGTGTCACGGGGGATGGAGGTGATGGAGGCGTTCTCACGGTCCGCCGATATGTGCAGCAGCATCTGCACGTCCGCCAGCGGCCTGCGGTTCTTGTCGTTCCGCCCGCCACCGAGAGCGATGTTCTTCTCGTCGGCGCGGCTGTCGGAACCGATCAGGAGGATGTTCAGCGGGGTGTCGCCGAGCGCGTTGGGCTTCGCCTTCTCCACACCGCTGTTGCCGCCGGCGCGGGCGCCGCCGCGGATGTTGCCGTTGAGGTGCTCGTAGTACAGGTATCCGGCGCCGGCCGTGCCGAGTATCAGCAGCGACAGGGTGACCGCACTCCAGCGCAGCGCCTTGCGCTTGCCCGACTTCCTGGCCTGCCGCCGTGCGGCGGCCCGCCCGCCCGCGGCCGCCGGGGCCGTACCGCCGGAACCGCCCGAACCGCCGCCGCCCCGGCGGCGCGCGGCCCGGGACGACGCGGGCGCCCCCTCCGCGCCCGCCACGGCACCCTCGTCCGCGCCGGTGGCCTCACCGGCGCCGTGCGACGCGTCCTCGTCCCAACCCGACTCACGGGCGTGCGGAACACGTCCCCGTGTTCCCTCCCCACGCACGCTGTTCTGTCCCACCCCAAGGTCCCCTGTCCGTCAGGCCAGCCACGCGTGCGCCGCACCCCGGTGTTTCCGGGTCACTTGGCGCACACCTGCTTGTCGGCCGCTACCTTCTGCAGATCCTTCGGCGCCTTCACCGGCCCGGTGAGAGGCACCCCCGCGCCCTTGAAGTCGGAGCCGAGGACGAGCGTCATGGGCTCGCGCTCCCCGGCGTCCTGTGTTCCCGGCTTCAGCGCCGTGGCCGGCAGGCCCATCATGTCGGCCAGCTTGCGGGCCTGGTCGGCCTGGTTCGGCGCGTACGTCAGCGTCGTCCTCGCCGCCTTCTCGGGGGCGTTGCTCCGGTTCGTCGACCGGGTCACGCCCTGGTCGTTCTGAAGCCAGTTGATGGTGGCCTGCGCCGCCCCCGTGATGCCGCTGCCGTTGTAGACGTCGACGCGGACCTCGGCGGCGGTGGACCGGGGGCCCTTGAGGAGGGCGGCCTGGGCCTGCGCCTGGGCGGTCTTGGCCTGCGCCTCCTTCTTCTTCACCTCGGTGAGCGAGGTGTCCGACTGCAGCATCGCGAACAGCTGGGGCGCCTGCGTCGGGTGGGGCACCACGGTGACCGGCTTCGGTTCGTCCGGGTTGTCGACCACCGGAAGCGTCGTGAAGGCGATGTTCTTGGTGTCGATGGGGGCGAGTTCGCCGGCCAGCTCCTGGAGCTTGGAGAGGGAGCCTATGCCCGTGTCGACGGTGAGCGCCTTGGTCGCCGCGTTCGCGAGGCTGTAGAGCTTGGTCGGGCTGGTGAGCGTGTCGTCCGACTTCATCTGCCGGACCATCGAACTCAGGAACTGCTGCTGCACCTTGATCCGGTCCAGGTCGCTCTTGTTGCCGAAGCTGGAGCGCGTGCGGACGAAGGCGAGGGCCTGCTCGCCCTCGATGACCGACTCGCCGGGCGGCAGCTTCAGATGCGACTTCGGGTCGTCCACGGCCTTCTCGACGCAGACCTTCACGCCGCCGACGGCCGTCGTCAGCTCCTTGACGGCGTTGAAGTCGGCCATCATGAAGTGGTCGACGGTCAGGCCCGTCAGTTCCTCGACCGTGCGCATGGTGCAGCCGGCGTCGCGGCCGTCCTGGCCGAGGCTGACGTTGAACCGGGCCTTCTCCGCGCCGGGGATCGTCTTGATCGACCCGTCGGGCTGCCGCGACTCGCACACGGGGATCTTCGTCACCAGGTCGCGCGGGATGGACAGCGCGGTGGCGTTCGTCCGGTCCTGGGAGACGTGGAAGAGGATCGTGGTGTCCGCGTGGCCGGGGCTGTTGGTGTCGCCGTAGCCGCCGTTGCCCTCACCGGTCCGCTTGTCGGTGCCGATGATCAGGATGTTGAAGGCCTGGCCCTTGCGGAAGCCCTGGCTCTTGCGGCCCACCGGATCGACGGTGGTGATGTTGCCGTCCAGCTTGTTGTAGAGCACGTACGCGCTGGTCGCTCCGCCCACCAGGACGAGGGCCATCGTGCCGCCGGTCCACAGCAGGACCTTCTTCTTGCGGGAGGCGGCCTGCTTGCGCTTGCGGCGGCTCACGGGCGGCTGGCCGCCGCGCCTGCCCGGGGAGCCCGTACCGCCCGCGCCGGCGCCCCGGCCCGGCTCGGCGGGACGGCGGCGGCGCTGGCCGGGGACCGGGGCCTCGACGGGGGTGGCGGGCGTCGCGGGGGAGGGCGTCTCGACGGTCGCGGCTCTCCGGGCGTACGACGGGGCCGCGGCCTGCGGCTGCTGACCGGAGTGGTCCAGTCGCAGTTCGTAGTTGCCGGTCTGCGGGTTCAGTACCCACTGGTCGGCGGGGTCGATCTCGTCCGCCCGTCCACGGCTGTGCGCGTCCACGGTTCCTCGGGTCCTCCGTCGGTGCCACGCGAGGCGCCTCCCCCACAGGGCGCCACTCGGTCGTTCGATCCTTGGTGTGTGCGACCACGCGGTCGGGGTGCACCGGATCGCGTCACACTATCCGCCCAGTTCAGCGTGGGGCGACGTCCGTGACAAATTCCACGCCCCTTACAACTGGGCAATTTGCCCAAACCTCATCCCTCCCCGCCCTCCCCTTGGGGCGCGCTTTACTCACCCTCCCCCTCAGGCGCACGCCCCTTCCGCCGCGTTGCGCCCGGTGAAGGTCGGGGTCGCGGCCGGCGTGGGGGTGTCCGCGTCGTCCGGCTTTCCGTCGGACGGGAGTTCACCGGTTGTTCGGCCGTCCTCCCCGCCCGGATCCACGCCCTTCCCCTCCCGTTCGCCGTGCTCCGGACGCACCAGGACCGGCCTGTCCTCGCGCAGTTGCCTGAAGAGGTGGCTGGCGGCGGGTTGCACCAGTTCGTCCCGGTTCACGTTGTACGTGTAGGGCCGCCGCGGCACCGTGAGGAACTGCACGTTCTCCGCCGGGATCGCCCGCATCGCGCGCGCCAGGTCGTACAGGTCCCGCAGCGAGTCCAGACCCTGGTCGGTCGTGATCGACTTGGTCGCGGCGTCCAGGACCGGATAGAGCTTCGTCGGATTCAACAGCACCCCGTCGCTCTGCACCTTGGTGACGAGCGCCCCGAGGAACTGTTGCTGCCGGTCCATCCGTTCGGTGTCGCTGCCGTTGCCGAGCGACTTGCGCGCCCGTACGAAGCCCAGCGCCTGCTCCCCGTGGAGCGTCTGGCGGCCCGCCGGCAGCTTCAGGTGCGCGTCGGCGTCGTCGATCGGCTCCTTCAGACAGATCTCCACCCCGTCCACCGCGTCCACCATCTTCTTGAAGCCGCGGAAGTCGATCACCATGTGATGGTCGACCCGGATGCCGGTCAGCTTCTCGACGGTACGGATCGTGCACGCCGTGCCGCCGACCTCGAAGGCCGAGTTGAACTGCGCGAACTGCTGCCCGCTCCGGCCCCCCTCCGCCGTACGGCAGTCCGGCACCGTCACCATCAGATCGCGCGGCAGCGACACGGCCGTCGCCCGCGACTTCCCCGCCGACAGGTGCAGCAGGATCGTGGTGTCCGACCGCTGGGTGCCCACGTCCTTGCCGTACTCCCGGTTCCCCTCCCCGGCCCGCGTGTCCGAGCCGATGAGCAGGATGTTCCGGGCCGCCGACACGACCGCCGCCGGGCGCTCCTTCTCGTACCGCCGCAGTTCGTCGGCGGCCGTGGTGTCCGTGGTGATGTTGCCGTCCAGCTTCCGGTAGAACCACCAGCCGGCCCCCGCCCCGGCGAGCACCACCAGCGAGACCCCGAGCGCCGTCCACCGCAGCCAGTGACGCCGCCCGTGCGACTCCTCCGGAGCGCCGGTCGCCCCGGCCTCCGCGGCCGGCGCGTCCGGTTCCGGTTCGGCGGGGGTGCCTGCGCGGTCCGTCACGTCGTCAGTCCGTCCTTCATGGCGTCGGCGGGCGCCGGGCGGCCACCGGTCACAGAGGGAGACGGCCGAACCGGACGCTTGGTTGTGCGGAACTCGGTGGTGCTCGGTGGTGCTGGCTGTACGAACTCGTTACGGGCATGCGCGGGGGACGCGCCGGGAGACGGCCCCCCGGCCGATCATCCACCGCCGAAGGCGCGGCCACCCGGGGACTCGGCGCGTCGATCCGCCGAACGAGGGGCTTTCCGGGGGTGAACCGGCGCGCGCGCGGGTGACGGGGGCGCCGGGTGGGCGGGGCGCCCGGGCGCCGGGGACGCGGACGGCCGGACGCCGGGGTGGCGTCCGGCCGGGGAGGGGACCGGGGATCGGGACCGGTGTCGGGAGCGTGGGGACGAGGACGGTACGCGGGGCGGGACCGGGTCGGGGGCCGCCCGGATCAGAGGACCGCGCCGGTGACCCGTTCACTCTCCACGCGCTTCTCCAGGGCCTCCGGCGACAGCTGGTCCACGTTCCGGCAGAGGACGACGGACCCGCCGGCCGCCAGCGGCGCGTACAGACCGGTCGAGAGCCCCTCCCAGCCGTCGTACGGGAGCCCCGACAGGACCCGCGACCCGGGGCCGAGGCCCTGCGCCGCAGCGTCCGTGCGGGCCTGGTCGACGAGCTGCGCGCCCGTGCGCTCCACCCCGTCCACGACGAGGGCCGGCGCGTCCGGATCCACCGGGACGAACGGGGCGAAGCGGTCGCCCTGGCTCGGCACCTCGACCGCGTAGTCCGCGTACCCGGCGGGCGCCGCCGGGAAGCGGCGGCCCAGCGGCGCGAGGGAGAGCGCGACGCGCTCCCCGGAGCAGGCCAGACCCGCCTCCAGCGCGTCCGGTCCCGCGACCACCAGGTCGGCCGCCGCCGGATCACCGCCCACCTCGGCGATCACCCCCACGGACGAGCACGCCAGCAGCCAGACGGCCGTCTGCCAGTGGGCCGGCAGGAGCAGCGCCAGGCGGTCGCCCGGCGCGGCGGACAGCTCGCCCTGAAGCAGGTTCGCGGTCTTGGCCACCCAATTGGCGAAGGTGGCGACGGACAATTCCACGCGCTCACCGGTGGCGTCGTCGTAGAACGTGACGAAGGGGCGCGCCGGGTCCGCGGCAAGCGCGGATCGCAGCAGGTCGGCGGGGGTACGGTCGCTGGCGTTCACGCCGGACAGCGTACGGCGGACGGGTGCACCGCGTCCGCCGTCCCGGTGACATCGTCCACCGGTACGGCGGACACCGGGACCTGTTTCCGGTTCGAATCCCGGCGCGCGGGACGGTCGCCCCGTACGCACGATCGGCCTATGCGTGTCTCACTCGCCTCCCCGATCGCCATCACCTGCGCGGCGGTGCTCAGCCTGCCGCTCCCGCTCGCCGCTCCCGCGGCGGCCACGGCGCCACCGGCGGCCTCCGCGCTCCCACCGGCCCCCGACGACCTGCCGGGCTCCACCCAGTCCCTGCCCCTCGCCCCCCTGGGCGCTTCCTCGCGGGCCGGCGGGGACGGGTCGGCCCGCCCGGCCGACCAGGGCCTCACCCGGCGCGACGTACGCCCGTTCTCGCTCCTCGGCGTCGTCTGGGACGACCCGCGCGCCGCCCTCCACGGCACCGTCCAGGTCCGCACCCGCGCGACCGGCGGCGACGTCTGGTCGGACTGGCAGGACGTCGAGGCCCACACCGACCAGCACGGCGCCGACCCGGACAGCGCCGAGGGCGCCTCCGGAGCGCGCCGCGGCGCCACGGCCCCCCTGTGGGTCGGTGACTCCGACGGCGTCGAGATCCGGGTACGGGCCGAGAACGGCGTCCCGTCCCTGCCCGCCGGGCTGCGCCTGGAACTGATCGACCCGGGCGAGGCCCCGGCCGACACCGCCCGGGGGGCCGCCTCACCCGGCACGCCCACCGGCCTGGGCGCGCCGGAGGCCGCGGCGACGAGCGCCAACGCGGAACTCGCCCCCTACGGCTCGGCGTGGATCCCCGCCCTGACCAAGGAGGAGACCGAGCGCACCACCGTCGGCGGCGCGCCGGTCCAGGCCGCGCAGGCGAAGAAGCCGTACATCGGTCCGCGCCCGAAGATCGTCACCCGCAAGGGCTGGG
The DNA here is from genome assembly GCF_040302405.1 of Streptomyces sp. NPDC126503. Lineage (NCBI taxonomy): Bacteria > Bacillati > Actinomycetota > Actinomycetes > Kitasatosporales > Streptomycetaceae > Streptomyces > Streptomyces sp. NPDC126503. The sequence continues at coordinate 16,558 of NZ_JBEORS010000036.1, forward strand.
GTGCCGACGAACGCATCCGCGAGAAGGGTTTCGTCTACACCAAGACGATCAAGGCGGCCTTCGTCCACCACAGCGCCACCGGCAACAACTACACCTGCAGTCAGGCCCCGTCCGTCCTGCGCGGCATCTACCGCTACCACGTGCTGAGCAGCGGCTGGCGCGACGTCGGGTACAACTTCGCCATCGACAAGTGCGGCACCATCTACGAGGGCCGCGCGGGCGGGGTCGCCAAGCCGGTGCTCGGCGCGCACACCCTCGGCTTCAACACCAACAGCATGGGCGTCGCCGTCCTCGGTTCCTACGGCAGCAGCACCCCGCCGGCCGCCGTCGTCACCGCCGTCGCCCGCCTGACCGCCTGGAAGCTCGGCCTCCACGGCATCAACCCCAAGGGCACGGTGACCCTCGTCTCGGGCGGCGGCAACCTGTACGCCAAGGGCAAGAAGGTGAAGTTCCACGCCATCGCGGGCCACCGCGACGGCTACCGCACGGACTGCCCCGGCACCCGCCTCTACGGCAAACTCCCCACCACCCGCACCTCCTCGGCCAAGTACCAGGGCCGCTGACCGGACGGGGGCCCGCTCCCGGGCGGGCCCCCGCCCCGGCCGCCGTCCGTCCGGCCGTCCCGGAAGCCTCCACCCCCCGACTACTCTCGTATCCATGTCCGGCCGCTTCGCCCCCCGCGCCCCCCTCACGACCGTCCCCACCCGGCCGGACCTCCTCCTCACCCTCTCCCCGCTGCGCCGCGGCCCCCACGACCCCACCTTCCGCACCACCCCCGACGGCTCCGTCTGGCGCGCCAGCCGCACCCCCCTGGGCCCCGGCACCCTCCGGGTCGCCGCCCGCGGGGGCGAGGTGGAGGCCGAGGCCTGGGGACCGGGCGCCGACTGGCTCCTCGCGCGGCTGCCCGCGCTGCTCGGCGCCGACGACGACCCCACCGCCTTCGTCCCCCGCCACAAGCTGCTCCTCGCGGCCCACCGCCGCCGGGCGGGCCTCCGCCTGACCCGCACCGGCCTGGTCCTGGAGTCGCTGATCCCGTCGATCCTGGAGCAGAAGGTCACGGCGGACGAGGCCTACGGCTCCTGGCGCCGGCTCGTCCGGCAGTTCGGGGAACCGGCCCCCGGTCCCGCCCCCGACGGCATGCACGTGATGCCGGACGCCCGCACGTGGGCGATGATCCCGTCCTGGGAGTGGCACCGCGCCAACGTGGACGGCAAGCGGTCGGCCACGATCGTGCGCGCGGCCCGGGTCGCGCCGCGCCTGGAGGAAGCGGCGCACATGGCGCCGCCGGAGGCCCGCCGCCGCCTCGAACTGGTCCCCGGCATCGGCCCCTGGACCAGCGCCGAGACGATCCAGCGCAGCAACGGCGCCCCGGACGAGGTCACGACGGGCGACCTCCACCTGCCCGGCATCATCGGCTGGGCGCTCGCGGGCGACCGGTCGGCGGACGACGCGGCCATGCTGGAGCTCCTGGCCCCCTACGCGGGCCAGCGCCACCGCGCCGCGCGCCTGATCCTCCTCAGCGGCCGGGTCCCGCCCCGCCGGGCCCCCCGCCTCGCCCCGAACGACATCAGGGCCCTCTGACCCACCCGCGGTACGGCCGGGCCCGGCCCGGCACCTCGGCCCGGCCGGCCGTACCGTTCACCGCACCGCGATGAACGTCTCCGCCGCCCTCGCCGCCCGCTCCTTCGGGGCCGACGCCGGGTGTCCGATCGCCACCGCGCCCATCGGGTCCCAGTCCTCGGGGAGCCCGAGGACCTCCCGTACGACGTCCCGGCAGAACATCGTCGAGGACACCCACGCCGAGCCCAGCCGCTCACCGGCCAGCGCCACCAGGAAGTTCTGCACGCCCGCGCCCGCCGCGACCACGAACATCTCGCGCTCGGCCGCGTCCCGGCGCGGATCGCCGTAGTGGTGGGCGCCGTCCATGACGAGACAGGGAACGGCCAGGTAGGGCGCGTTCCGCAGGACGTCGCCGCGCCGGACCCGCCGGGCGACGGACTCCTCCGACTTCCCGTCCCGCCGCAGGTCCGCGATCCACGCCTCCCGCATCGCGTCCAGCAACCGCAGCCGCGACCCGGCCGACTCCAGGAGCACGAACCGCCACGGCGTCGTGTGGTGGGGGGCCGGCGCCGTCACGGCCGCGGCGACCGCCCGCCGTACCGCGCCCGGGTCGACCGGGGCGTCGGTGAACTCCCGTACCGTCCGCCGCAGCCGCACCGCCTCCCGTACGGCCTCGGAGGTGCCGAGCCGGAACATGTCGTCGGCCGCCCCGCGCACCAGCGCCCGCGCTCCCGGCTCCCCGTCCCCGGCCACCACGTGCGGCAGCCCCCGGACCACGGCGACCGGCCGGCCCGCGGCCTTGCCCTTCACGAGGTCACCGGCGGCGGCCAGCTCGTCGGCGGTGGCGACCACGGTCGCGCTCAGCGGATTGCCGTACGCGTCGGTCCCGCCGCGCAGGTCGTCCAGGACCCGCACACCGGCCGCCCCGATCGCCATGTCCGTGAGACCGCTGCGCCAGGGCCGCCCGGAGGTGTCCGTGACGACGACCCCGACGTCGACGCCGAGGGACTCGCGGAGCCCCGCCCGGATGCGCCGGGCGGAGGCGTCGGGGTCCTCGGGCAGCAGCAGGACGGTGCCGGCCGGGGTGTTGGAGGCGTCGACCCCGGCGGCGGCCATGACCAGCCCCTGCCGGTTCTCCACGATCCGCAGGGTGCCGCGCCGCGCCACCACCCGTACCGTCTCGGCGTCGATCGCGGCCTCACGGTCGGCGGCGGCGAGGACGCGCCCCTCGGCCTTGCTCACGATCTTGGACGTGACGAGCAGGACGTCGCCGTCGGCGAGGTCGGGGACGGCGAGGGCGATGAGCGCGGCCAGGTCGTCCCCGGCCGCCACCTCCGGCAGTCCGTCCGGCGCCCACACCCGGTACGCGACGGCGCCCCGGTCCCCGCCGGCCCCCGCCACCTCCTCCGCGCGGGCCGGCGCCGCCGTCACGTCCGTCACCCGCGGACCTCCTCGGCCAGCGTCAGCGCCTCGCGCGCCATCGCGGCCGTGGCGTCCGGGTCGGTCATCATCAGCGGTACGGCCCGGCAGCGGATGCCCGCCGCCTCGACCTCCGGCACGGCGTCCGCGTCCACCGTGTCGACCAGCCAGCCGTCGAGGAGCCCGGCGCCGTAGTGCCGGGCGACGGCCGCCGCCGTGGACTCGACGCCCACCGCGGCGAGGACCTTGTCCGCCATGCCCCGCACCGGGGCGTCACCGACGATGGGGGAGAGGCCCACCACGGGCGCCCCCGCGGCGGCGACCGCCTCGCGGATGCCGGGCACGGCGAGGATGGTGCCGATCGACACGACCGGGTTGGACGGCGGGAAGAGGATCAGGTCCGCCCCGGCGAGGGCCTCCAGGACACCGGGCGCGGGCTTCGCGGCCTCCGCGCCCACCGGCACGACGGCCAGCGCGTCCACGGAGGCGCGCAGCTTCACCCAGTACTCCTGGAAGTGCACCGCGCGCCGCTCGCCGTCGACCTCGATCGCCACATGGGTCTCGACGCGGTCGTCGGACATGGGGAGGAGGCGTACGCCGGGCGCCCAGCGGTCGCAGAGCGCCTCGGTCACGGCGCTGAGCGGGTAGCCCGCGCCGAGCATCTGGGTGCGGACGATGTGGGTCGCGAAGTCCCGGTCGCCGAGGCCGAACCACTCGGGCCCGACCCCGTACGCCGCGAGCTCCTCCTTGACCGTGAAGGACTCGTCCCGCCGGCCCCAGCCCTGCTCCTCGTTGATCCCACCGCCGAGGGTGTACATCACCGTGTCCAGGTCGGGGCAGACCTTCAGCCCGAAGAGATGGATGTCGTCACCGGTGTTGCCGATGACCGTGATCTCCGCGTCCGGCGCGGCCTGCTTGAGGCCGCGGAGGAAGCGGGCACCGCCGATGCCACCGGCCAGAACCACAATGCGCATGCGCGCCAGTCTGTCAGGCGGGGACGACCTCCGGGCCGGCCGGGGCGCACCGGACCCGCGCCGACTCGTGCAGGGGCATCTCGGTCAGGCCGGGGAAGTAGACGTGGAGGCTGACGGCCGGTTCGAGGGCGTCGTTGACGACCTCGTGGACGTAGCCGGGCGCGAAGACGCGCTGCGCGCCGCCGGTGAGTTTCCGCACGCCCCGTTCCGTACGTTCCGTCAGTTCGCCCTGCAGGACGGTCAGGACGCCGGAGGACGGGCCGTGGTCGTGGAGGCCGCTGCCCTGCCCTGGGACCCAGGAGAGGAGCCACACCTCGTAGCCGGGGCCGGTACGGAGCCGGTGGTACCAGCGGGTGGTGGCGTCGTACTCGACGTGCGGGGCCCACTGGGCGCGGTCGGCGGCGATGGAGCGGGCGAGTCCGGCGAACTCGGCCACGGTGACGGGGTGCTGCCGCTCGGGCTGGAGCAGGTGCGGGACTTCGAGGATGTCGCCGGCGATCTGGAGGTCGCTGTCCATGTTCATGGGGGGTGGTTCCTCAGCGGAGGCGGGAGGCGGGAGGCGGGAGGCGGGGGCACGGAGGGCGGGTGACGGCCGGTCGCGTCCCCGGGCGGTGGGCCGTGGGGTGGTGACGCGGTGGCGCGGTGTCGTGTCCGACGCGGGTGTCACGGGCGACGGGGAGGCCGGATGCCACGAGATGAGGCGGGGGTGACCCGGACGACGCGTGTGACGCGGGGTGACGCTGGGGGAGAAAGCCGGAGCCCTACGGCATCAACAGCTGTGACGACAGCAGCGACAACAGTCCTGGGCAGCGCGGCGGAACCCGTGGGTGCGGGTCGCGGCGGGCGCAGAGGTCGCTGACATGCCACCAAAGGTGGCCGGAGGGGTACCCGACTGTCAACTCAATGCCCGATTTGGGGGTAATGTTTCACCTCATCCGGTTGCCCTGCCCGGAGAAAGGTTTGCTCAGGGCCGGGCCAGGCAATACGGCGCAGCAGCCGTGTCCGTAAACATGGCGGCGAAGCGCGAGCAGGTCCGCGCGGCGCGACCTCCCCCGGGTGGTCCGTGACCGGACTGTGATCCGAATCGCTTCCATGGCTGGATCGCAACAAGATCCAAGTCTCGGGCGTCCTCCTCTGTGAGGCGTGACGGCAGAGATCGGGCCGGTGGGTGTGTCACGTTTTTTGGTGATTTGAACACTTTCCGCATAGGCTTGGTTCCGCAGAGTGAATACGGGGCCCAATAGCAGATCTCGGCTTGACTCGCACAGAGCACGAACTTGTAATTTCACTCGTGTCGTTCGGCCGGGTCCGGTGACTGGCCACCATCACGGGGACGCACAGACAGACGAGGGGCGCAGATGACCGAGTTGTTCCAGGAACTGCTGGTCGAGGACGCGGACGAGGAACTCGGCTGGCAGGAGCGCGCGCTGTGCGCCCAGACCGATCCCGAGTCCTTCTTCCCCGAGAAGGGGGGCTCGACCCGCGAGGCCAAGAAGGTCTGCCTCGCCTGCGAGGTCCGCTCCGAATGCCTCGAATACGCCCTGCAGAACGACGAGCGCTTCGGCATCTGGGGCGGCCTGTCCGAGCGGGAGCGCCGTCGCCTGAAGAAGGCCGCCGTCTGAGGACGGCGCCCCACGGCCCCGAGCATCACTGGCCGAAAACCGTCGCGCCCCCGCGCGCACCCCGCACGAAGCACGAGCAACGGTCCGCCCCTGTGTCCTGTCACAGCCGGCGGACCGTTTCGTTTCCCGGGACGCGGGCTCCCCGCTCCTCGGCCCCCGCTCCCGGCGGCGGGCCGCCCCGGCCCGGCCGCGCCCTCCGCGGGCGCCTCCGCCCGCCCCGCCCCGGCCCGCGATCCGGCCTCTGTCCACAGGCCTCCGCGCCCGCCCCCTCCGTCCACAGGCCGACCGCCCCCACCTCGCGCAGCCATTAGTGTGGGCCTCCGTCCGAGACGCCACCCCCAGCCCCTCGGGGCGACCCCGGCCGGAGGGCCCGTAGCTCGATGTCCTCAACTCCTGAGTTCCCCCGACACGTCGTCACCGCCGTGCTCGTCACCCACGACGGTGCCCGCTGGCTGCCGGACGCCCTCGCCGGGCTGCTCGCCCAGGAACGCCCCGTACAGAGCGTGATCGCCGCCGACACCGGCAGCGCCGACGACTCCGCGCAGCTCGTCGCCGACGCCATCGGCGCCGACCGCGTCCTCCACCTCGCGCGCCGCACCGGATTCGGCGCCGCCGTCGAGGAGGCCGCCCGGACCGCCCCCGTGCTCGGACCCGAGGACCTGCCGTACCTGAAGCGACCCAGCGGCTGGGACCCCGTCAGCCGCACCTGGAACGACGAGGCCTACGACCTCCCCGACCTGCCCCACGGCGAGCCCGTCCAGTGGCTCTGGCTGCTCCACGACGACTGCGCCCCCGAGCCCGGCGCCCTCGCCGAACTGCTCCGCGTCGCCGACTCCGACCCGCACGCCGCCGTCCTCGGCCCGAAGCTCCGCGGCTGGTACGACCGCAAGCAGCTCCTCGAAGCCGGCGTCAGCATCGCCCGCAGCGGCCGCCGCTGGACCGGCCTCGACCGCCGCGAGCAGGACCAGGGCCAGCACGACCAGATCCGCTCCGTCCTCTCCGTCTCCACCGCCGGCATGCTCGTCCGGCGCGACGTCTTCGAGGAACTCGGCGGTTTCGACCGCCGCCTGCCCCTCATGCGCGACGACGTCGACCTGTGCTGGCGCGCCCACGCCGCCGGTCACCGCGTCCTCGTCGCCCCCGACGCCGTCCTCCGCCACGCCGAGGCCTCCGCCCGCGAACGCCGCACCGTCGACTGCGCGGGCCGCGCCGCCACCAACCCGCACCGGGTCGACAAGGCCGGCGCCGTCTACACGCTCCTCGCCAACACCCCCGGCCGCGCCCTGCCGTACCTCCTCGTACGCCTCGTCGTCGGCACGCTGCTCCGCACCCTCGGCTACCTCGTCGGCAAGGCCCCCGTCCAGGCCGTCGACGAGGTCATGGGCCTCTTCGCCACCCTGCTGCGGCCCGAGAAGATCCTCGCCGCCCGCAAACGCCGCAAGAACCCCGCCGTCCCGCCCGGCGAACTGCGCCCCCTCTTCCCGCCGCCCGGGGCCGGCCTGCGCGCCACCGCGGAGCAGCTCACCGCCCACTTCGGCGCCTCCGACGCCGACTCCGGCGGCTCCCGCCACGGCGTCGTCGAGTCGGGCCCCGGCGGCGACGACGCCGACTTCCTGGAGGTCGAGCAGTTCGCCCGGCTCAAGAAGATCGCCCGCAAGCCGGGCCCGGTCCTCTTCGCCCTGCTCCTCCTCGTCTCCCTCGTCGCCTGCCGCAACCTCTTCGCCGGCGGCTCGCTGGCCGGCGGTGCCCTGCTGCCCGCCCCCGACACCGTCGCCGGCCTCTGGTCCCGGTACGCCGACACCTGGCACCCCCTCGGCACCGGCGGCACCCAGACCGCCCCGCCCTACCTCGCCGTCCTGGCCGCCCTCTCCGCGCTGTTCCTCGGCTCCACCTCCACCGCCCTGACCCTGCTGCTGGTCTGCTCGATCCCGCTCGCCGGCTTCACCGCCTACTTCGCGGCCCGCGGCCTGGTCGAGTCCCGGCTCCTGCGCGCCTGGGCCGCCCTCGCGTACGCCTTCCTGCCCGCCGCCACCGGCGCCCTCGCCACCGGCCGCCTCGGCACCGCCGTCCTCGCGATCCTGCTCCCGCTGATCGCCCGCGCCGCCGTCGCCGCCCACGGCTTCCACCGCCCCGACCGCGGCAGCTGGCGCGCCACCTGGGCCTACGCCTTCCTCCTGACCTTCGCCACCGCCTTCACCCCGGCCGTGTGGCCGCTCGCCGTCGTCCTCGGCCTCGGCGTCCTCGTCGTACGGCGCTCCGACATCACCGCGTACGCGCTCCGCTTCCTCGCCGCCGTCGGCACCCCGATCCTCCTGCTCGCCCCCTGGTCGCTCTCCCTCCTGACCGACCCGGGCGCCTTCCTGCGCGAGGCGGGACTCGACGTCCGCACCGGCACGGCCACCGCACTCGACCTCCTCGGCGCCACCCCCGGCGGCCCCGGCACCACCGGCGGTCCGCTCCTCCTCGGCCTCGTCCTCGCCGCGCTCGCCGGCCTGCTCCGCGAGGAGCGGCAGTTCGCCGTCCGCGTCGCCTGGACCGCCGCCCTCGCCGGACTCGTCCTCGCCGTCCTCACCAACGGCGCCGGAGGCACCGGCTGGGCCGGACCCGCCACCCTGGTCTACGGCGCCGCGCTCATCGCCGCCGGTGCCCTCGGCGCCGAGCGCGGCCGCACCCGTGTCGCCGCCCACGGCTTCGGCTGGCGCCAGCCCGTCGCCGCGCTCATCGCCCTCGCCTGCGCCGCCGGCCCCGCCGTCGCCGCCGCGGGCTGGATGATCGGCGGCGCCGACGGCCCGCTCACCCGCCGCGACCCGGTCCAGGTCCCCGCCTTCGTTGCCGAGGAGAGCACCACCAGCGACCAGCCCCGCACCCTCGTCCTCGGCGGCACGCCCGGCGAGGTCACGTACACCCTGGTCCGCGGCTCCGGTGCCCGCCTCGGCGACGGCGAACTCGTCGCCACGGCTCAGGACGACCCGCGCCTCGACGCGGTCGTCTCCCGCCTCGTCGCGGGCTCCGGCGCCGACCAGACCCGGGAGCTGAGCGGCTTCGCCATCCGCTACGTCCTCGTACGCGACGGAGCGCCGCGCCAGACGAGCCGCGTCCTCGACACCACCCCCGGCCTCTCCCGGCTCAGCCAGCTCGACGGCAGCGCCCTCTGGCGCGTCGACCGCGAGGTCGCCCGCGTCACCGTCGTCCCGCCGGCCGCCGAGGACCAGCGGTCCGCGGCCGGCACGGCGGAGGAGGCCGCCAAGCCCCTGACCGTCCCCGCCGGACCCGTCGAGGCCCACACCGACATCCCCCGGGGTCCCGCCGGCCGGACGCTGCGCCTCGCGGACCGCGCCGACGAGGGCTGGACGGCCACCCTCGACGGCAAGGAACTGCCCCCGACCACCGTCGACGGCTGGGCCCAGGGCTTCACCCTGCCCGCCGAGGGGGGCCGCCTCGACCTCACGTACGAGGAGCCCCTCGCCCACACCGTGTGGATCTGGACGCAGGCCGGCCTCGCCCTCGTCCTCCTCGTCCTCGCCCTGCCCGGTCGCCGCCGCGAGATCGACGACGACCTGCCCGAGGAGGAGGTCGCCATCCCCGTCCAGGCCGCCGAGGGCGACGGCCGCCGCGCCCGCCGCCTGCGTGCCGCCGCCGAGACCGAGGCCGCCGCCCAGGCCGCGGGCCCGGACGCCGCGCCCGACCCGGAGGCCGCACCCGGGGACGTACCCCCGCCCGCCCCGATCCCGGGGCAGCAGACGTACGAGCCCGTGCCCGCCGACACCTGGGAGGACGGCGCCTACGACCCGGCCCTCGCCGCTCCGCAGCAGCCCGCCGAGCAGGGCTACTACCAGGACTACGGCACCGACCCGTACCAGCAGCAGCCGTACGCGTACCCCCAGCAGGGCTACGACCCGCAGCAGTCGTACGCCGACCAGGGCCAGGGCCAGGGATACGACCAGGGGCAGCCGTACGCGGCCCCGACGTACGGCGACCAGCAGCCGTACGACGGGCAGCAGTACCAGGACCGGCAGTCGTACGAGGACGGGCAGACCTACGACGGGCAGCAGCCGTACGAGGGTCAGCAGCCCTACGACGGGCAGCCGTACGACCCGTACGGCTACGGCTACGGACACCCCCAGGGCCACGAGGCCGAGCAGCAGCGTCCCGACGGGAGCAGCAACCAGTGAAGCGCACCACCCTCTCCCTGATCGCGGTCGCCACCGCCCTCGCCGCCGTCACCGGCTTCGCCGCCCTGACGGCCCCCGAGGAGGCCGGCGCCCCCGCGGCACCCGCCAGGGCCGCGTCCCGCATGCCCGTCGAGCGCTCCACGCTGCTCTGCCCGGCGCCGAGTTCCTCCGAGGTGGCCGAGACCGTCCACACCTCGTACACCCCGCCCGGCAGCGGCGCCGCCTCCCCCGGCGGCGGACCGGCGGGCGCGGGCACCGGCGGGACCGCCCCGCCCGTGGCCCAGCTGCGGCCCGCCGCCGACGCGGCGGCCACCGGCGGCCCCGCCGGCGGCGCGAAGCGCAAGGCCCCCAAGGCCCCGGCCACCGTCACGGAACCCGGCAAGCCCGTCACGGCCGAGGCCGACGGCGCGGCCGTCCCCGCCCTCACCGGCGCCGCCGCCGGCAGCCTCGCGCCGGGCTGGACCGTCCAGCAGACCACCGCCGTCCCGGCGGGAGGCGCCCGCGGCCTCCTCGGCCTCACCTGCGGTGCCCCGGACACGGACTTCTGGTTCCCGGCCGCCTCCACCGGCAAGGGCCGCCAGGACTACATGCACCTCACCAACCCGGACGACACCGGCGCCGTCGCCGACATCGAGCTCCACGGCCCCGAGGGCGTGCTCAAGTCCCAGTACTCCGACGGCATCCCGGTCCCCGCCCGGTCCACGGTCCCCGTCCTGCTCTCCACCCTCACCACGGAGGCCGCGGCCGAGGACGTGACCGTCCACGTCACCACCCGCAGCGGACGCGTGGGAGCCGCCCTCGCCGCCGCCGACGACACCCACGGCAGCGACTGGCTCGCCGCCTCCGCCGACCCCGCCCCCGGCGCCGTCCTGCCGGGCATCCCGGCCGACGCCACCTCCGTCCGCCTGGTCGCCTTCGCGCCCGGCGAGGAGGACGCCGACCTGAAGATCCAGCTGGCCACGGCCACCGGCACCATCGTCCCGGCGAGCGCGGCCTCCCTGCACGTCAAGTCCGGCATGACCGCCGCCGTCGACCTGCCGGACCTCACCCGCGGCGAGGCCGGTTCCCTGATCCTCGGCCCGTCCGACCCGAAGAAGCCGGCGCCGGTCGTCGCCGCCCTCCGCGTCGTCCGCGGCAAGGGGACGAAGGAGGAGATCGCGTTCATTCCGGCGGCGACCCCGATCGCGGCCCGCGCGACCGTCGCCGACAACCGGGCCAAGGCCTCGACGCTCTCCCTCGTCGCCCCCGGTGAAGGTGCCCAGGTGAAGATCACCGCCTCGGCCGGTTCCGGGGGAGGCGAGCCCGCCACCCGCACGGTCACCGTCAAGGGCGGTGCGACGACGGCCCTGACCGACCTGGCCCCCACCGGCCTCAAGGGCTCCTACGCCCTGACCGTCGAGAAGGTCTCGGGCGGGCCGGTCTACGCGGCCCGGACCCTGGCCCTGCCGCAGGACGGGATCCCCATGTTCACGGTCCAGACCCTCACCGACGACCGGGGCACGGTCGAGGTCCCGGCGGCACGCCAGGACCTCGGCGTCCTGGACGACTGACCGGCGGGACCGGTCCGCCCCGGCCCGTGCGCGCCCCTGCCCGTCGCCCCGCGCCCCGGGCGGGGCGCGGGGCGACGGGGGTCGCCGGGGCCCGGTCGCGGCTCCGCCCCCCGGGGGCCCGGGCCGTCCTCGCCCCGGCCGTCGTACCCGCCCTCGTACCCCGTCCTCAGTCCTGCCCGTACCGGGGATCGACCGACTCGGGGGAGAGGCCGAGGAGTTCGGCGACCTGCTCGACGACGACCTCGTGCACGAGGAGCGCCCGCTCGTCGCGGCTCTTGGACCGGATCTCGACCGGGCGGCGGTAGACGACCACCCGCGCCGGCTCGTTCTTCTCGGCCGGCACCGAACCGCCCAGCGGCACCGTCTCGCCCGCCGGCACCGTCGGCGGCACCTCCAGGACCATGAACTCCACGTCCGACAGCTGCGGCCAGCGCCGTTCCAGACGCTCCACCGAATCGAGCACGAGATCGCGGAAGGTGTCCGCCCGGCTCATCGAGAGCGGTACCTGCGGCGGCGCGACCGGTCCCCGCATCCCCCGGCCGTGCCGGTCGCGGCGGCGGACCCGTGGCTCCGCCGGAGGATCCGTGGGGCGGTGCGAGGGGCTCGGCGGCACAGGACTGTCCATCACTGACGCAGCGTAACTCTCCCGGGTCTTCCCGTACCGGGCCGCGACCCCTCCACCGCCCCCGTACCACCGCCCCGCGCCCCGAGCCTCCCCCCGCCGCCTGTCGAAACGTGAACATTCCGACTGCCCGAAGACACGATTCCGGACCGTGGCGCGATCGGCCATCTGGCGGTGGTTGACCGGATTTGTATGTATGGCTGTCCGGATCGGCTCCTGCCCCGACCCCCACCGAGAGCCGTCCGCGCAGGTCGGAACGGAGTCCACCCGAAGGAGGGTGGCGGACGTCACACCGCGACACGGTGGAGTGACGTGCCGGAGAGTCGTCGCGGCCCGGTCAAGAGTGCGGTACCGTCCAACGTCGTGAGCCCTGTACGTCGCTGTTCGCGCACCGCGTGCGGCCGCCCTGCCGTCGCGACACTGACGTACGTCTATGCCGACTCGACTGCGGTCCTCGGCCCGCTCGCCACCTACGCCGAGCCCCACTGCTACGACCTGTGCGCCGAGCACAGCGAGCGCCTCACCGCGCCGCGCGGCTGGGAGGTCGTGCGGCTCTCCGACGGATCGGCCCCCAGCCGCCCCAGCGGTGACGACCTCGAAGCCCTGGCCAACGCGGTACGCGAGGCCGCGCGCCCCCAGGAGCGCGCCGCCGGGGCCGGCGGCAAGAGCGGCGGCCGGGGCGGCGACCCCATGGAGGTCGGCCGGCGCGGACACCTGCGGGTGCTCCGTTCCCCCGACAACTGATCCACTTCTCCCGCGGCCGGTGATCCACTTCTCCGGCGGCCCGTGATCCACTTCCGTTCCGGTGTCGCTCCCGTGACGTTCCCGGGCGGTCAAGCCCCCCGGACCGTGGCACGCTGTCCCCGCCCAGGTAGTTTGGGCGGACCTTGCACATGCGCCGCAACCGCGTGCCGAGACATCAGGAGAGTGGATCCGTGACGGCTGATCTGTCGCAGATCGTGAAGGCGTACGACGTTCGCGGGGTGGTGCCGGATCAGTGGGACGAAACCCTCGCGGAGCTCTTCGGCGCCGCCTTCGTGCGCGTGACGGACGCGACCGCGATCGTCGTCGGCCACGACATGCGTCCCTCGTCCCCCGGCCTCGCCGCGGCCTTCGCCCGTGGCGCGACCCGCCTCGGCGCCGACGTCACGCTCATCGGCCTGTGCTCGACGGACCAGCTGTACTTCGCCTCCGGCAGCCTCGGCCTGCCCGGCGCCATGTTCACGGCCTCGCACAACCCGGCCCAGTACAACGGCATCAAGATGTGCCGCGCGGGCGCCGCCCCCGTCGGCCAGGACACCGGCCTCGCGGACATCCGCGCCCTCGCCGAGCGCTGGCTGGAGGAGGGCGCCCCCGAGGCGGCCGCCACCCCCGGCACCGTCACCGAGCGCGACACCCTCGTGGACTACGCGGCCCACCTGAAGGGCCTGGTCGACCTCACCGCGATCCGCCCGCTCAAGGTCGTGGTCGACGCCGGCAACGGCATGGGCGGCCACACCGTCCCCACCGTCTTCGACGGGCTCCCGCTGGAGACCGTGCCGATGTACTTCGAGCTCGACGGCACCTTCCCGAACCACGAGGCCAACCCGCTCGACCCGAAGAACATCGTCGACCTCCAGGCCCGCGTCCGCGCCGAGGGCGCCGACATCGGCCTCGCCTTCGACGGCGACGCCGACCGCTGCTTCGTCGTCGACGAGCGCGGCGAGCCGGTCTCCCCGTCCGCGATCACCGCCCTGGTCGCCGCCCGCGAGCTCGCCAAACACCCCGGCGGAACGATCATCCACAACCTGATCACCTCCTGGTCCGTCCCCGAGGTCGTCCGCGAGAACGGCGGCTCCGCCGTCCGCACCCGCGTCGGCCACTCCTTCATCAAGGAGGAGATGGCACGGACCGGCGCCATCTTCGGCGGCGAGCACTCCGCGCACTACTACTTCAAGGACTTCTGGAACGCGGACACCGGCATGCTCGCCGCGCTCCACGTCCTCGCCGCCCTCGGCGGCCAGGAGGGCACCCTGTCCGCCCTGGTGGCCGAGTACGACCGCTACACCGGCTCCGGCGAGATCAACTCGACCGTCGCCGACCAGGCCGCCCGTACCGCCGAGGTCAAGGCCGTCTACGGCGAGCGCGAGGACACCACGGTCGACGAGCTCGACGGACTCACCGTCTCCTCCGCCGACTGGTGGTTCAACCTGCGGCCCTCGAACACCGAGCCGCTGCTCCGCCTGAACGTCGAGGCCCGCGACGAGGCCACCATGGCCAAGATCCGCGACGAGGTCCTCGCCCTGGTCCGCGCGACCGGCTGACGCCCACTCCGCCACGGGGGTACGGGGGGCGGGCGCCGAGCCGCGCCCCCCGTTCCCCGGCGGTAGGCTGACCTGGCCCCGAAGGGCAGCAACACCACACGTCTGTGCGAAGGGACACCCCATGCCGCTCGAAGCCGGCCTCCTGGAGATCCTGGCCTGTCCGGCCTGCCACGCCCCGCTGAACGACCGCACGGCGGACGAGAACCCCGAGCTGGTCTGCACGGGCACCGACTGCGGCCTCGCCTACCCGGTCCGCGACGGCATCCCGGTCCTCCTCACGGACGAGGCCCGCCGCCCGGCGTGACCGGCCCACGGGCCGACTCCGGGGCGTGCGACCGTACGACCCCGGGCCCGGCCTCCGGCCCGGCACCGCCCGGTCCGGTTCGGTCCGGTCAGGTCCGGTCCCGTTCGGTTCACCGCACGGAAGCGCGCGTGATCCGAGGACGCCGGGAAGCAGCACCGGAAGGCGCCGGACGTGACCGCACGCGACCGGGAGGGGCCGGACACGACCCGGACCGTCCCGGGCCGTCCCGGGCCGTCCCGGGCCGTCTCGAACCGGACAGGTCGGGACGGACCGGGCAGGATCGGTTGGCGCCGGATGAGTTCGGCTCCGGCGGGTACGCGTGCTGGCGAACGAGCCCGGTGGCACCCTGCCCGACCGCCCCGGCCCGCACCCACCGACCGCCCGACCCGAGGCGCGGATCCGTACCCGCCCCCCGACCCGCCCCGCACCACCGCACACCCCAGGGCCCCCGCCCGGACCCCGAACCCCTCAGGCCCCGCAGGACCCCCGCACCGACAGGAACCCGCACCCGGAGGCCCCATGCTGGACGAGACGCTCCTCGACGCACCGGACGCCCTGGCCCAGGCCGACCGCCGAGGCCTCCTGCGCGGCGCCGCCGAGGCCGGCGCACGGGTCCGCACCGCGGCCCGCCACGCCGCCGAGGCCGGCATCGCCGACCTCCACCCCGAGGGCCGGCCCCGAGCCGTCCTCGTCGCCGGGCCCGGCACCCCGGCCGCCGGCGTCGCCGACCTGATCGGCGCCCTCGCCGGCGCCTCCGCCCCCGTCGTACACCTCCGCCCCACCGGCGTCGCCCCCGCGCCCGGCGCCCTGCGCTGGGCCCTGCCCGGCTGGGCCGGTTCCGTGGACCTGCTCCTGCTGCCCACCACCGACGGCTCCGAGCCCGGCCTCGCGCTCCTCGCCGAACAGGCCTACCGCCGCGGCATGACGGTCGTGGCCGTCGCCCCCGCCGCCTCCCCGCTCGCCGAGGAAGTGAACGGCTCCCGCGGCCTCTTCGTCCCGCTGGCCATGGCCCCGCACGAGAGCGCCGTCGAGACCGCCGAGAACCTCGCCGCCAGCAGCGGCACCCTCTGGTCCCTCTTCACCCCGCTCCTCGCCCTCCTCGACCGCGTCGGCCTCGTCGAGGCGCCCCCGGAGGTCCTGGAGAAGGTCGCCGACCGGCTCGACCGCACCGCCGAACGCTGCGGCCCGGCCCTCGCCACCTACGGCAACCCGGCCAAGACCCTCGCCGCCGAACTCGCCGACTCGCTCCCGCTCGTCTGGACCGAGGGCGCCGCCGCCGGCCCCGTCGGCCGCCGCTTCGCCGCGGTCCTCGCCGAACTCGCCGGCCTGCCCGCCCTCGCCGGCGAACTCCCCGAGGCCCTGACCGCGCACGGCGTCCTCCTCGCCGGGACGTACGCGGCGGGCGCCGACCCCGACGACTTCTTCCGCGACCGCGTGGACGAGCCCCAGGCCCTGCGCGCCCGGGTCGTCCTCCTCCGCGACCGGCCCGCCGGCGGCCTGACCGCCGCCCCCGCCGCCCGCGAACTCGCCCTCGGCCACGACACCGCCGTCAGCGAACTCGAACCGCAGGAGGAGGGCGACGACCTGGAGACCCTCGCCGAACTCCTCGCGGTCACCGACTTCGCCGCCGTCTACCTCGCCCTGGCCTCGGCGGGCGTCACCGCGCCGCCCGCCGCCTCCTGACCCGCACGGCTCACGCGGCGGACAGCCCCCCGCGGCCCGCGCAGCCACACCCGAACGCCACCACGCCGAAAGATGGAAAGCCGCCCATGGACCGCCTCGTCAACACCGTCCGTCCCTACGCCTGGGGATCCACGACGGCCATCCCGGAACTCCTGGGCACCGCCCCCACCGGCGAGCCCCAGGCCGAGATGTGGATGGGCGCCCACCCTGGTGCTCCCTCCCGCACCGAGCGCGGCCCGCTGAACGAGGTCATCGACGCCGACCCCGTACGCGAACTCGGCGAGCGGGCCGTCGGGAAGTTCGGCCCCCGCCTCCCCTTCCTCCTCAAGCTGCTCGCCGCCGGAGCCCCGCTCTCCCTCCAGGTCCACCCCGACCTCGACCAGGCCAGGGCCGGATTCGCCGCCGAGGAGGCCGCGGGCGTCCCGATCGACGCCCCGCACCGCACCTACCGGGACGCCAACCACAAGCCCGAGATGATCTGCGCCCTCACCCCCTTCGAAGGGTTCTGCGGTTTCCGCGACCCCGCCGAGGCCGCAGACGTCCTCGCCGCCCTGGGCGTCGACTCCCTCAAGCCGTACGTCGACCTCCTCCACGCCCACCCCGAGGAGGCCGCGCTCCGCGAGGTCCTGACGGCCCTGCTCACCGCCGACCCGGCCGAGATGGCGCAGACCGTCACCGAGGCCGCCGCCGCGGCCGACCGGCTCGGCGGCACCCACGCCCCGTACGCCGTCCTCGCCCACCACTACCCGGGCGACCCCGGCGTCCTCGCCGCGATGCTTCTCCACCACGTGGTGCTCCAGCCGGGCGAGGCCCTCTACCTGGGCGCCGGCGTCCCGCACGCCTACCTCTCCGGCCTCGGCGTCGAGATCATGGCCAACTCCGACAACGTCCTGCGCTGCGGCCTCACCCCCAAGCACATCGACGTCCCCGAACTCCTGCGGATCGTCCGCTTCGAGCCGGCCGAGCCCGGCGTCCTGCGCCCCGAGGCCTCCGCCACCGGCGAGGAGGTCTACGAGACCCCCATCGACGAGTTCCGCCTCTCCCGTTTCGTACGGGCCGAGGGCGCCGCCCCCTCCGACATCACCGCCCCCACCCCCCAGATCCTGCTGGCCGTCGCGGGCCGCCCGAAGGCCGGCGAACTCACCCTCGCCCCGGGCGAGTCCGTGTTCGTACCGGCGGGCGAGACGACCGAACTGTCCGGTGCGGGCACGGTCTTTCGGGCCACCGTCGTGGCCTGATGCAACAATGACCGGCCGAACCGCGGCGACTGAGCCGGAGCATCGACGAAGGGATCACGTACACCCATGAGCGCGTCAGGCGGAACCAAGGCGATCGTGGCGGCACTCGCCGCCAACCTCGCGATCGCGGTAGCCAAGTTCGTGGCGTTCCTCTTCAGTGGGTCGTCGTCGATGCTGGCCGAGAGCGTCCACTCGCTCGCCGACTCCGGCAACCAGGGCCTGCTGCTCGTCGGCGGCAAGAAGGCCCAGCGCGAGGCGACCCCCCAGCACCCCTTCGGCTACGGCCGCGAGCGGTACATCTACGCCTTCCTCGTCTCCATCGTCCTGTTCTCCGTCGGTGGCATGTTCGCCATCTACGAGGGCTACGAGAAGATCCACGACCCGCACGAGATCGAGGCCTGGTACTGGCCGGTCGGCGTCCTCGTCTTCGCGATCATCGCCGAGTCCTTCTCCTTCCGGACCGCCATCAAGGAGTCGAACCAGGTCCGCGGCAGCCTCTCCTGGAAGGAGTTCGTCCGCCGGGCGAAGGCCCCCGAGCTGCCCGTCGTCCTCCTGGAGGACCTCGGCGCCCTCGTCGGCCTGATTCTCGCCCTCGTCGGCGTCAGCCTCGCCCTCGCCACCGGCAACGGCGTGTGGGACGGCATCGGAACCCTGTGCATCGGTGTGCTGCTCATCGTCATCGCGATCGTCCTCGCCGCCGAGACCAAGTCGCTCCTGCTCGGTGAGGCCGCCGGCGTCGACGAGGTCAAGAAGATCGAGGACGCCGTGGTGGACGGCACGACGGTCACCCGCCTCATCCACATGCGCACGCTCCACCTCGGCCCGGAGGAGCTCCTCGTCGCCGCCAAGATCGCCGTCCGGCACGACGACACCGCCGGCGACGTCGCGAACGCCATCAACGCCGCCGAGGAGCGCATCCGCGCCGCCGTCCCGATCGCCCGGGTCATCTACCTGGAGCCGGACGTCTACAGCGAGGCGGCCGCCGCCAACGGCTCCGACCCGAAGAAGTCCCCCGGCGGTGCCGGCCACTGAGCCCGCTCCGCGTCACCGAGGCCTCCGAGAGCACCCGCTCCCGGGGGCCTCTCCCGTGCGCCTCCGCCCCGGAGCCCGTGACCCGCGCCCCCCGTCCCGCCCGGCCCGTACCCGCCGGACCGTCCGAACCGTTCGGTCGGCGGCCCGGGCCGGCCCGACGGCCTGAACCGACCGGATCCGGCCGGACCCGCCCCCCGCGGACTGTGGGCCGCCGCGCCGCCCGGTGTAGATTCGGAAGGAGCCAGACGTCGCTGCTGATGGCGGTCGGGCGGTCCCCCCGGGACCGGCCGAGGGAGAGAGGGCCTCCGACGACTGCGCCGCGGAAGCGCCCGGGCATCGGTATGCCCACGGGTGCCCCGTCCGCGGTGCCAGGCGCCCCTGACCACCCTCGCACTCGACTTATACGAGGAGCAGCACCGTCATGACGACCGCCGCCCAGCACGACTTCAAGGTCGCGGACCTGTCCCTGGCCGCCTTCGGCCGCAAGGAGATCACCCTCGCCGAGCACGAGATGCCCGGTCTGATGGCGATCCGCCGCGAGTACGCCGACCGGCAGCCGCTCGCCGGCGCCCGCATCACCGGTTCCCTGCACATGACCGTGCAGACCGCCGTCCTCATCGAGACGCTCGTAGCCCTCGGCGCCGACGTCCGCTGGGCCTCCTGCAACATCTTCTCCACCCAGGACCACGCCGCCGCGGCCATCGCCGTCGGCCCCCACGGCACCCCCGAGAACCCCCAGGGCGTTCCGGTCTTCGCCTGGAAGGGCGAAACCCTGGAGGAGTACTGGTGGTGCACGGAGCAGGCCCTGACCTGGCCGAACACCCCCACCGGCGGCCCGAACATGATCCTGGACGACGGCGGTGACGCCACCCTCCTCGTCCACAAGGGCGTCGAGTTCGAGAAGGCCGGCTCCGCCCCGGACCCCTCGACCGCGGACAGCGAGGAGTACGGCCACATCCTCCGCCTCCTCAACCGCACCCTGGTCGAGAGCCCCCAGAAGTGGACCCAGCTGGCCTCCGAGATCCGCGGCGTGACCGAGGAGACCACGACCGGTGTCCACCGCCTCTACGAGATGATGCAGGCGGGCACCCTCCTGTTCCCCGCGATCAACGTGAACGACGCGGTGACGAAGTCGAAGTTCGACAACAAGTACGGCTGCCGGCACTCGCTGATCGACGGCATCAACCGGGCGACGGACGTGCTCATCGGCGGCAAGACGGCCGTCGTGTGCGGGTACGGCGACGTCGGCAAGGGCTGTGCGGAGTCGCTGCGCGGTCAGGGCGCCCGGGTGATCGTGACGGAGATCGACCCGATCTGCGCGCTGCAGGCGGCGATGGACGGCTACCAGGTCACGACGCTGGACGAGGTCGTCGAGACGGCCGACATCTTCATCACGACGACCGGCAACAAGGACATCATCATGGCCTCGGACATGGCCCGGATGAAGCACCAGGCCATCGTCGGAAACATCGGCCACTTCGACAACGAGATCGACATGGCCGGCCTGGCGAAGATCCCCGGCATCATCAAGGACGAGGTCAAGCCGCAGGTCCACACCTGGACCTTCCCCGACGGCAAGGTCCTCATCGTGCTGTCCGAGGGCCGTCTGCTGAACCTGGGCAACGCGACCGGCCACCCGTCCTTCGTGATGTCGAACTCCTTCGCGGACCAGACCCTCGCGCAGATCGAACTCTTCACCAAGCCGGAGCAGTACCCGACCGACGTCTACACGCTGCCGAAGCACCTGGACGAGAAGGTCGCCCGTCTCCACCTCGACGCCCTCGGCGTCAAGCTGACGACGCTGCGCCCGGAGCAGGCCGCCTACATCGGCGTCCCGGTCGAGGGCCCGTTCAAGCCGGACCACTACCGCTACTGACGCCCGGCCGGTGGCCGCCCGTCCCCGACGGACGGCCACCCCACGGACAACGGCAGAGGATTCAGCGCAGGCCCCCGCACCCCCGTGCCGGGGGCCTGCCCCGTCCCCGCCCGGCTCCTACCGCCGACCGCCCCCGCCCTCCGAGGACCCATGCCCCGCGGCCGTTATTCGCTCCATGATCCGCACGATCACACCCCCCTCGGCGACGAACACTTCCACTGCGCCCCCGGCCCTTCCGGCTGGCGCTACGTCTCCCGGATCACCACCCCCTCCGGTGACCACCACGGCTCCGTCGATCTGACCCTCGACGACCTCGGCCGTCCCCTCCGGCTCGAAATGCACGCCGCCGGCTGGCAGGTCCGCGGAGCGGCCCTCGACGGCGTCACCTGGGTCCGTACGGACCCCACCGGGGCCTACGCCACCGAAGGCAATGTGCGCGCCCACGCCTTCACCGGCACCTCCCCGGCCTTCCTCGTCGCCCTCACACGACTCCTGCGTCTCACCCCCGCATCCCCCGAGACCCGCGTCCGGCTCGTCGCCTTCACGGATCCGGTGCTCGCCCCCCTCACGGTCGACCAGTCCTGGGCCCTGCTGAGAAGTGAAGCGCACGCCACTGACAACGGCCCCCTGATCGTGGACGAGTACCAGGTCAGCGCCCTGGACACCGGTGAGCGCCACACGGTCCACATCGCCGGCGACGTCGTCCTCGCGGCCCCCGGCATCGAGCTCGAGGACCTGGAGACCCCGCCCTCCGTCTTCCCCTGAGGGCGCCGGCACCGGCGGCACGCCGCGGAGCCACGGCAAGGGGTCTCGGCCAGAACAGATCTGAGCCCGAACGGATCTCAGGCCGGGGGAGCGAACCCGGTGGCGCGTCCCGCGGGCCCCGCGCCCGCCCCGTCCCCGGCCGGATCCGCCACGGGTGCGGCCTTCGGCACCGGTGGGCCCACCGGGACCCCTGTGCCTCCCTGAGGTCCGTCGCCTTCCCGGCCCCGTCCGTCCTCAGGCCCTCCCGGCACGATGGTGGCTCCCGCGGCTCCGGCGGCTTCCGTGACTGCTGCGCCGACCGGCTCCCCACCCGGAGCGAAGGCCCGCCGCGCGTCCCGCGCCCGCCGCTCCGCGACCACCCCCGCGAGATACGCCCCGGCCGGCACCCCCGGCGGGGCCGGCGCCCCCGTCCGCGCCACCATCTCGTCCGCCAGCCGCTCCGCGAGCCGCCGCCCCACCACCGGGTCCAGTTCGCGCTCGCGCGTCAGGTACTGCCGTACCTCCAGCCACAACCCTTCCGGCACCGCCGAGAGGTCGAGCCCGGAGAACCGCCCCACCAGCCACGGCGGCGGCGGAGGCACGAACGCCGTCCGCGCGGCCGCCGGCAACCGCTCCCGCACCACCAGCGTCCCCGCGAAGACGTCCCCGAGCCGCCGCCCCCGCTCCGACACCAGCGATGCCACACAGGCGATCACGCCGAAGGTCATGAGGATCTCCACGGCCCCCATCGCCCCCCGCACCAGGGCGTGCCGGAACCGGATCGGCCCCCCGTCGTCCCGCACCACCCGCAGCCCGCACACCAGCTTCCCCAGCGACCGCCCGTGCGTCAGCGTCTCCACCGCGATCGGCGCCCCCACCAGCACCAGCAGGAACGCGGCGATCGACAGCGCCGTCACCGCCGCCTCGTCCAACGAGGCCGTCGCGAACGCCAGCCCGATCATCAGCAGTACGTACGCGGCCCCGACGACCACCAGGTCGACGAGCAGGGCCAGCGCCCGGCTCGGCAGCCGCGCGGGTTCCAACCCCAGGACGACGGCATCCCCCGTCACAAGCCCACTCACGCCGCCCACCCTCCTCCGGCCGACCTTCCCGGCCCCTCCGAACGCCAGTCTGCCAAGCTGACCCGCAGTGCGCCGCAGCAGTACGGACCCGTCCGCCGCCAGTGCCTGGAGCAGCAGCCGATCATGGACATCGACGTCTACGTCACCGCCCACCGCGCCGAGTGGGAACGCCTCGACCACCTCCTGCGCCAGGGCGGCCGGCTCACCGGAGCCGAGGCCGACGAACTCGTCGCCCTCTACCAGCGCACCGCCACCCACCTCTCGATCATCCGATCCAGCGCCCCGGACCCGCAGCTCACGGCCCGCCTCACCCAGCTCGTCGCCCGCGCCCGCGCCACCGTCACCGGCACCCGCCGCGCCTCCTGGCACGACGCCGCGCGCTTCCTGACGTCGGGTTTCCCCGCGGCCGTCTACCGTTCCCGCCACTGGTGGATCCCCACCGCGGTCCTCTCCACCCTGCTCGCCGTCCTGATCGGCTGGTGGACCGCCGCCCACCCGGAGGTGCAGGCCTCGATCGGCGCCCCGGCCGACCTCCGCGAGATGACCCGGCCGGGCGGCACGTACGAGACGTACTACTCCAGCCACCCGGCGGCCTCGTTCGCCGCCCAGGTCTGGACGAACAACGCCCAGGCCGCCGCCCTCTGCCTCGTCCTCGGCGCGTTCCTCGGCATTCCCGTCCTGGCGATCCTCTTCCTCAACATGCTGAACGTCGGCGTCGCCATCGGCCTCATGTCCTCCGCCGGCCGCCTCGATGTCTTCCTCGGCCTGATCCTTCCGCACGGTCTGCTCGAACTGACCGCCGTCTTCGTCGCCGCCGGCACCGGCCTCCGCCTCGGCTGGACCCTCGTCGACCCCGGCCCCACCACCCGCCGCACCGCCCTCGCCTCCCAGGGCCGCGCCGCCCTCGGCATGGCCGTCGGCCTGGCCCTGGTCCTCTTCGTCTCCGGCCTCATCGAAGGCTTCGTCACCCCCTCCGGCCTGCCGACCTGGGCCCGCGTCACCATCGGCGTCGCCGCCGAGCTGGCCTTCCTCCTGTACGTGTACGTCCTCGGCGGCCGCGCCGCCCGCGCCGGTGACACGGGCGACCTCGCGACCCCCGACCGCAGCGCCGAGCAGCCCACCGCCGCCTGATGTGCGTCCGGCCCTGTGGAGCTGCTAGTCTCCTCCGGTGCCCACGAAAGCTGTTGACACAGCGGACGTGGGGAGGTAGATTCAAACGGTTGCCGGGGAACTGGACAGTTCAGGTGGCAACCAACTAGACTCTGACTCACTCCGATCTGGATTAGATTCCACGGAGTCACCCCGATTCCTTATTCGAATCAAGAAAGCCACCGATTAGGTCGGCCGAAATGAATCTGATAAAGTCGGAAACGCCGGAAGGGCCCGGAGCGAAAGCGAAAGGGACCGGAAAGCACCGAGGAAATCGGATCGGAAAGATCTGATAGAGTCGGAAACGA
>NZ_JBEORS010000037.1:0-36277 GCF_040302405.1 Streptomyces sp. NPDC126503
GAACTCGACACGGACTGCGGGTAACCCCGGGCGGATCGGCCCTCCCGACCCCCGGCGGGTGCATTCCGTAGCGGAAACGCTCGCGGAGAGGACCCACCCCCACCGGCGGTGACCAGCGGGGCCTGCTCCTCCACACTGCGCGTACGGATGACGCTTGGCCGGACCCGGCCGCCCCATTCCACTCCCGCGCACCACCCACCGGCGGAACTCTGCCCGCCCACCGACGTGCGAACCGAGCCCCACCCCACCGGCCTGCGGGGGCATGACAAGGGCAGCGATACCCGAGCCCTGGCGGCCCCGCCCCTCGGGCCGCCCTCCGAGAGTGTTCACGCGCCTGGAGTCGGCGGGTCAAGGGTGGGCGCAGCCCATCGCGCAGCGACGCGACCGCAGGGAGCGCCCTTGAGGCGGCGGCGGAAGGCGCGACTCTCGGGAAGAGGGCGGCCGGACCAGAAGCCCGCGAAGCCGGGCACGCCGTTGTGCGCCGCCCGCTCCTGCGCGCGCCCCGCAATCCAAGTTCCCCCGATCGAAGGGAGGTTCGCCCTTTCCGGCCCCGCACCGCGCCTCGCCCATTACGCTCCGCCACAAGCCGACAATGGGGGTGACTTCCTCGTGGTCAACGTCCGCGATCTGGATCCGAGCGCCTCGCCGCTGAGCTACTACGGATCCGAACTCCGCCGCCTACGCGAAGCCGCAGGCCTCCGACAGGCCCAGTTGGGCGAGATCGTGTACTGCACGGGCTCCCTCATCGGCCAGATCGAGACCGCGAAGAAGGTCCCCACCCGGGACTTCTCCGAGCGCATCGACGCCGCCCTGATGACGGGGGGCGTGTTCTCGCGCCTGATCGGCCTCGTGCTGCGGAGCCAGCTCCCGAACTGGTTCCAGCCGTACGCGGAGATGGAAGCGAAGGCCGCGTACATCTCGACGTACCAGTCTCAGATGGTCTACGGCTTGCTCCAGACGGAGGCGTACGCCCGAGCGGTGATGGCGACGGGGCTGCCGGACAACCTTGAGGAGCTGGTTGCGGCGCGGATGGACCGCCAGCGGCTTCTCACCCGGGAGCGTCCGCCGATGGTGTGGGTCGTGCTCGACGAAGCAGCTCTCTGCCGCCCCATCGGTTCGTCGCAGGTCATGCGAGCCCAGTTGGAGCACTTGCTGAGCTTCCGGCGAGAGCGCTGGGTGCGCATCCAAGTGCTGCCGTTCGCAGCCGGCGAGCACGCGAGCTTGATCGGGTCGTTCAACGCCCTCCGCTTCGATGACGACCCAGACATCGTCTACACCGAAGACCTCATCTCCGGCCACATGACGGCCAACCCGGAGACGGTCAAGGAAGCGGCCCTTCGTTACGCTCACTTGCAGGCGTCCGCCCTCTCCGTAGAGGATTCGGCGGAACTGATCATGCGCGTATTGGAGGAACGCTATGGGGACCGATCCGGGCATGACCGACGCGCGCTGGCGTAAGTCCTCCTACAGCGGCAACACCGGCGGCGACTGCATCGAGTGCGCCCCCCTCGGCTCCGCCTCCTGGCGCAAGTCCTCCTTCAGCGGCAACACCGGCGGCGAATGCGTCGAGGTCGCCGATCTCTCCGCCCACGTCGCCGTCCGGGACTCCAAGGACCCCGCGGGCCCCCACTTCCGTGCCACGCCCGCCGCCTTCGCCGCGTTCGTCGCCGCCGCCGCGCAGGGGCGGCTCGGCTGACAGGCGACGGACTCGACGGGCGGCCCGCTCGGGTTCGGCCGTAGGAGGTCCGGCCGGTGACGCCGCAATGGCGGAGTCCGTCGTCAGGGGTGAACCATGGGGACGCTGAACCGCTCGGCGGGATGGGTGTAGGGGAGGCCGTCCAGCGGGAGGTCCGTGCAGAAGCGCACGAGGAGGTCGGCGAAGTCGTCCGGCCGCTCGACGGGGGCCAGGTGGTCGGTCTCCTTGACCGTCAGGAACCGGGCGCCCGGCAGGCGGCGCGCCACCTCACGGCCCATCGCCGGGGTGGTCAACGTGTCGAACTCACCGGTCACCACCAGGGCGGGGACGTCCGGAGTGGAACCCGGGCGGTACCACTCGTGCCGCATCAGTCTGGCGTTGTGCTCGGCGGACTTCCGCTTCCGCTCCGGGCTCTGCCCGGCGATCCCCGCGTACACCAGACGGGAAACGGCGGCGTGTCTGCGGACCCGGGACGCTCCGGGCGGTGACATGAAGCGTTCCGTCAGCTCCTGCGCGATGGGGCTCGTCTCACCACGCTCGATCAACTCCGCCCAGCGCCGCATGGACGTCGCGTAGTCGGGTGGGATGTTCAGGCACATTCCGATGAGGGCCAGACGTTCCAGCATGTCGGGACAGTGCTGGGCGAACCGCAGTCCCACGGCCCCGCCGAAGCAGGCACCCACGAGGTTGACCCTGGGGATGCGCAGTTCCTCCAGCAGGTGGCGGACCGCGCCGGAGAGGAAGTCGATACCGAAGGAGACGGGGAGGAAGTCGCTGTCGCCGTAGCCGGGGAGGTCCACCGTGATCACGGTCGCCACCGGCGCGAGCCGCCGCTCCTGCCGCAGCCACGAGCGCCGGTCCTGCTCGGAGCCTCCGAGGATCAGTACCGGGAGGGTCCGCGGGGCGGTCTGCGGGGTGATCCGGCAGGTGTAGCGAAATCCGTGGAACGACAGCGCCCTCTCCTCGGTCGCGCCGTGGCCCGGCCCGGCTGGGACGGGGGACGCTGTACGACAGCTCTCCGGTTCCTGCGCACTGCCTGCGTCGGTGGCCACACACGCCTCCAGGAGGGACGGGGATGCCCTTTCCAACAGGCCGGCCACCGATAAGTCACGGCCTGGGGAGTTTTTCCCGCTTCTCGTGACGTTCGGTGCCGGCGATCTCGCGGGCCATCGTGGCCAGGGCCTCGGTGGCCGGGTGGGGGAAGGCGTCGCGCCAGGCCAGGAGGACGGGGAGCGGCGGGGCGTCGGTGAGCGGGCGGTAGGTGACGCCCGGGTGCGGGTGGAGCGCGGCCGTGGAGGCGGAGGAGACACCGACGCCCCGGCCGGCGGCGATGGCGGTGAGCCAGTCGTCGGTGTTGGCGACGGTGAGGGTGTTCGTCGGGCGGGCCGGGGGCGGCCAGAGGGCCGGTGTGGTGGTTCCGGAGACGGTGTTGAGGACGACCGTCTCGCCCGCGAGGTCCGCGAGGGTGAGGGAGGGCAGGGCGGCGAGGGGCCCGTCGGCGGGGACGGCGGCCACGCGGGGTTCGGTGGTCAGTTCGGTGGTGACGAGGCCGGGGGCCTCGACCGTGCCGCGCAGGAGCGCGGCGTCGACCTCGCCCCGGGCGAGACCGGCCGTGCGGTCGTCCACGCGGAGGAGTTCCAGCGGGGTTTCCGGGTGTTCGCGCTGCCAGCGGCGGAGCAGGGGCGTGGTGTACCGGCCGAACGCCGACCAGGCGTGTCCGAGGCGCAGGGGCCGGTGGTGGAGGCGGGCCGGGTCGACGGCCGCCTCGAAGGCGGCGAGGGCGGCGGCGGCCCGGTCGCGGAAGGCGTGACCGTCGGCCGTGAGGGCCAGGTGGTGGGTGGAGCGGTCCACCAGGCGGGCGCCGAGGTGCTGTTCGAGCGCGGCGAGCGTACGGGAGACGGCCGGCTGGGTGAGGTGGAGCCGGGCCGCTGCCCGCGTCAGGCTCGACTCCTCCGCGATGGCGAGGAAACAGCGGAGGTGACGCAGCTCGATGCTCATGCGTCCGGAGCATAACCCCAGCCCAATCGGCATTTCCGGAGCCGCGCGGGAGGCTCGTAGCGTGAAAGCGGAATGCGTACGGCAAGGGATGCGCGGTTCAGTATGATGTACTGGAAGTGCAAAGTATTGAACTGACAGTGTGAGGAGTCGCCCGGTGGACAGCCCGGTCAAGGACGTCATCCCGGCCGCGCCGGTCACCACCCCGGGGGCCGCTTCGCCCCCGGCCGCCCCCGATCCGGCACCGGCGGGCCGCCGGCTGGGGCCGGTGGCGCTCGTCGTCGCCGGCGGTCTCTCCGTACAGTTCGGGTCCGCCGTCGCCGTCCTGCTCATGCCCCGGGCGGGTGCGCTCGGCGTCGTGACGCTGCGGCTCGTCCTGGCCGCCGCCGTGCTGCTGGTCGTGTGCCGCCCGAAGGTGCGCGGCTACGGCCGCGCCGACTGGGGGACCATCGTCGCCTTCGGCACCGCCATGGCGGGCATGAACATCCTCTTCTACCAGTCCGTCGACCGGATCCCGCTGGGCGCCGCCGTCACCCTGGAGGTGCTCGGCCCGCTCGCTCTCTCCGTGATCGCGTCCCGGCGGCTGCTCAACCTCGTGTGGGCCGGGCTCGCCCTCGCCGGTGTCGTCCTCCTCAGCGGCGGCGGCTTCGACCGGCTCGACCCGGCGGGTGCGGGCTTCGCCCTCGCGGCGGGCGCGATGTGGGCGACGTACATCGTCTTCAGCGCCCGTACCGGTCGCCGTTTCCCGCAGGCCGACGGGCTCGCGCTCGCGATGGCCTTCGGCGCGGTGCTGACCGTGCCGTTCGGGATCGCGGAGGCGGGCGACAAGCTCCTCGTACCGTCCACGATCGGTCTCGGGCTCGCCGTCGCGCTGATGTCCTCCGTCCTCCCCTACACGCTGGAGATGCTGGCGCTGCGGAAGCTGCCCGCGCCCACCTTCGCCATCCTCATGAGCCTGGAACCGGCCATCGCGGCCACGGCGGGCTTCCTCGTCCTCAGCCAGGCCCTGGCCGTCACCGACGCCCTGGCCATCGCCCTCGTCATCACGGCGAGCATGGGCGCGGTCCGCACCCAGGTCGGCCCGGCCCGCAGGAAGGCGGCCGGCGGCGCGGGCGCCGCTCCGCTCCCGTAGGGCCGGGGCCGGTCACCGGGCCACGGCGTAGCGCCTGCGGGCCGCCCGGCCGGCGGCGCCCCGCTCGCCCGTCGGTCCCCGGTGATCCGCGTGCCGGCTCCTAAACTGCCGCGCATGATCGCCGAATTGCAGTGCGTCGTCCTCGACTGTCCCGATCCGCAGGAACTCGCGGAGTTCTACCGCGCGGTGCTCGGCGGGGAGGTGGACAAGCCCGACGAGCGGTGGGCGCCCGACGACAGCTGGACCACCCTGCACGTGCCGGGCGGGCAGGTGCTGTGCTTCCAGCGCGCCACCGACCACCGGCCGCCGACGTGGCCGGATCCCGAGCGTCCGCAGCAGTTCCACCTCGACCTCCAGGTCCCCGACCTCGACGCGGCGCAGGAGCGGGTCCTGGCCCTGGGGGCGCGGCTGCTGGACGACGGCGGCGGCGACCGGGTGTGGCGGGTGTACGCGGACCTCGCCGGGCACCCGTTCTGCCTGGTCCGGCACCGTCCGTCCGGCCGCTGACCCGATCCTGTCGGACCTTGGCCGCCGGCCTGTTTCGGCGCCCCGCCCCGGCCCGGACGATGGATCCGTACCCGACGCGCGACACCGGTCGCCGTCACGCCGAGGAGGGGAGCCGAGCATGGCCCTGGAGATGCGAGACCGGTGCGAGCGCTGCGGGACGGCGGCCCTCGCCCCGGACGGGCCCGCCCGCATCTGCTCCTACGAGTGCAGCTTCTGCGTCCCCTGCGCCGACGCCATGGACGGCGTCTGCCCCAACTGCGGCGGCGAACTGGTCGTCCGCCCGCGCCGCTCGGAGAAGGCCTGACCCACGGCGGTGCGGCCCGGCGGGCCTCCCCCGCCGTGCGGAGCGCGACCGGGTCACGAGGGTGGCGAGGTGGGCGTGCCGCCGGACGCGGCGCGCGGAGGTCGCGGGCGGGGCTCCGTCCCGGTGCGGGTGAACGCCCACAGGAGGAACGCGGCGCAACTGATCCCGGCGCCCAGTGCGCAGACCGCGCCCCAGCCGGCCAGGGCGTGGAGCCAGGTCGCGGCGAGGGCACCGGTGGCACTGCCGATCGAGTAGAAGATCATGTATCCGCCGATCAGGCGGCTGCCCGCGTCCGGGCGGAGTTCGTAGACGAGGGCCTGGTTGGTGACGTGGACGGCCTGGACGGCGAGGTCGAGGAGGATCACGCCGACCGCCAGGGCCCAGAGCGAGTCGCGGGTGAAGGACAGCGGCAGCCAGGAGACGGTGAGCAGTGCGAGGCCGATGCCGGTGGTCCGCTGCGAAAGGCCCCGGTCGTTCAGGCGGCCCGCGGCCGTCGCGGCCAGCGCTCCCACGGCGCCGACCAGGCCGAAGGCCCCGATCGCGGTGTGGGAGAGCGAGTGCGGGGCCTCGCTCAGCGGCAGGGCGACGCTGCTCCACAGGGTGCTGAACGCGGCGAAGATCAGCAGACCGAGCAGGGCGCGGAGCCGGAACAGCCGTTCCGTCGCGAACAGCGTGAACGTGGAGCGGAGGAGCCGGCTGTAACGCAGCCGCCGGGGTGTGGTGGGGGAGGGCGGGAGCGTCCGGTGCAGGACCAGGACGAGCAGGGCGGTGAGCAGGGCCGAGGCGAGGTAGACCGAGCGCCACCCGGCGAGGTCGGCCATGAGGCCGGAGGCCGTACGGGCGAGCAGGATCCCGATGACGACGCCGCTGGTCACCATGCCGACGACACCACCGCGCCGGGCAGGGCCCGCGAGGGACGCGGCGAAGGCGACCAGCGTCTGCGTGACCACGGCGAGGAGGCCCACCGCGGCCATGGCGGCCAGGAGGACCGCGGCGGTTCGGGCGGTGGCCACGGCCACGAGGGCCACCACGAGGAGGAGCATCTGGACCACGACGAGCCGTTCGCGAGCGACGACGTCACCGAGCGGGACGAGGAGGAAGAGCCCCGCGCCGTATCCGATCTGCGTGAGGGTGACGACGGCGCCGACGAGCGCCGGGCTCATCGAGAGGTCGTGGCCCATGGTCACGAGGAGCGGCTGGGCGAAGTACACGTTGGCCACGGCCGACCCGCAGGCGAGCGCGAAGAGCACGACGAGGCGTCGGGGCAGGGCGGGATCGGGCGCGCCGGGATCCTTGTGCCGCCTCCCCCCTCGCGCCGTGGCCGGCGTGTCCGTGCCCGTCCTGCCGTCGCGCGCCATCCCGTACCCCTCCGCCATCTGGTTTCAACTTGCTACCAGGCTGACCGTAGACCTCCTTGGTAGCATGTTGCAACCAGGGGCAGAGAGGATGAGGACGGTCATGGTGAAGAGGACGCGCTTCGACGACAGCGACTGTCCTGTCGCGCGATCGGTCGACGCCATCGGTGACTGGTGGTCGCTGCTGATCGTGCGGGACGCCTTCGACGGGAGCCGCAGGTTCGGGGAGTTCCAGCGCGGCCTCGGGGTGGCGAAGAACATCCTCGCCGCCCGCCTGCGCGATCTGGTCGCCGGCGGCGTCCTCGAATCCGTCCCCGCGTCGGACGGCAGCGCGTACCGGGAGTACGTGCTCACGCCCAAGGGGAAGGCGCTCTTTCCGGTCGTCGTGGCGCTGCGGCAGTGGGGTGAGGGGAACTTCTTCTCTCCCGGCGAACCGCACTCCGAGCTGGTCGACCGCGACCACGGCCGCCCGCTGAGCCCCCTGGTGGTCCGCGCCGCGGACGGAAGGGCGATCGGGCCCGACGACACCGTGGTGCACAAGCTCCCCAGGGGCTGAGCCGGCACCGGCCGGTGCCGGCTCGCGGACGCCTTCCGGGTGGGGCTCCTTCCCTCGCCGTGCACGTGCCGCCACGGCCCGTGGGGCGGGCCGGGTCCGGCGGTGGGATCCGGTCGTGACCGTCCTGACGAGATGTCATGGGTGATCAATTCAAGCAAGCATGCTTGATTGTTTCCCGCTTCGCTGCCATGCTCCAGGGCACGCCGTCGTGTCCCGAGCCCGCGAGTCTCCCGAGGGGAGCGCACCGTGTCCGACCCCGCCGTCGTCCTCGCCGATCTGCGCGAGGAGAGCGAAGAACTCGACGCACTCGTCGCGGAGTTGAGTACGGAGGGGTGGGCGGCTCCCACCCCCGCGCCCGGCTGGACGATCGCCCACCAGATCGCCCACCTCGCCTGGACCGACCGGGCCGCGCTCCTCGCCGCCACCGACGCCGAGGCCTTCGCCGCCGAGACCGAGAAGGCCCTCGCCGCACCCGACCGCTTCGTGGACGAGGGCGCGGAGGAGGGGGCGAAGCTGCCGCCCGCCGACCTGCTCGCCCGTTGGCGCGCCGGCCGGGAACGCCTCCAGGACGCCCTGCGGTCCGTGCCGCCCGGCGCGCGGTTCCCCTGGTACGGGCCGCCCATGAGCGCCCCCGCCATGGCCACCGCCCGGCTGATGGAGACCTGGGCGCACGGGCAGGACGTGGCGGACGCCCTCGGAGTCGTCCGCGCACCGACCGCCCGGCTCCGGCACGTGGCGTGGATCGGCCACCGGGCCCGCGACTACGCCTACCTCGTCCGGGGCGAGCAGGCCCCCGCCGAGCCGTTCCGCCTCGAACTCACCGCGCCCGACGGCACCCTGTGGACGTACGGCCCCGAGGCCGCCGCCCAGCGCGTCACCGGACCGGCGCTCGACTTCTGCCTCCTCGTCACCCAGCGCGTCCACCGGGCCGACACCGCGCTCGCCGCACACGGCCCCGACGCCGAACGGTGGCTCGGCATCGCCCAGGCCTTCGCCGGACCGGCGGGACAGGGGCGCGCCCCGAAGGGAGCCGGGGCGTGACCCTGCGGATCGGCAACGCCTCCGGCTTCTACGGCGACCGCTTCGACGCCGTCCGCGAGATGCTCACCGGCGGCGAACTCGACGTCCTCACCGGCGACTACCTCGCCGAACTCACCCTCCTCATCCTCGGCCGCGACCAGCTCAAGGACCCCTCCACCGGCTACGCGAAGACCTTCCTGCGCCAGATGGAGGAGGGCCTGGGCCTCGCCCACGAGCGCGGCGTCCGCATCGTCACCAACGCGGGCGGCCTCAACCCGGCCGGCCTCGCCGACGCGCTGCGCGCCCTCGCCGCGAAGCTGGGCCTGCCCACCCGGATCGCCCACGTCGAGGGCGACCGGCTGCCGCCCGGGCCGGGCGTCCTCACCGCCAACGCCTACCTGGGCGGCGCCGGGATCGCCGCGTGCCTCGCCGCCGGCGCCGATGTCGTCGTCACCGGCCGGGTCACGGACGCCGCCCTCGTCACCGGCCCGGCGCAGTGGCACTTCGGCTGGGGACCGGGGGAGTACGACCGGCTCGCGGGCGCGGTCGTCGCCGGGCACGTCCTGGAGTGCGGCACCCAGGCCACCGGCGGCAACTACGCCTTCTTCACCGGGCACGACCCGCGCACCTTCCGACGCCCCGGCTTCCCCCTCGCCGAACTGCGCGCCGACGGCTCCTCCGTCATCACCAAGCACCCCGGCACCGGCGGCCTCGTCGATCTCGGCACGGTCACCGCCCAGCTCCTGTACGAGACCTCCGGCGCCCGCTACGAGGGGCCCGACGTGACCGCCCGGCTGGACACCGTACGGCTCACGCGGGAGGGGCCCGACCGGGTACGGATCGACGGGGTGCGCGGCGAGGCCCCGCCCCCCACCCTGAAGGTCGCCCGCACCCGGCTCGGCGGCTTCCGCAACGAGGTGGTGTTCGTCCTCACCGGACTCGACATCGAGGCCAAGGCGGCCCTGGTCCGGGCCCAGGTCGAGGACGCCCTCGCCCCCTCCCCGCCCGCCGGGACGCGCTGGGAACTCGCCCGCACCGACCGGCCCGACGCCCCCACCGAGGAGACGGCCAGCGCCCTGCTCCGGCTCGTCGTCAGGGACCCCGACCCCGAGAAGGTGGGCCGGGCCCTGACCGGGGCCGCGATCGAACTGGCCCTCGCCAGCTACCCCGGTTTCCACGTCACCGCGCCACCGGGCAAGGGTTCCCCCTACGGGATCTGCGAGGCGGTGTACGTGCCCGCCGGCACCGTCCCGCACACGGCGGTCCTGCCGGACGGCACCCGCCAGGAGATCCCGCCGCCCGTGCCCCCGCCCCCGGCCGCGCCCGTACCGCCCTCCGAGCCTCCCGCCCTTCCACCGCCCCTCCCGCCCGGCCCCGTACGGCGCGTGCCGCTCGGGCGGATCGCCGGGGCCCGCAGCGGCGACAAGGGCGGGGACGCCAACGTCGGCGTGTGGGTCCGCACGGACGAGGAGTGGCGCTGGCTCGCCCACACCCTCACCACCGACCTCTTCCGCACCCTGCTCCCCGAGACCGCCGGCCTGGCCGTCACCCGGCACGTCCTGCCGAACCTGAGGGCCCTCAACTTCACCGTCGCCGGAATCCTCGGCGAGGGCGTCGCTTCCCAGTCCCGGTTCGACCCGCAGGGCAAGGCCCTCGGCGAATGGCTCCGCTCCCGCCACACCGACGTACCGGAGGTCCTCCTGTGACCGTCCTCGCCTCCGCCCTCGACACCGGCGGCCCCGACCACGCCGCGCACCGGGCCGCCATGCTGGAGAAGCTGGCCGCCCTCGACGCCGAACACGCCAAGGCCCTCGCGGGCGGCGGCGAGAAGTACACCGCCCGGCACCGGCGGCGCGGCAAGCTCCTCGCCCGCGAGCGCGTCGAGCTCCTGGTCGACCCCGACAGCCCCTTCCTGGAACTGTCCCCGCTCGCCGGCTGGGGCAGTGACTACACCGTAGGGGCCTCCCTGATCACCGGCATCGGGGTCGTCGAGGGCGTCGAGTGCCTGATCACCGCCAACGACCCGACCGTGCGCGGCGGCGCCTCCAACCCGTGGACGCTGAGGAAGGCGCTGCGCGCCAACGAGATCGCGTACGCCAACCGCCTCCCGGTCCTCTCGCTCGTGGAGTCCGGCGGTGCCGACCTGCCGTCCCAGAAGGAGATCTTCATCCCCGGCGGGGCCCTCTTCCGCGACCTGACCCGGCTGTCCGCCGCCGGCATCCCGACGGTCGCGGTCGTCTTCGGCAACTCGACGGCGGGCGGGGCGTACGTCCCCGGCATGTCCGACCACACCGTGATGATCAAGGAGCGGTCGAAGGTCTTCCTCGGCGGCCCGCCGCTCGTGAAGATGGCGACCGGCGAGGAGAGCGACGACGAGTCCCTGGGCGGCGCCGAGATGCACGCCCGCACCTCCGGCCTCGCCGACCACTACGCCCTGGACGAGGCCGACGCGCTGCGCCAGGCCCGCCGGATCGTCGCCCGCCTCCACCACCGCAAGGCCCACCCCGACCCCGGACCCGCAGAGCCCCCGAAGTACGACCCCGAGGAACTCCTGGGGATCGTCCCCGGCGACCTGAGGACGCCCTTCGACCCGCGCGAGGTCATCGCCCGGATCGTCGACGGCTCCGACTTCGACGAGTTCAAGCCGCTGTACGGGCCGAGCCTGGTGACGGGCTGGGCACGGCTGCACGGCTACCCGGTCGGCGTCCTCGCCAACGCCCAAGGGGTGCTGTTCTCGGCGGAGTCGCAGAAGGCGGCGCAGTTCATCCAGCTCGCCAACCAGCGCGACATCCCGCTCGTCTTCCTCCACAACACCACCGGCTACATGGTCGGCAAGGAGTACGAGCAGGGCGGCATCATCAAGCACGGCGCCATGATGATCAACGCCGTGTCGAACTCGAAGGTCCCGCACCTCTCCGTCCTCATGGGCGCCTCCTACGGGGCCGGTCACTACGGGATGTGCGGTCGCGCCTACGACCCCCGGTTCCTCTTCGCCTGGCCCAGCGCCAAGTCCGCCGTCATGGGCCCGCAGCAGCTCGCGGGCGTCCTGTCGATCGTCGCGCGGGCCTCGGCGGAGGCGAAGGGGCAGCCGTACGACGAGGAGGCCGACGCGGGCCTGCGGGCCCTGGTCGAGGCGCAGATCGAGGCCGAGTCCCTGCCGATGTTCCTCTCCGGGCGGCTCTACGACGACGGGGTCATCGACCCCCGCGACACCCGCACGGTCCTCGGACTGTGCCTCTCCGCGATCCACACGGCACCGGTCGAGGGCGCGCGCGGCGGCTTCGGCGTCTTCCGAATGTGAGGCCTCTGGTGATCAAGACCGTCCTCGTCGCCAACCGGGGCGAGATCGCGTGCCGGGTGCTGCGCACCTGCCGTGCCCTGGGCATCGCCACCGTCGCCGTCCACTCCGACCCGGACGCGGACGCGCTGCACGTCCGCGAGGCCGACGCGACGGTACGGCTGCCGGGGGCCGCGCCCGTGGAGACGTACCTGCGCGGCGACCTGATCGTGCGGGCGGCGCTCGCGGCGGGCGCCGACGCCGTGCACCCCGGCTACGGCTTCCTCTCCGAGAACGCCGGCTTCGCGCGGGCCGTGCGCGACGCCGGCCTCGTGTGGATCGGCCCGCCGCCCGAGGCCATCGAGGCCATGGCGTCCAAGACCCGCGCCAAGGAACTCCTCGGCATCGCGCCCCTGAAGGACGTCACCGAGGCCGACCTGCCCGTCCTGGTGAAGGCGGCGGCGGGCGGCGGCGGGCGCGGCATGCGGATCGTACGGGAACTGGACGCACTGGAAGGCGAGTTGACGACGGCCTCGGCGGAGGCGGCGAGCGCCTTCGGCGACGGCGAGGTGTTCGTCGAGCCGTACGTGGAGAACGGCCGCCACGTCGAGGTGCAGCTCCTCGCCGACACCCACGGCACCGTGCTCGCGTTCGGCACCCGCGACTGCTCCCTCCAGCGCCGGCACCAGAAGGTGATCGAGGAGGCCCCGGCGCCCGGTCTGACCGCCGCCCTGGAGGCCGAACTGATCGACACGGCCGTGCGGGCGGCGAGGGCCGTCGGCTACGTGGGGGCGGGCACGGTCGAGTTCCTCGTCGCCGGCGGCCGGGCGCACTTCCTGGAGATGAACACCCGCCTCCAGGTCGAGCACCCGGTCACGGAGGCGGTGCACGGCGTCGACCTGGTCGCCCTCCAGATCGCCGTCGCCGAGGGCCGGGCGCTGCCCGCCGGACCGCCCGCCGCGCCGCGCGGACACGCCGTCGAGGCCCGGCTCTACGCCGAGGACCCGGCGCGGGCCTGGGCGCCGCAGACCGGCCTCCTGCACCGTTTCGAGATACCGGGCACGGACGGCACCGGGGCCGGTGCGCCGGCCGTCCGGGTCGACACCGGATACGTCTCGGGCGACACCGTCACCGTCCACTACGACCCCCTGCTCGCCAAGGTGATCGTCCACGCCCCGACCCGTGAGGAGGCCCTGCGCAAGCTCGCGCACACCCTGGAGCGGGCCCGGATCCACGGGCCCGTCACCAACCGGGACCTGCTCGTCGCCTCGCTGCGGCACCCCGAGTTCACCGACCCGGCCCGGCTCGACACCGGCTTCTACGAGCGGAACCCGGACATCCTCGCCACCGCCCCGCCCGGCGAGGAGCACGCGGCCGTCGCCGCCGCCCTCGCCGGGGCCGCCGCCCGCCGGGGCCGCTTCGGCGGCGGCTGGCGCAACGTCCGCTCGCAGGACGAGGTCCGCCACTACGGCGGCCACGAGGTCCGCTACCGGCCGACCCGCGACGGCGGCTACGAGGTGACCGCCCCCGAGGGCGTCCGGGTCGTGGCGGCGACGCCCGGCCGGGTGAGCCTGGAGATCGCCGGAGTCGTCCGGCACTTCGACGTCACGGCGTACGAGGGCACGGCCGGGGACGGGCACGGCGGCACCGTCCACGTCGGGCCGCACCGCCTCACCGCCCGCCCCCGCTTCGAGGACCCGCGCGAGCAGACCGCGGCCGGTTCGCTGCTCGCCCCCATGCCCGGCACCGTCGTCCGGGTCGCGGACGGCCTCGCCGTCGGCGACCCGGTGACCGCCGGCCGGCCGCTGCTGTGGCTGGAGGCCATGAAGATGGAGCACCGCGTCACCGCCCCCGCCTCCGGCACGCTCACCGCGCTCCACGCCGTCCCCGGCCGCCAGGTCGAGGTCGGTGCCCTGCTCGCCGTCGTACAGCCGGCCGAACCGGCCGGGTCGCGCCCCGCCGGGCAGCCGGCCGCCCCGGACACCGCACCGGCCGGGCCTCCGGCCGCCGCGCCGTCCCCCGTACCGCCGGGCGCGCCGTCCCCCGTACCGACCGAAGCACAGGAGGACCCGTCAGCATGAGCACCGTCATCGAGCCCGCCGAGCACACCGCGCTCCGCTCCGCCGTCTCCGCCCTCGGCCACCGCCACGGCCCCGGCTTCGACCGGGCCACCCTGTGGGCGGAGGCCGGAAAGCTCGGCTACCTCGGGGTGAACCTGCCCGAGGAGTACGGCGGCGGGGGCGGCGGCATCAGCGAACTGTCCATCGTCCTGGAGGAGGCGGGCGCCGCCGGGGCCCCGCTCCTCATGATGGTCGTCTCGCCCGCGATCTGCGGCACGGTCATCGCCCGCTTCGGCACGGACGCGCAGAAGCGCGCGTGGCTGCCGGGCCTGGCCGACGGCACGCGCACCATGGCCTTCGGCATCACCGAGCCCGACGCCGGCTCCAACTCCCACCGCATCACCACCACCGCCACCCGCACCGAGGACGGCTGGGTCCTCAACGGCCGCAAGGTCTTCGTCTCGGGCGTCGACATCGCGGACGCCACGCTGATCGTCGGCCGCACCTCCGACGCCCGCACCGGCAGCCTCAAGGCCTGCCTCTTCATCGTCCCGAGGGACACGCCGGGCTTCGGCCGCCGGCACATCGAGATGGAACTCGACGCCCACGAAAAGCAGTTCGAGCTCACCCTGGACGACGTGCACCTGTCGGCCGACGCGCTCGTCGGCGACGAGGACGCGGGCCTGCTCCAGTTGTTCGCCGGGCTCAACCCGGAGCGGATCATGACGGCCGCGTTCGCGATCGGCATGGGCCGTTACGCCCTCGGCCGTGCGGTGGCGTACGCGAAGGAGCGGCAGGTCTGGAAGGCCCCCATCGGCGCCCACCAGGCCGTCGCCCACCCGCTCGCCCAGGCCCACATCGAACTCGAACTCGCCCGCCTGATGATGCAGAAGGCGGCGCGGCTGTACGACGCGGGCGACGACGCCGGCGCGGGCGAGGCCGCCAACATGGCGAAGTACGCGGCGGCCGAGGCGTGCGTGAAGGCGGTCGACACGGCCGTCCACACCCTCGGCGGCAACGGCCTGACCAAGGAGTTCGGCCTCGCCCGGCTGATCACCGCGGCCCGGGTCGCACGGATCGCCCCGGTCAGCCGGGAGATGATCCTGAACTACGTCTCCGCCCACACCCTGGGGCTGCCCAGGTCGTACTGAACCGGCGGTTCGAGCCGTGGATCCTCCCGCTCGTGGGGCAGCGCGGCGACCTCGGGCGGCTTCCTGCCGCCGGGGGCCGCCGGGGGGTGATATCCCCTCCGGTACGGGAACACGGCGACGGCGCAGGCGGCCCTGGACCGCCGTCTCACCCGCCGATTTCGGTAAACCGCCCCCCGCTTGTGGAGGACGTGTGTACGCTCCCGCCACTTCGCCCTAGCGGCCCGATCCCTCCGGGAGCACCCACGTGTACCAGCACAACACGCCGTACCCCCCTCCTCCGCCCTGGGCTCCGCCCCGCCGCTGGTGGCAGCACCCCGCTCTGGTCGTCGTCCTGCTGGTGATCTTCCCGCCGGCCGGTATCGCCCTGGCGTGGCTGAGCCGCTGGACCACCCGGACCAAGATCGTGGCCACGGTCCTCTCGGCCCTGTGGTTCCTCCTCGCCCTGCTCATGGACGACCCCGAGCAGCGGAAGACGGACGATCCGAAGCCCGTCTCGACGGCCACGGCACCCGCCACCACGGAGCCCCCGAGCCCCAGCCCCACCACCTCCACCCCGACGCCCGCACCCTCGTCGGCCGCACCGGCCTCGGCCACGCCCTCGACGGAGCCGACCCCGCAGCCGACCAGGGAGGTGACGACCGAGGCGCCCGAGCCCACCGCCGCCCCGACCACCGAGGCGCCGGAACCGACGCGGACCGCCGTGGCGGTCCCCACCACCACCCGCGCCCCGGCCCCGCGCCAGACGACCCGGCAGGCCGAGACCGCCGAACCGACCGAGACGGCCGACGAGTCGAGCGTGTACTACGCCAACTGCTCGGCCGTCCGCGCCGCCGGCGCCGCCCCGATCCGCGTGGGTGACCCCGGCTACGCCCGTCACCTCGACCGTGACGGCGACGGCGTGGCCTGCGAGCGCTGACGCGCGGGGCCCCGGGGGTCACGGCCCCTGGGGCCGCCCGGCCGCTTCCCTGAACCATGCAGGCGTGCTTGCTTGTTTCCCGGGGTACGGAGAAGGTCTGCCCACCCCGTACCGGTACCCGCGATCCCGTCGCTCAGCCCCCCGCCCCGCCCTTTCCCCGGCGGGGGCGGCGTCGGGAACGAACCTCCGTCGAGAGTTGAGGAACCGCACGTGACCTTGATCCGCAGCACCGAGGAGCGGGGCATCGCCACCCTCGCCCTCGACTCCCCGGCCACCCGCAACGCCCTCTCCGCGCCCCTCGTCGGCGAACTCGCCGACGCGCTGGAGGCCTGCGCGAAGGACCCGGCCGTCCGGGCCGTCGTCCTCACCCACACCGGCACCACCTTCAGCGCGGGCGCCGACCTGAAGGCGCCACCGAGCCCGTACGCCTTCGTCGACCTGCTCCGGCGGATCGTCGAACTGCCCAAACCGGTCGTCGCCCACGTCACCGCCGGCTCCCACACCCGCGCGGGCGGGGTCGGCATCCTCGGCGCCTGCGACATCGTGGTGGCGGGCGAGGGGGCCGACTTCGCCCTCACCGAGGTACGGCTCGGGGTCGCCCCCGCCGTCGTCTCCCTCACCCTCCTGCCGCGCCTGGAGCCGCGCGCCGCCACCCGCCACTACCTCACCGGCGAGCACTTCGGTGTCCCCGAGGCCGTCACCATGGGGCTCGTCACGGCCGGCGACGAGGCTCTCGACGGCATCCTCGACGCCCTGCGCGCGGCCTCCCCGCAGGGACTGCGCGAGGCGAAGCGGCTGGTCACCGCTAGAGTCCTGGAGACCTTCGAACGCGATGCGGAGGACCTCGTGCAGAGGTCGGCGACGCTGTTCGCCTCCGCCGAAGCACGCGAAGGGATGACGGCCTTCCTCGAGCGACGGGACCCCGCATGGCGGCTGTGACCGCACCCAAGCAGGACCGGAGCCGCGCCACCCGGCAGCGGCTCCTGGAGGCCGCCGTGTCCTGCCTGGCCGAGCACGGCTGGGCGGGCTCCACGGTGGCCGTCGTCGCCGAACGGGCCGGCGTCTCCCGGGGCGCCGCCCAGCACCACTTCCCGACCCGCGAGGACCTCTTCACCGCGGCCGTCGAGTACGTCGCCGAGGAACGCTCCCAGGCCCTGCGCGCCCTGCCGGCCCGCGACCGCGAGGAGGCCGTCGCCGGCATCGTCGCCCTCTACACCGGCCCCCTCTTCCGGGCCGCGCTCCAGCTGTGGGTGGCGGCCGCCCACGAGGACCAGCTCCGCGACCGGGTCGCCGAGCTGGAGGCCCGTGTCGGCCGCGAGTCCCACCGCATCGCCGTCGACCTGCTCGGTGCCGACGAGTCCCGCCCCGGCGTCCGGGAGACCGTCCAGGGCCTCCTCGACATGGCCCGCGGCCTGGGCCTGGCCACCCTCCTCACCGACGACACCACCCGCCGCGAGCGGGTGGTGTCCCAGTGGGCCCGCCTGGTCGGCGAGGCCCTGGACGGCTAGAGGTCCACCTCCCGGTCAGCGCACCCCGAAGCGCTCGGCCCAGTCGGCCACGTCCGCGGTCGTGACGTTGCCGCCGCAGATCACCAGGCCCAGCCGGGCGTCCTCGCCGACGCGCGCGAGCACCCGGCGGGCGGCGGGCAGCAGGCATCCGGCGGCGGGTTCGGCCCACACCTTGGCGTGCTCGGCCAGGTCGAGGGTGCCCCGCACGGCCTCGGCGTCGGTCACCGTGACGACGTCCGTGACCAGGGCGCGGACGTGCTCGTAGGTGAGGGGCGAGACGCTGGGGGCGCTCAGCGTGGAGACGACCGAGGACAGCTCGACCGGCACCGGGCCGCCCGCGGCCAGCGCCGACGACATGGCGTCGGCGCCCTCGGTCTCCACGCCCCAGACGCGGACGCCGGGGCGGAGCGCGCGCAGGGCGGCGGCGACACCGGCGATCAGGCCTCCGCCGCCGATGCTGACGAGGACGTCGGTGAGCTCGCCCGCGTCCTCGGCGAGTTCAAGGCCGACCGTGCCCTGGGCGGCGACGACGGTGGGGTCGTCGAAGGGGTGGACGACGGTGAGCCCGGAGGCCCGGTACTCGTCCATGAGGGCGAAGGCCCGGCCCATGGTGTCGGCGAGGACGACGTCGGCGCCGGCCGCCTTGGCGATGTCCACCGCGCGGGCCGGGGCGGACCGCGGCATGACGACGGTCGCGCGGACGTCGAGCGCGCCCGCCATCACGGCGAGCGCGATGCCGTGGTTGCCGCCGCTTACCGCGACCACCCCCGCGGCCCGTTCGGCCTCGTCGAGCGAGAGGAGCTTGGCGGTGGCCCCGCGCGCCTTGAACGAGCCCGTGCGCTGGAGCAGTTCGAGTTTCACGGTGACGTCCGCGCCCAGGAGCGCGGACAGCCCGACGCCGGGCAGCGTCGGGGTCCGTACGACGTGGTCCTTGATGCGTTCGGCTGCGGCTTCGATGTCCGCGACAGTGGTCAGCACGCGACCACTGTGCCCCACGGGGCCCGTCCGCGCCGCCGGTCAGACACCCGGGATCTCGCGGGCCCGGAAGGCGTCCCGTACGGCCTGCGCCGCGCCCGCCCCGTACATCCGCTCCGCCGTCGCGACCGTCGTCCGCGCCGCCGCCTCGAAGCTGGTGTCGGCGGTGAAGCCGAACTGCGCGTTGATGATGATCCGGTCGGCGGTGCGGGCGCCGAGCGACCGGCGGATGTCGAAGAGGGCCCGCGACCAGATCTCGCCGTCGGCGTGGACCTCGCCCTCGCGGTCCGCGTACGTCTTGGTGCCGTCGAGGCGGCGCAGGCAGTGCGGGGCGGCGCTGTAGCCGGTGGCGTCCCAGTCGGCGACGCAGGCCTGGTCGGCCTTCATCGGCCAGCCGTACTTCTGGACGGCGTGCGTGCCGACGGCCATGGCCAGGTAGTCGCCGAAGGCCTCGCCGATCGAGCCGGCCTCCACGGAGGTGCCGAAGCCGGGGACCTGCGCGTGGTGCACGGCGTGGCCGTACTCGTGGAGGATCACCTCGGCGTCCTCCGCGTCGTCCACGCCGCCCTTGCCGAAGCGGATCTCGGCCTTCTTGTCGGTGAAGTACGAGTTGTCGGCGCCCCACTGGTTGAGGCGGACCGGCTGCACCCGGTCGTTGGCGCCGCGCAGTTCGGTGCCGAAACCGAGGCCCTGCAGGTACTCCTGGCCCTCGTTGACCCAGAAGTACGCCATGACCTGCTCGAACTGGTCCTGGGAGCGGTCGTACGACGCGGCGTCGGCGACCTTCGCGGGGGCGCCGGTCTCCGAGCGGACGGTGACCCACTTCCCGGACAGGGTGCCGCTCGCGTCGAGGTTGCGCAGGGTGGCCAGCGCGTAGGCGGAGGCGGGCACGTCGCCGGCCGCGTCCTTGTGGTCGGCGAGGGTCTGGTCCCCGGTGGACTGGACGGGGTTGACCATGAAGACCCGGCCCTGGGGCAGGGGCGCGGCGCTCGCTCCGGTCAGCGGGAGCAGGGCGGTGGTGGCGACGGTCGCGGCGACCAGGCCACGGAACATGCGGCGGCGGGACATGGACATCCTCCTGCGCGGGGACGCGGCGACGAGATGATTGGCATGGGCGTGACATGCGTGGCGGCGATCTTCGCGCACCGCCGCCGCTTTGAACAGGTCCGCGTCCGATCGCCGCGCTGTGACCCGGACCACAGGCGCGGGGGTCCGCGCGCAGTACCCTGGTCGCATGCCTCTGCTCGTACGCCGCCGCCACGTGGACTTCGTCCGCGTCACGAGCATGAGCTGTCGCCGCTCCGCCTGACCTGCCGGGGCCGTCACCTCCGTCACCCCGCGCCGGGTCCCTCATCCGAGCCCTGTCGACCGGCACCCGCGGCCCCCGCCCCACCCCTGGCGGCCGCCCCGGGCACCCGTACACCCCGCGGACGCACCCATGACCCACAGCAGCACCCTCGGCACCTCCACCCCGGCGACCCCCGGCACGCGTGCCGCCTCCCGCGCCGGCGCCCCCTCGGCCCCGGCCGCCCCGCGCAGCTCGTACGCCTCACAGCTCCCGATCGTCGACCTCTCCGCCGCCGACCGCGGACCCCAGGCCCGCCGGCTCCTGCACGCC
The DNA here is from genome assembly GCF_040302405.1 of Streptomyces sp. NPDC126503. Classification (NCBI taxonomy): domain Bacteria; kingdom Bacillati; phylum Actinomycetota; class Actinomycetes; order Kitasatosporales; family Streptomycetaceae; genus Streptomyces; species Streptomyces sp. NPDC126503. Next base: position 20,071 of record NZ_JBEORS010000037.1, read on the forward strand.
CAGCTGCACTCGGCCGCCCACGACGTCGGCTTCTTCCAGCTCGTCGGACACGGCGTGACCGAGGCCGAGACGCAGGCCCTCACCCGCGCCATGCGCGCCTTCTTCGCCCTCCCCGAGGCCGACCGGCTCGCCCTGGACAACATCAACTCGCCGCACTTCCGCGGCTACACCCGCATCGGCGACGAGCGCACCCAGGGCGCCCGCGACTGGCGCGACCAGCTCGACATCGGCGCCGAGCGCCCCGCGCACACCCCCGCCCCCTGGGAAGCCCCCTACTGGTGGCTCGAAGGCCCCAACCAGTGGCCCGCCGCGCTCCCCGAGCTCCGCACCGCCGCCCTGCACTGGATCGACCGGCTCAGCGATGTCGCCGCCCGCCTCCTGCACGAGCTGCTCGCCTCCATCGGCGCGCCCGCGGACTTCTACGACGACATCTTCGGCCCGCACGCCCACCCGCAGCTCAAGCTGGTGCGCTACCCGGGCAGCAGCGGCGAGGGCGACGACCAGGGCGTCGGCGCCCACAAGGACTACGGATTCCTCACCCTGCTGCTCCAGGACCAGGTCGGCGGTCTCCAGGTCCAGCGGGAGGACGGGGACTTCCACGACGTGCCGCCGCTGCCCGGCGCCTTCGTCGTCAACCTCGGCGAACTCCTCGAAGTCGCCACCAACGGCTACCTCGTCGCCACCAACCACCGGGTCGTCTCCCCGCCCGGCGCGACGGAACGCTTCTCCGTCCCGTTCTTCTACAACCCACGGCTCGACGCCCGGATCGCCCCGCTCGACTTCCCGTACGCCTCACAGGCCCCCGGCGTCACGGCCGACCCGGCGAACCCGCTGTTCGCCGAGTACGGCTACAACGCCCTGAAGGGCAAGCTCCGCGCCCACCCGCTGGTGGCGGCCCGCCACCACGCGGAGCTGCTCCTGCACCCCGAGGGTCAGCCGGCGATGTCGGCGTAACCCTCGATCTCGCGCGGGTCCCGCTGGCCGGGACCCGTGTAGCGGGCCGAGGGGCGCACCAGGCGGCCGGTGCGCTTCTGCTCCAGGATGTGCGCCGACCAGCCGGCCGTCCGGGCACACGTGAACATCGACGTGAACATGTGCGCCGGGACCTCGGCAAAGTCCAGGACGATCGCCGCCCAGAACTCGACGTTCGTCGCCAGGACCCGGTCCGGGCGGCGGTTGTGCAGCTCCTCCAGAGCCGCCTTCTCCAGCGCCTCGGCCACCTCGAAGCGCGGCGCCGCCAGCTCCTTGGCCGTGCGGCGCAGGACGCGGGCGCGCGGGTCCTCGGCGCGGTAGACGCGGTGGCCGAAGCCCATCAGGCGCTCGCCCTTGTCGAGGGCCTGCTTCACGTACGCCGTCGCGTCGCCGGTGCGCTCGATCTCCTCGATCATGCCGAGGACGCGCGAGGGCGCGCCGCCGTGCAGCGGGCCGGACATGGCACCGACGGCGCCGGACAGCGCCGCCGCCACGTCCGCCCCGGTGGAGGCGATGACACGGGCGGTGAAGGTGGACGCGTTCATGCCGTGCTCGGCGGCCGAGGTCCAGTACGCGTCGACGGCCTTCACGTGCTTCGGGTCGGGCTCGCCGCGCCAGCGGATCATGAACCGCTCGACCACCGACTGCGCCTTGTCGATCTCGCTCTGCGGCACCATCGGCAGCCCCTGGCCGCGCGCCGACTGGGCGACGTACGACAGGGCCATGACGGCGGCGCGGGCGAGGTCGTCACGCGCCTCCTCGGCGGAGATGTCGAGGAGCGGCTTCAGGCCCCAGACCGGCGCGAGCATCGCGAGCGCGGACTGCACGTCCACGCGGATGTCGCCGGAGTGGACGGGGATCGGGAAGGGCTCGGCGGGCGGCAGACCGGGGTTGAAGGCGCCGTCGACGAGCAGGCCCCAGACGTTGCCGAAGGAGACGTGGCCGACGAGATCCTCGATGTCGACGCCGCGGTAGCGGAGCGCGCCGCCCTCCTTGTCGGGTTCGGCGATCTCCGTCTCGAACGCGACGACTCCCTCGAGCCCGGGTACGAAGTCGGACATCAGGCGGCTCCTCTATCGATGATCGATCAACCGGGTCACGGTCGATGGCGGGATTCAACAGTCGTCCGACCGAAGAGTCTGTACGGTTCCGATGATGCGGGGAAGCGTGACATCCGGCACACTGCGCCGAACCGGCGAGGGAGGGTTAGCGGCACGTGGTGCCGGGCAGACTCGCCCGCTGCGGCAGGATGATCCCGTGACCGACGCCCTGGACCCCGCCGCCATGCGCGAGCAGTACCGCACGATGGAGCTCCATCCGGCCGATCTCGCGCCCGACCCGATCGCCCAGTTCGCGCGGTGGTTCAAGGAGACCGCCGCCAACCCGGCGATCCACGAGCCCAACGCGATGGTCGTCTCCACCGCGACGCCGGACGGCCGCCCCTCCTCCCGTACGGTCCTGCTCAAGCACTACGACGAGGCCGGATTCGTCTTCTTCACCAACTACGGCTCCCGCAAGGGCACCGAACTGGCCGCCAACCCGCACGTCGCGCTGCTGTTCCCCTGGCACCCGCTGGCCCGCCAGGTCATCGTCACCGGCCGCGCCGCCCGCACCGGACGCGAGGAGACCGCCGCCTACTTCCGGACCCGGCCGCACGGCTCCCAGCTCGGCGCGTGGGCCAGCGACCAGTCCCGGGTGATCGGCTCCCGCGCCGAACTCCTCGCCCGGTACGCCGACCTGGCCGCCCGCTACCCCGACGGCCAGGAGGTCCCGGTGCCCCCGGAATGGGGCGGCTTCCGGGTCGTCCCGGACACGGTCGAGTTCTGGCAGGGCCACGAGAACCGGCTGCACGACCGGCTGCGGTACGCGCGCGCCGAGGACGGGTCCTGGTCCGTGGAACGCCTCTGCCCCTGAGGCCGGGCCCCGGCCCGGAACGCGGACGACCCGTGAGCCTTGGTCCCGTCCGCCTAGGTTCGGACAGGAGCCGGCCGGACTGACCGGCGACTCACGGGTCGGGTGACTGCGTTGGTGTTCGGCAGAAGGCCTGCCGAGGTGCACAGAGTGCGACGGCAGGCCTCAGCCCGCAGTCACCTCACGAGTCCGAAAAGAAACCATGTTTTCGGATCACCTCCTTTCGCGTGTACCCCCACCCTAAGAACCCCCTCGCGTCCGCTCAAGCGATTTAATCCGGCCGCTTCCGGATCCCCTGCCCAGCGTCCGGCAAGGCGCCCCGTCAGGCGTCCCGCCGGGTGACCGCCCACCACCCCGCGACCAGCGCCGCCACCGCCCACAGCGCCGTCACACCGAGCCCCGCCCAGGGGCCCAGGCTCCCGATCGGGTCCTGATGGAGGATCTGCCGCCCGGCGCGGTCCGGCAGGTAGTCGGCGACACCCGCCGAGACGTCCCCGATCACGAAGGACACCATCAGCAGGAACGGGATCAGCAGGCTCAGCACCGCCACCGCGCTGCGCAGCAGGAACGTCAGGCCCGCCGCGAACAGCGCGATCAGGCCCAGGTAGAGGCCCGCCCCGAAACAGGCCCTCAGCGCCCCCGGCTCGCCGAGCCCGATGGCGTGCTCACCCGCGAAGGCCTGCCCCGAGAAGAAGGTGACGAACGCGGTCACGAGCCCCGTGCCGAGCGCGGCCACGGCCACGACCGCCGTCTTCGCCGCGAAGAAGAGGCTCCGGTGGGGCACGGCCGCGAGCGAGTTCCGCACCGCCCCGTGGACGTACTCCGACGAGACGGCCGTCGCGCCGAAGGCGATGGCGGCGATCTGCGCGAAGTTGATCTGGAACAGGGCGTTGAAGACCGGGTCTCCCGCCCCGTCCGGCTCCGGACCGCCCACGGTGGCGTACAGGAGCACGTTGAAGACCAGCGCGACGGCGAAGACGGCGAGGAGCGACCCGAAACTCGACCGGACCGACCTGATCTTGATCCACTCGGAGTGGAGCACGGCGGTGGGGGACACGGTCAGACCTCCTGCGACGGCGGGACACGGCGGGTGGTGGCGAACTCGGCGGCGTCCGCCGTGAGCGCGAGGTACGCCTGCTCCAGGGAGGCGCGCTCGTCGGCCAGTTCGAACACGGGGATGCCCTCGCGGGCGGCGACGGCCCCGACCTGCTCGGCGGTCGCGCCCTCCACGAGCCAGCGGCCGCCGCCGTCGGCGCCGTCCGCGACCGCGTACCCCCGGCGCGCGAGCGCGGCCCGCAGCAGCACGGGATCGCCGGCGCGCACTCGCACGCGCGCGTGGCTGTGGGCGTCGATGAAGTCCCGCATCGGGACGTCGGCGAGGAGCCGGCCCCGGCCGAGGACGACGAGGTGGTCGGCGAAGGTCGCCGTCTCGTTCATGAGATGGCTGGAGACCAGGACCGCGCGCCCCTCCCCGGCGAGCCGGCGCAGCAGCCCGCGGATCCAGACGATCCCCTCCGGGTCGAGCCCGTTGGACGGCTCGTCCAGCATGAGGACGGCAGGGTCGCCGAGGAGCGCGGCGGCGATGCCGAGGCGCTGGCGCATGCCGAGCGAGAAGGTGCGCACGCGGCGCCGGGCGGCGCTCGCCAGCCCGGTCTCCTCCAGCACCTCGTCCACCCGCCGGGCCGGGATCCGGTTGCTGACGGCGAGGGCCCGCAGGTGGTCCCGGGCGGTGCGGGAGGCGTGGGCCGCCTGCGCGTCGAGCAGGGCGCCGACCGTACGGAGGGGCTCGTCGAGCGCCGTGTAGGCGCGGCCGCCGACCGTGGCGGTCCCGGAGGCCGGCCGGTCCAGGCCGAGCACGAGCCGCATGGTCGTGGACTTCCCGGCGCCGTTGGGGCCGAGGAAGCCGGTGACGCGGCCCGGTTCGACGGCGAAGGTCAGCCGGTCCACGGCCCGCTTGCCGCCGTACTCCTTCGTGAGGTCCGTGACATGGATGCTGGTCATGGCTCAAGGCTCGTCGCCGGGCGGCCTCCGGCCATCCCCCGCGCGGGGAGATCGCCTCCCCCGGGCGGGGGAGCCGTCCGCCCGGGCCGCCCTGCCAGGATGGCGGGATGCCCGGACCCCTGCGCCCGCTGCTCCGCGCGGTCACCTACACCCGCTGGCTCCACCTCCTGGTGGGGGCGGTCGTCCCGCTCGGCTGCGGCCTGATCCATCCCGGCCTCGCCGACCCCGGTCCGGCCGGCTGGGCGCTGGTCGCGCTCCTGCCGGTCCCGCTGCTCGCGGCGGTGGCCCTGGTCCCGTCGGTCCGGCGCGCGGAAGGGCTCCAGGCGCGGCTGATGCTGTTCCCCGGGGCGCACGCGCGCGTACGGACGGCTCACGGCAGGCCGGTCGGGACGCGCGGGCGGGCCGGGGAACGGGGAGGAGTCAGGCCCGGGGACCCGGCCGGGGACCCCGGGGTCTCCGCCGTCCCCTCCGCCTCCTGGACGGACCGGGCGCGCACGGCCGCCTGGCTGGTCCTGCGGGCCGAGGCGGGCCTGGCCACCGTGTTCCTGTCGGTGTGGCTGCCGCAGGTCGCGCTGACGCTCGCCGGGACGGTCGTGGAGGACCCGATCGCGGGCGCGCCCCTGCCGTCGCCCGCCGGCGGACCGGCCGCCGCCGCGCTCGCCCCGCTGCCCGTGCTCGTCCTCGTCGCCGTGGCCGTCACCGGCGGCGAGCTGATGGCCGCGGCCGCCCGCCGCCTCCTCGGCCCGTCGGTCAAGGAGCGCCTGGCGGCCCTGGAGGAGCGCACCGAGCGGCTCCTCGAACGCAACCGCATCGCCCGGGAGCTGCACGACTCCCTGGGGCACGCCCTCACCCTGGCGGTGGTGCAGGCCGGGGCCGCGCGGGCCGCCGCGGACCCGGAGTTCACCGACCGTGCCCTGGAGGCGATCGAGGAGACGGGCCGCGCCGCCCTGGAGGACCTGGAGCGGGTGCTGCTCCTGCTGCGCGAGACGGGCGGCCCGCCCGGTTCCCGTCCGGGCCTGGCCGAGGCGGACCGCCTCCTCGACTCGGCGCGTTCCTCGGGCGCGCGGGTCGGCGCCGAGGTGACCGGCCCGCTGGAGCGCGTGCCGGGCCCGGTCTCCCGCGAGGCGTACCGGATGCTGCAGGAGGGCCTCACGAACGTCCTGCGGCACGCGGGCCAGGTCCCCGTGGACGTCCGCGTCGCCGTGGAGGACGCCCGGCTCCGCCTCGAGGTCCGCAACCCCCTGACGGCGGGAGCCGCGGCCGGGGCGGGACCGGGCACCGGCAGCGGTCTGCGCGGCATACGGGAACGGGCCGCGCTCCTCGGCGGCTCGGCCCGCGCGGGCCGGGACGGCGACGGCTGGCTCCTCCGCGTCGACCTCCCCCTCCGCTGACCGGGAGCCCCGCGAACGCCTACCCTGGCCGGATGCCGATCACCGTCCTCCTCGTCGACGACGAACCGCTCGTACGGGCGGGCCTGCGCGCCGTCCTCGACGCACAGCCGGACATCGAGGTGGTGGGCGAGGCGGCCGACGGGGCCGCCGTCATCCCCCTCGTCCGCAGCCTGCGCCCCGACGTCGTCGCCATGGACGTCCGCATGCCCCTGATGGACGGCATCGAGGCGACCGAGGCGGTGCTCCGCACGGTCCAGGACCCGCCGAAGATCGTCGTGGTGACGACCTTCGAGAACGACGAGTACGTGTACGGGGCGCTGCGCGCGGGCGCCGACGGGTTCCTCCTCAAGCGGGCCCGCCCGGCCGAGATCGTGCACGCCGTCCGGCTGGTGGCCGAGGGCGATTCCCTCCTCTTCCCGGCGGCGGTACGGCAGTTGGCCGCCTCGTACGGCCGGGGGAGCGGCGGAACGGCGGCCCGGTCGGCCCTGGAGCGGGCGGGGCTCACCGAGCGCGAGGCGGAGGTCCTGCGGCTCGTGGCCCGCGGCCTGACGAACGCGGAGATCGCCGCCCGCCTGGTGGTGGGCACGGAGACCGTCAAGTCCCATGTGAGCGCCGTCCTGGCGAAGCTGGGGGCCCGGGACCGCACGCAGGCGGTCATCGCCGCGTACGAGTCGGGCTTCGTCTCCCCGGGCTGAACGCCGCGCTCGGATCGCGCAAGGATTTCGGTGAACCCGGTGTGTCCTGGGTCACGTTCCAGTTGAATGACCCCACCAGGGATGACCAGGGGGGTTACCGGGGGGAGTGCCGACGTGAGTGCCTTCACGGAGTCCACGAGCGACGCCGCGCCCGTGCCGGGAGCGGGCGCCGATCTGCTGGCCGCGCTGCTCGACGGCATGGACGCGGCGCTGTGCGCCTTCGACGCCGACGGGACGATCACCCACTGGAACCGCGAGGCCGAACGCATCCTCGGCTGGCCCGCGGCGGAGGCCGTCGGACGGCGCGGCTTCGCCGGCTGGGCGGCACGCAGCGCCGACGCCGGGGACATCCTCGCCCGGCTGATGCGCGCCATGAACACCCCGGGCCGGCAGGTCCACGACCTCGCCCTGCTGCGCAAGGACGGAGGGCGCGTCCTGGTGCGCAGCCAGTCCGCCGGGGTGCGCGGCGCGGACGGCGCCCCCGCCGGGGTGTACTGCGCCTTCAGCGAGGTCCACGTCCAGGTCGACCTGGAACGGTCCGTCGCCCTGAGCGACGTCCTGTTCGGCGACGCGCCCTGGGGGCTCGTCCTCACCGACGCCGACCTGCGCCCGGCCGTGGTCAACGGCCACGCCGCCCGCGCCATCGGCACCGCGCGCGCCGCCCTGCTCGGCCGCCCGCTCGGTGACGTGGTGCGGCAGGGCGTGGAGGAGCTGGAGGGCGCCCTTCAGCACGTCCTCGCCGAAGGCACCCCGGCGGCGCCCGCCGACGTGTGGGTGACGGTCGCCGGACCCGGCGGGGAGCGCAGGCGCTGCTGGCACAGCGCCTTCCTACGACTGGCCTCGCCGCTCACGGAGGAGCCGGTGCCGCTGGGCGTGGCCTGGCTGTTCCAGGACGTGACGGAGGAGCGGCTGGCGGCCCGGGAGGCCGACCGGATGCGGTTCCGGTGGAGCCAGCTGCACCGGGCGGGCCAGGCGGCCGCCGAGTGCGAGGACCCCGCCGAGGCGGCGGCGCTCCTGCTGGACTTCGCCCTGCCCGGCTTCGCGGACCACGCGCTCGTGGACCGGGTGGCGGGCGAGCGGCGCCTCACCCGCGCCCTGGCCACCCCGCCCGCCGTGCCGGGCCCGTCCGCGCCGGTCACCGGCGGCGGCATCCCGCTCCGGTACGGCCCCGCCCACCCGGCGCTCCAGGCGTGGGACCGGGCGGGCGCGGTGCGGGCGAGCGCGGGCCGTACGGCGGAGGTGTGGGCGGACGCCCACCAGTGGCCGGGCGGTGTGGCGCACGCGCTGTGCGTGGCGCTGCGCTCGCGGGGCCGGACGCTCGGCGTGCTCACCTTCCTGAGGGCGGCCGGGCGCGCGGCCTTCGACCGCCAGGACGTGGCGTACGGCGAGACGGTCGCGTCCCGGCTCGCGGCGGTGCTCGACCTGCTGCCCGGGGACGGCTGACGGCGGGACGGCGCCGGATGGCACGGGCGGTGCCCGGCCCCGTACGAAGCCGTACCGGCCCCGTACGGGCTCAGTGGCGGAAGAAGATCCGGTCGGCGTACTCGGTCATGACGCGGCCGTTCCACTCGTGGCCGCCGTCGACGTTCCCCGAGCGCAGCAGCGGCGGCTCGATGCCCCGCCGGACCAGTTCCTCGGCCGCCGCCGCCATGGTCGCCTGCATGAGGGCGCTGGTGACGACGGTCGACGCGGGCGCGAAGGGCGCCTCCACGGCCTCGTGGGTGAGCTCGGCGTCGCCGACGGCGATCTTCGAGTCGAGGACGACGTCGCAGTGGTCCTTGAGGTACGTGCCCGACACGTGGCGGGAGCGGGTCTCCGTGGCGTACGCGACCGAGGTGACACCGATGACCTTGAGGCCGAGCGCGCGGGCGTTCATCGCCATCTCGACCGGGAGGGCGTTGCGTCCGGAGAGCGAGACGACGATCAGCACGTCACCGGGCTTGGCGGGGGAGGAGTCGAGGACCGCCCCGGCGAGCCCGTCCACCCGTTCCAGGGCGGAACCGAGCGTCGCGGGCATGACGTCGACGCCGACGACCCCGGGCACGGCCAGCAGGTTCATGAGGGCGAGGCCGCCGGCCCGGTAGACCACGTCCTGGGCGGCGAGGGAGGAGTGACCGGCGCCGAAGGCGAAGAGGCGGTTGCCGTTCGCGACGGCCTCGGCGATCAGGGCCCCGGCCTCGGCGATCTCGGCGGAGTCCTCGTCCCGGACCCGCTGCAGCAGGCCGATGGCGGCGTCGAAGAACTGTCCGGCCAGCTTGCTCTCGCCCATGGCGGCGACTCCTTCTGCTCGTGGTCGCCGCTCACGGTGCGGTCTGGACCATTGCTCTGTCAATACCGCCATACCTCCGTGAGACCCGGTTGCCGGTGCGATGCGTCAGAATTGGTGGAGGGCCAGCGCACGACTCATCGAGGGGCACGTATGTCCGGACTGATCGACACCACGGAGATGTATCTCCGCACCATCCTCGAGCTCGAGGAGGAAGGCGTGGTCCCGATGCGCGCCCGGATCGCCGAGCGGCTCGACCAGAGCGGCCCGACGGTGAGCCAGACCGTGGCCCGGATGGAGCGCGACGGCCTGGTGGCCGTGGCGAGTGACCGCCATCTGGAGCTGACGGACGAGGGCCGCCGCCTCGCCACCCGGGTCATGCGCAAGCACCGGCTGGCGGAGTGTCTCCTCGTCGACGTCATCGGCCTGGAGTGGGAGCAGGTCCACGCCGAGGCCTGCCGCTGGGAGCACGTAATGAGCGAGGCGGTGGAGCGCCGCGTCCTGGAGCTGCTGCGCCACCCGACCGAGTCGCCGTACGGGAACCCGATCCCGGGCCTGGAGGAGCTGGGCGAGAAGGCGGAGGCGGAGTCCTTCCTGGACGACTCGATGGTCTCGCTGGCGGAGCTGGACGCGAGCGGCGAGGGCAAGACGGTGGTCGTCCGCCGCATCGGCGAGCCGATCCAGACGGACGCGCAGCTGATGTACACGCTGCGCCGCGCGGGCGTGCAGCCCGGTTCGGTCGTCTCCGTGCGCGAGTCGCCGGGCGGTGTCCTGGTCGGCTCCAGCGGCGAGGCCGCCGAGCTGGAGGCGGACGTCGCCTCGCACGTCTTCGTCGCGAAGCGCTGACCCCGGCGACGGCCGGCGGACGGGTGAGGGGTGCCCCCGTGGCACCCCTTTCGCGTGCCCGGAGGCCGTATGCCACCCCCCGGTCAGAGATACGGGGAGGCGAGGCCCCGGACGCCGAGCGCGAGGATGCCGAGGCTGAGGACCAGGTAGAGGGCGCGCTTCACCATGGTCCACGCCAGCGGCTCCGGGAAGGCGTGGACTCCCGGCTGTTCCGGGTCGTAGACGAGGTGCGCGGTGACCGCCGAGCGGCCGCTGTGGTGGACGCGTTCGTTGCCGCTCGTGTCGGTGTACGTGAAGTAGCCGTGCCGTTTCCCGTTGGGGTAGGTGCCCCGCGTGGCGATGACGGTGATGCCCCGCCGGGCCAGGTTCACCCGCTCGTGGGCGTTCACCACGGTCCCGAGGACGCAGCCCAGGCCGATGAGCGTCCCGAGGACGGACAGCGTGGTGACGAAGGCGTCGGCGATGCCGTGGGTGCCGCCGACCCAGGCCACGTAACCGACGTAGGCGAGCAGGACGGCGATGCCCGCCGTCCACCACGGCCAGTTCCTGCGGGCTTCCTTCTCCTCGGTGGTGACCAGGGCGCTGCCGGCCGGGTCGCGCTCCTCCGGCAGCGCCTTGACGAGTGCGGTGAGGAACGCCTCCGTGGCGGTCGGGTTGCCGCCCGGAATCCGGTGGACCTGCCCGTCGGTGAGGTGGACCTCGATGGCCGTCCCGCCGTCCTTCTCCGCCCTCTCGACGGCCACGAGGGGGATCTCGACGCGTATCCGCCCTCTGTCCTTCGAGAGGCTGAGGCGGTCGGGTTCGAGGACGGCGGTGTCGCCGTCCTTGATGAGTACCTGGGTGGACGTCATGTTCCCTGGACGCGTGCGGGGGCGGTCCGGTTGCGCGGGGAACGGGTCACGAAGAGGTATCGCCTCGGTCCGCACGGTGCCGGCTCCGCCATGCGCCCCGCTTTACGCCGGAATGGCCCCGCGCGGGCCCTCGGCGTGCCACGCTGGAGCGGACCGCGCGCGCTGCGTGACCGGACGGATGCCGGGAGGGGTGGGGCCATGCGACCGGCGAGGGTCGTACGCCGACTGCCGGGCGTCCCGGAGGTGTGGGGCCGCCGGGCGGTACGGGGCCCCGGCGCCCTGGGGCGCCGGGGCCTGTCCTCCCCTGTTCCGACCTGGAGCCCCGAGCTCTCAAGGTCGTTCCCTTCGGACCGTTTTCCCCGAGCGGTCCGCCTCCCGTTGAAGATCTCCCCTCGGCAGCGGGCGTCAATCCTTGAGCCGTGTCACTCGAACGAGGGGTGTTGGGCGGCAGCGGCGCATTTTCGAATGCGAGTTCGATAGTCTGGCGAGGTTGGACGGGAAAGAGGGGGTGCCAGGGATGGCGCGACGACTCGACGTCACCGGGGCCGACGGCGTACGCCTGGCGGCCTGGGACTTCACGCCCCGGACCGCCGCGCGGACCGGCCGCCAGGCGCCGCCGGAGGCCGTACCGCACAGTGCTCCGCCCGGCACCGCCCTGCCCGCGCAGGCCGGACCGGTGCCGACGCCTCCGCGAGGACGGGCGGCCGCCCGGCACGCGGCCGCCGCCGGCGCCGACGTCTTACTCCTCCACGGCCTCATGGGCCACGCCGGCCACTGGGCGCGGGCCGCCCGCGCCCTGTCCGGCGGTCACCGCGTCGTCGCCCTCGACCAGCGCGGCCACGGAGCCAGCGAGAAGCCCCCCACCGGCCCCTTCACCCGCGAGGCGTACGTCGCGGACGCGGCCGCCGCCGTCGAGCAGCTCGGCCTCGGCCCGGTCACCGTCGTCGGCCACTCCATGGGGGCCCTCACCGCCTGGCAGCTGGCGGCCGAACGCCCCGACCTGGTGCGCGCCCTCGTCATCTGCGACATGCGGGCCTCCGCCCTCGGCGCCGCCTCCCAGCGCGCCTGGCAGGACTGGTTCCGCGGCTGGCCGCTGCCCTTCCCGTCCCTCGACGCCGTCCACCGCTGGTTCGGAGAGGAGGACCCCTGGGTCGAGCGGCCCAACCCCGCCCGCGGCGCCTTCTTCGCCGAGGTGATGGCCTCCCACCCGGACGGCTGGCGCCCGGTCTTCGATCCGGCGCAGATGCTGTCCTCACGCGAGACCTGGGTGCACGACGCCCACTGGGACTCCCTCGCCCAGGTCCGCTGCCCCGCCCTCGTCGTCCGCGGCCTGGACGGCGAACTGGGCCGCGCCGAGGCCCAGGAGATGGTCCGGGTCCTGCCCCGGGGGGCGTACGCGGAGATACCGGACGCCGGGCACCTCCTCCACTACGAGTGCCCCGAGGCCTGGGCCGAGACCGTCCAGCCCTTCCTCACCGGGGTCCTGACGGCCTGAGCCCACCCCGCCGTCACCGGCCCGCGCGCCGCCGGGTAGGGTCCGCTCCCGCGGCGCGTCGAGGCTTTCTCCGCGCCGTCGTCAAGAAGGAGAGACTTTGCGCACTTCACTGCTGCGGCGCCTCGTCACCACGGTCACGGCGCTGGGGCTCACGTCGCTCGGCATGGTCGGCGCGGGCGCGGCGCCGGCCCAGGCCGCGGTCAGCGACTGCCCGTCGGGTTACTTCTGTGCCTGGAAGTCCGACAACGGCACCGGCACGATGTACAAGACGAACACGAACGCGCCGACCCTGGGCAGCTGGGACAACACCTTCCGCTCGGTCGTCAACCGCACCAACAAGTTCGCCTGCCTGTACGACGACCCGAACCACGGCCTCGTGGGCGGTGTGACGGTCGTCGAGTCCAGCCCCTCGGGCAGCGAGTGGGGCGGCCCGGGCAGCGACTCGATCAGCTCGGTCAAGTTCGTCCCGACCGAGCGCGAGTGCGTGCTCCCGGCCTACCCGACCTGGCACGCCGCCACCGCGCCCAAGGCCGCCGGCTTCGGTGACCTCAACGCCGACCGCGTCTCCGACATCGTGGTCCGCGACACCGCCGGCCGCCTGTGGTTCCTGCCGGGCGACGGCTCGGGCAAGCTCGTCGGCACCGGCGGCTGGAACGTCTTCAACAGCCTGATCCGCCACGGCGACTACAGCCGCGACGGCCGCGAGGACGTCATCGCCCGCGAGGCCGCCACCGGCAAGCTGTGGCTGTACCCCGGCACCGGCACGGGTACCCTCGGCGCCCGCACGCTCATCGGCACGGGCGGCTGGAACGCCATGAGCCGGCTCGTGGCCTTCGGCGACCTCAACGGCGACACCCGCGCCGACCTCGTCGCCGTCGAGAAGTCCACCGGCAAGCTGTGGCTCTACCCGGGCACCACCACCGGCACCCTCGGCGCCCGCGTCCTGCTCGGCACCGGCGGCTGGAACGGCATGAACGCCCTGGTCGGCGCCGGTGACATGAACGGCGACGGCAAGAGCGACCTGGTCGCCCGCGAGGCGTCCACCGGCAAGCTGTTCTTCTACCCGGGCCGCACCAGCGCCTTCGGCCCGCGCGTCATGATCGGCTCCGGCGGCTGGAACGCCATGGAGACCGTCCTCGGCGTCGGAGACTTCAACGGCGACGGCAAGCACGACCTGACCGCCGTCACCAACGAGAACTTCGACAGCGACGCCTGCTACGCCGACGGCTGCCTCGTCCAGTACACCGGCACCGGCACCGGCGCGATCGCGCCCGGCTCCGTCGAGGCCGACGACTGGTGGAACCTCAACGGCGCCTTCTGACCCGCCGCCCCGGTCCGCACCACCGCAGGCCCCCACCCCACCGGGGGTGGGGGCCTGCGGCCGTGCCCCTTCCTCGTACAACCATTCGCCTCGCGGCGAGTCTCATCCGGTGTGGCGCACGGTGCGCCTGCTGACTCCTGGAGGAAACGCACGTGCCTCTGGCCCGTCCCGTCCGACGCCGGCTCACCGCCGCCGTCACCACCGTCCTCGCCGTCACCCTCGGCGCGGGCGTCCTCACCACCTCCGCGCACGCCGCCCCCGCCACCACGGCGACCACGGCGCCCGCGACGACCACCGACACGGTCTCCGTCCGCTACCCCGGGTCCGCCACGCTGACCGCCGCCGGCGTGACCGGTTTCCTGACCCGCGACCAAAACAACCTCAACCGTTGGCAGCGGTACGCGGACGGCGGTGGGCAGGCCTACGACGGCCGCGTCGAGCAGACGTCCACGCGCACCACCGACTACCTCGTCCACAGCGGGCTCTACCAGGTCACCCAGCGGAACCTGCGCACCTTCGGCGCGCTCGACGTCCCGCTCTCCTCGGCGGCCGACGGCCCGAAGTACGCCGGTGCGGCCGGTGACGCCGTCTTCACCACCGTCACCACCGGGACCGGCACCGTGCTCCGCAAGCACACCGAGGCGCAGCCGAACACGGCGGTCACGGGCCTGCCCGCCGACGCGACCCGTGTCAAGGTCGCGCCCGGCACCCCGGACCACGCGCTGGTCACCTTCGCCCAGGGCACGGCGGCCAAGTGGGGCCTCCTCGACCTCACCACCGGTGCCGTCGGCACGATCCGGGACGGGATGGCCGCCCCCACCGCCGACCGTGCCGTGTCCCCCACCCACGTCGCCTGGATCGAGGGGGACAACACCCAGCAGCCCAGGCTGTTCGTCCTGGACCGCGCCACCGACGAGGTGCGGGAGGTCCCGCTGCCCGACGTGTGGAGCGGCGACCTCCAGATCGGCCTGGCCGACGGCTGGGTCGTGTACGGAGAGGGCGGCGGGTTCCGTTCCCCGCAGCAGACCGCGCTGCACCCCCTCACGGCCCGCAACCTGGCCACCGGCACCACGGTCAAGCTCCTCGACCACGTGCTCTCGTCCGCGGCCGCCCCCGACGGCAGCCTCTACGTGCGCGGCGGCCTCCTCGGCCGCGGCGAGGGCCTGTACCGGATCACCGCCACCGGGGACACCACCCCGCAGGCCGTCATGGTCGCCACGACCGGCGAGCCCACCGAGGTCGTCCTCACCGGGGACCGCGCCCCCCGGACCGTCGACCTCGACGCGGCCGACGGCGCCCGCTTCGCCTGGGACCTCTCCCGGGACCTGAAGCAGGTGACGGTCACCCTGCGCCACGTCCGCACCGGGAGGACGGCACACACCTACGTCCACGCGACGAGCTCCGGACAGCTGACGTACGACTGGAACGGCCACCTCGGCGACCACGCCATGGCCGCGTACAACGGCGCCTACACCTGGCACGTCACGGGGAAGCCCGCCAACGGCCTCGGCCCGGACCTCGACGCCCGGGGCACCTTCACGGTCGTCCGCGAGCCCGCCCCGCACGACTTCAACGACAACGGCACCCCGGACCTGCTCACCCGGGACGCCGCCGGCCGCCTCTGGCGCACCGACACCCTCCACAGCCCCGAGTACGGCGAGCTGATGCCCGCCGAACCCAAGGCCTCCCTCGGCTCCGGCTGGAACGTCTACGACCGGATCGAGGCCACCGGCGACCTGGGCGGTTCCACCGTCGGCGACCTCCTGGCCCGCGACACGACGGGCGCGCTCTGGCTCTACCAGGGCACCGGCACCGGCGGCTTCGCCGGGCGCGTCAAGGTGGGCACCGGCTGGGGGATCTACGACAGGATCACCGGCGGTTCCGACCTGAACGGCGACGGGAAGAACGACCTCCTCGCCACCGACCGGTCCGGCGGCCTCTGGCTCTACCCGGGCACCGGCAACGCCACCGCCCCCTTCTCCGCCCGCAAGAAGGCCGGCACCGGCTGGGGGATCTACAACGACCTCACCGCCACCGGCGACCTCGCGGGCGGCCCGGCCGGTGACCTCGTCGCCCGGGACACGGCGGGCGTCCTCTGGCTGTACCTCGGCAAGGGCGACGGCACCTTCGCGCCCCGCGCCCGGCTCGGCGCGGGCTGGAACGCGTACAGCCACCTCGTCGGCGTGGGCGACGCCGACGACGACGGCCGCGCCGACCTCCTCGCCCTCGCCCCGCACACCGACAACTGGCTGTACCGGGGCACGGGCGACTGGCGGGCCCCCTTCAAGCCACGCCAGACCGCCCTGTCCTTCATCCCCACGGACGGCACCCAGCCGGTCGCCTGACGGACGCTCGCACCGAAGCCCGCTCGCGTTCGCCGCCGTGGGCGATCTCTTCCCCGCGGTCTTCGACACCCCGGACGGCCAGGAGCCGCCCTGGGACGACGTCCGGCCGCTCC